>JAJRUI010000106.1 GCA_024277875.1 Deferrisomatales bacterium
CGACGTGCGCAGGGCCCGACAGGACCGGTTTCTGCTGGAGGAGGGGGTGGTCGTGGTGGCGACCGTGGCGTTCGGCATGGGCATCGACAAACCCAACGTGCGCTTCGTCGCCCACCTGGACCTGCCCAGGAGCCTCGAGGCCTATTACCAGGAGACCGGCCGGGCCGGCCGGGACGGGTTGCCGTCGGACGCGTGGCTCGCCTACGGCATGGGCGACGTGGCGAGCCTGCGGCGCCTCCTGGACGCCTCGGACGCGGACGAGGCCCACAAACGGGCCGAGCGCCGCAAGCTCGACGCCATGCTGGGGTACTGCGAGACCGTCGAGTGCCGCCGGCAGGTGCTGCTCCGGTACTTCGGGGAGGCGTACCCCGATCCGTGCGGGAACTGCGACACCTGCCTCGAACCGGTGGAAACGTGGGACGGCACCGTCGCGGCTCAGAAGGCGCTGTCATGCGTGTACCGGACCGGCCAGCGGTTCGGGGTGGCCCACCTGACCGACGTTCTCCTCGGGAACGCCACCGACCGGGTGTGCCGGTGGGGCCACCACCGGGTGAGCACCTTCGGGATCGGCGGCGAACTCGACGCCCGGGGCTGGCGGTCGGTTTTCCGCCAACTCGCCGCTTCCGGGCGGGTCGCTACGGACCCCGACCGACACGGGGCCCTCGTGCTCACCGGGGCGAGCGGGCCTGTGCTCCGGGGGGAGGAGACGGTCCGGTTCCGCAGGGATCCCGAACCACGCAGGCCCTCCCGCCGGGGGGGCGCCCGGCCGTCCGCCGGCCTGGAGGATCCGGCGGACCGGGAGTTGTTCGAACGGTTGCGGGCCAAGCGACTCGAACTGGCCCGCGCCCAGGGCGTCCCGCCGTACGTGATCTTCCACGATGCCACCCTGCGGGAGATGGCAGTGCGCCGGCCCGCGGACCGGACCGCCCTCGCCCGGATCCCTGGCGTGGGGCAGACCAAGTTGGACCGGTACGGCCACGTCTTTCTCGAAGTCGTGCGTCAAGGATGAGGCGGTACTTGGCCCGACCCCGCTTTCTCTGGCTGCTGGCGGTGTTGGTCTGTCCGTCCTTCTCCTTTGCCCTCGGCAGCGTGGACCTGAGGGTCACCGGGGGACCGGATGGATACGGGGAGTGGGCGACCCTGCTGCGCATCGACCCGTGGGAAGCGTTCGGGGGGGAGGTGGAGGCGATCGTGTCCGGAAGCGACCGGTCGTCCACGGTCCGCTACTACCGCGGAGAGGTTGGGGTGCGAGCGCCGCTGGGCGTGGGCGCCGACCTGGGGATGTCCCGATCTCCCGCAGCCGATGGTCTGCGAAGCGAGGCGCTCTACGTCGACGCGAACGCCGCCGGGACGGTGTGGGGCGACCGGTTGACGGCGGCGACCGTCACCTGGCGCCGGCGGGTCTACGGGGCCCGTCCCCTGGAGCGGTGGCTGGAGGTGGAGCAGGTGTCCTGGGGGGTGTGGGCGGCCCAGGAGCTTTCCGACCGTTGGGTGGTGAGTGTCGAGTACACGGGATACACCTACGACCGGGACCTGGACCGGGCGGCCAGGTCCCTGGCGGCCCTCGAGTTCCGCCGCCGGGACCGGAACCTGGGGTTTACCGTGGACCGCCTCGCGGTGTTCCCCGACCGGACCTGGGGAGGCGGCTTCGACTACCGCGACCCGTCGGGCTGGTGGGCCGGGGTCTCCTGGAGCCGCATCGTCAGTGCGGTGGACCTCCTCGAAGCAGACGTGGACCGGTACGGCGCCGAGGCCGGGTGGTTTTTTGTCAACGGCATCGGGACCTCGGTGGGGCTCGATCTGTTTGTCGACCGGGAAGGCACCGAGGTCTATCCGTACGCGCACCTTTTCTACGATTTCTGAGTTGCCCTGTCCTGTCGGCACGCCGGAAGATGGAACGCGGTAGCGTGGGGCATGGGGTCTGTCCCCGGCCGTGCGCTTCGCCGCGCGGCAGCTGTGGGAACCGCGCCCGGCTCTCCGGCGCCATGGCCCCCGGGCGTCACGGCCGGCGTGCTGCTACCAGGCCAGGCTCGGCATGAGGCGGACCGTGGGCGAATCGTCGAACCAACTCGGGGCGCGGGAGCCGTGGCACTGCTACTTGCTCGAGTGCGCAGACGGCACCTACTATGCGGGGATCACCACCGACATGGGGCGGAGGGTGGACGAACACAACCGCGGTGTGGGGGCGCGGTACACCCGACCCCGCCGGCCGGTCCGGGTGGTCTATGTGGAGACCCACCCGGACCGGTCGTCGGCAACACGGCGGGAGATCGAGATCAAGAAACTGACACGGGCTGCCAAGCGCACCCTGGCCCGAGGAGGGGCCGCGCCAGTGACCCACACCCAGATCCTCGAGAACCTCGTCTCCGGGGTTTCCGTCCTCCGGTTCGCCGAACCGGTCACCCACGTGTACAACCCCCTGGTGTATGCCCGGGCAGCCCACGACGCGTACTGGGAGCGCTACGGCGCGGGGCCCAAGGAGGTGTTGCTGCTGGGGATGAACCCCGGCCCCCACGGCATGGCCCAGACCGGGGTGCCGTTCGGAGAGGTGGGGCTGGTGCGGGAGTGGCTCGGGATCGAGGCGCCGGTGGGGCGGCCGGGGACCGAACACCCCAAACGCCCGGTCCAGGGGTTCGCCTGCCCCCGGAGCGAGGTGAGCGGCCGGCGGCTGTGGGGCTGGGCCCGGGACCGGTTCGGCAGTCCGGCCGCGTTCTTCGCCCGGTTCTTCGTGGCCAACTACTGCCCGCTGGTGTTCATGGAGGCGAGCGGCCGCAACCGGACTCCCGACAAGCTCCCCGCGGCCGAGAGGGCTGCGCTTTTCGCGGTGTGCGACCGGGCCCTGGTGCGCACCGTGGAGTTGTTGGCCCCCCGGATCGTGATCGGGATCGGCAAGTTCGCCGAGGACCGCGTCCGTTTGGCCCTGGGCGACGGCGTGCGGATCGGCCGGATCACCCACCCCAGCCCGGCCAACCCCCGGGCCAACCGGGGGTGGGCGGCCAGGGTGGAGGCCGAACTGGCCGCGTTGGGAATCCCCGTGCCGTAGTCGTCACAGGCTGAACCGGGCGGCCAGGTCGGCCGAGGCCCGGGCGATCTCGTCCACCGCCTGGGCGGCCTGGTCCACGCCGGTGGAGATCTGGTCCACTCCGCCCCCCAACCCCTGGATGGCCGCGACCATCTGGTTGTTGGCCGAGGCGATCTGTTGCACCTGGTCCGTCGCCGCCTGGATCCGCTCCCGGATCCTCCCGGCCGACTGCCCGGCCCGGCCCGACAGGGCTTCCGCCTCCTGCACTGTTTTGGCCCCCTCGGCGATCGTTTTCACCGCATCGGCCGTCTGGCCCTGGATGCTGTGGATGATCTCGGTGATGTTCTGGGTCGCCCGGACGGTTTTCTCCGCGAGTTTTCGTACCTCGTCGGCCACCACGGCGAACCCCCGGCCGTGTTCCCCGGCCCGGGCCGCCTCGATCGCCGCGTTCAGGGCCAGCAGGTTCGTCTGGTCCGCGATGTCTTCGATCACCTCGATCACGATCCCTACCTTGGCCGACTGTTCCCCCAGTTGTTCCACGGTGCCGGCGATGTGTTGCATCTGGCCCGCGACCCGGTTCATCGCGTCGACGGCCCGGGCCATGACCTCGGCGCCTTCTCCGGCTGCGTCTTGGGCTTCCCCTGCGGACGAACTGGCCGTGTCGGCGTTCTGCGCCACTGTGATCACCGTGGCGTTCATCTGTTCGGCCGTGGTCACGATCTCCGAGGCCTGCCCGGACAGTTGTTGATTGCTCGCCGCGATCTGGGACGTGGTGCTCGAGAGTTCCTCGGACGCGCTGGCCACCTCGGCCCCGGTGCCCTGGATCGACCCGACCACCTGGCGCAATGCGCCCACCATTCGGTCCAGGGCGCCCGACAGCCGGCCGAACTCGTCCCGGCGGTCGTCCTCCATCCGGTGGGAGAGGTCCCCCCGGCTTACCGCCTCTGCGAACGCGACTCCTTTTGTGAGGGGGACCGAGATCGACCGGGCCAGGAAGAACGCCAGGGCCAACGCGGCGACGAGGGACGAGGCCGACCCCGCTGCGAGCACGACGCGGGCGCGCCACGCCAGTCCGGTCACCGCGTCCAACTTGTGGTGGGCCTCGGAGACCTGGTCCTCGGCGAACCCGTCCAGGGCTGCGTGGAGTTCGTCCGCTGCCCCGTCGAACCCGGCCATGTGGGCGTTGCCCTGCCGGGCGCCGCCGTCTACGTAGGCCCGGGCCATGGCCTTGCCCGCGGAGTAGTACGCCTCGAACCGTTCCAGGATCCGGTCCAGTTCTCCAACCCGGCCCGTAGCCCCCTCACCCTCGTACATCTTTCGGAACTCGTCCGCGGTTTCCCGGAAGGCGCCGGCCTCCTGGTCAGCCCTGTCCCACCCGTCGTCCAGGCCGTCCAGTCCGCGGGTGGCCGAGACGTCGGTCAGGAACTGCTGGACCTGGAGTACGTGGACCTGGAGTTCCCGGGCCAGTTCGGCAAAGCGAAGACTCTCGCTGCGCACGTGGTCGAGTTCTGTCCCGACCCGACCGAACGACGCGATCGTCCACAGGCTCACGGCGGTCGTTCCGGCCAGGGCCAGGCCGAACGCCACGAGGATCTTCACGAACACCGGCAGGTTCTTCCACCCGCGCATCGGAGGACTCCGTTTCCCCATCCCCTGAGACCCGAGAAACGCCCACGGTGGGCGACGGTGGTCCTGATCGGCGATAAAACACGTCTCCTTGAGGTGTATGGGGGGACCGTTCCTGGACGGCTCTTCGTGGAACGCGAGTCAGGAGGCGGGGCGGTCGCGCCAGGTCTTTGCGCGGAGGTACTTCCACGGCGGTACCGGGTCGGGGTCGGTCCACAAACCCCGCCGGGCGCGGCGGGCCCGGTCCTGGCGTTTCGCCAGCTCCGGGTCGTCGGCGCCGGGCCTGGCCCAGGCCAGGCCGGCGTCCACCAGCAGGCGCGCGAGGTTCTTGCCGTTGGGCAGGAGGACCTCGGCTTCCAGGTTCCCCTGGCCGTCCCGTCCCGTGGGCCGGACCGTGACGTCCTTGCCCTTGGACATGCGCAGGGTGTACTGCCGGGCCGTGTCCCGGAACGGCTGGCCCCGCTCCGGGGTGTCGATGCCGGCCAGGACGACCCGAACGAACCGGCCGGGGGACTTTTCCACCTTGATGGTGTCGCCGTGGAACGCCTGGACCACCCGGCCGGTGAACTCCCCTTGCCACACGCCGCACCCGGACGCGGCGAGCCACGCGGCGAGCAGCAGGGCAGTGGGTGCAGGGTGCGGCCGGCGCACGGGAGCCTCCGGTGCAAGGTGTGGTTCACGGTACGGAACGACCGGTGGCAGCCGAAGCTTGAACCCGCTCAGGCGCCCTGGACCAGGGGCAGGGCCGCTAGGGGGCTGGCCAGCAGGTGGCGGGCTCCTGCGGCGACAAGCTCGTCCTCGGTGCGGAACCCCCACAGGGCGCCGGCCGGGATCATCCCGGCGGCCCGGGCCGTGGCCATGTCCACCGCCGTGTCCCCCACGTACAGGCACGCTTCCGGCGGCACGCCCATGCTGCCGGCCACCCGCAGGGCACCGGCCGGGTCCGGCTTTCTGGGCGTTTCCGGCCCTGGCCCCAGCACGGCCGCGAACCGCCACCGGCCGAGCAGCCGGTCCACCATGTCCACGGCTGCTTCGTGGGGCTTGTTGGTGAGCACCGCGAACGGCACGCCGCAGCCGGCAAGGCCGTCCAGCAGTTCGGGGACTTCCGGGTAGGGGCGGGTCGTTGCCGTGGCCCGGCGGCCGTACTCGTCGCGCATCCGAACCAAGGCCTGCGCCACCACGGCCTCGCCGCGCGCGTCCCGGGGCAGGGCCCGCCGGACCAGCGCTTCCAGGCCGTCCCCCACGAAGATCCGGTACCGGTCCCGCGGGTGGGTGGGCAGGCCCAGGCCGGAGAGCACCGCGTTCATGGCGTCGGCGATGTCCCCGAGGCTGTCCAGCAGGGTGCCGTCCAGGTCGAAGACCACGGCCTCGGCCGGTGCGCTGCGGGCGGGGAAAACGGTGGGCACGGGGCACCTCCGGTCAGGGGGCAGGGCCGGCTCAGTGTGCCAGGGCACGGCCCTGGGCTCAACCCGACTTGACGGCGGTCCGTTTCCCGGTTCTATAGAGATCTTCAAAAGCATTGCCGCACGACCCCGGGGTGGCACCCGGTTCCGGCCGGGTGCGAGTGCAGCACCCGATCGCCGCGCGAGGTGCCCGGCGGACACCCCCGTGGACCCCGTGAAAGCGGTGTGTCGAGCCCCGGCGGCATACCAGACGTCTTGGTGCGCGGCGAGTCGAGGGGCCGCACCCGGCGCTCCACCGGGCGCCACCCCGAACAGTCCCAAGAAAAGAGAGAATTCGGCAAAACCTTCGTTGGTTTCTATATTCGGTTTCGGGCAGGGGACGACGATGACAGGGAGGGACGCGATGGGTGAGCTGGGACGAACCCCGCTGTTCGGGCGCCACGAGGACCTGGGGGCACGGCTGGTGCCGTTCGGAGGCTGGGAGATGCCCCTCCAGTACCGGTCCGGGATCGTGCGCGAGCATCTGGCCACCCGGCGTGACGCGGGCCTGTTCGACGTGTCCCACATGGGCCGGTTCTTCGTGTCCGGGGAGGACGCGCTGGGGTTTTTGCAACGGGTCCTCTCGAACAACGCGGCCGCCCTGGACGTGGACGAGGCCCAGTACACCCTGATTCCCACCGGGACGGGCGGGGCGGTGGATGACGCGTACCTGTACCGGTTCGAGGCTGACGGGTACTGGCTGGTGGTGAACGCGTCCAACCGGGACCGGGTCCGGGCGCACCTGGACGCCCACCTGGAACGGTTTCCCGGAACCCGGATCGAGGACCGCACCGGCGCGGTCGCCATGCTGGCCCTCCAGGGACCCCGGTCCCGGGAACTGCTCGAGTCGGTCGCCGAGTCGGGCCGGCTCCCGGACCCGGTGCGCAACGCCCTGGGCCGGCTCGTCCTCGCAGGCGCCGACGTGCGGGTGGCCCGGACCGGGTACACCGGCGAGCCGCTGTGTTTCGAGCTGTTCGTGCCACGGGACGCGGCCGGGGCGGTGTGGGACCTCCTCCTAGACGCCGGGGCCCGGCCGGCCGGCCTGGGGGCCCGGGACACCCTCCGGCTGGAGGCGGGGTTGCCCTTGTACGGCCACGAACTGGGAACCGACCCGGCCGGCGGCGAGATCCCGGTCTTCGCGCTGCCGTTCGCGCGCCAGGCCGTGAGTTTCTCCCCGGTCAAGGGCGCGTTCGTGGGGCGGGACCGCCTGCTGGCCCAGTGGCGGGCCGCCGGACGGATCGCGTTCCGGGACTACTCCCTGCGGGCCGACCTGCCCCGGCTCGTCCAGCCCGTGGCCGTGCTGGGGCCGGGCGTGGCCCGGGCCGGCGACCGGGTGTACCGGTCGGGCCGGCCGGTGGGGTGGATCACCAGCGGTACCCGGGTGCCCTACTGGGAGTTCGACGGCGAGGGGCTGGACGCGGCACCAACAGACCGTCACGCGTTGCGGTCGATCGCCCTGGCGTATCTCGACTGCGACCTGGTGTGGGACGACCGGGTGGAGGTGGAGGTGCGGGGCCGCCGGCTCGAAGCCGTGGTGGTGGAGTACCATCTGCGGTCCGAGGCGCCCCCCTACGCCCGGCCGATCGTGTGCGGCCGGCCCGCCGGTCCCGCCCGCGCCCCGGCCGAGGACCTGCCGGCCAAGGCCCTGGACCTCCTCCGCCGGGTGCGAGACAACACGGTGTGGCGCCAGCGGGACTGCATCAACCTCATTCCGTCCGAGATGACGCCGTCTCCGGCGGTGCGCCTGGCGTCGGTGATGGACCCGGCGTTCCGGTACGCGGAACACAAGAAGGTGGAGGCGTTCTACGACGCCGATGTGTACTACTACCAGGGGACCGAGTTCATCCGGGAGGTGGAGTCGCTCCTGAAGGCCGAACTGGGGCGGTACCTGGGGTGCACCGAGGTGGAGACCCGGCTGGTGAGCGGGCAGATGGCCAACACGGCCGTGTTCAGCGCCCTGGTCGCGTACCGGAACCGGGCCGCGCCCAAGCGCGAGCCCGAGCGGATCCGGCGGGTGGTGAACAACCACATCATCCGGGGCGGCCACCTGAGCGCCCAGCCGATGGGGGCGCTGAAGGACTTCGTGGCCCACGACCCCCGGACCGACCGGCCGGCCGTGGAGGAACTGCCGGTGCAAGCGGACAACCCGTTCCGGATCGACGTGGACGGTGCCCTGGGGTTGCTGGACCGGTACCGTCCCGAACTGGTGGTGCTGGGCAAGAGCATGGTGCTCCACCCCGAACCCGTGGCCGAGATCCGCCGGTTCGTCGACGCGCAAGGGCTCGACACGGTGGTGCTGTACGACGCGGCCCACGTGCTCGGACTCCTGGGCCCCCTGTTCCAGGACCCGTTCGCCGACGGCGCGCACCTGGTGACCGGGTCGACCCACAAGACGTTCTTCGGAACCCAGCGGGGCATCGCTGCGTGCAATTGGGAGGAGCACGACGAACGCTACGCCCTGTGGGAGGCCCTGGAACGACGGACGTTTCCCGGGTCCGTATCCAACCACCACCTGGGCACCCTAGTGGGGTTGCTGGTGGCGGCCTACGAGATGAACGCGTTTCGCGAGCCCTACCAGCGGGCGGTGCTGGCTAACGCCAAGGCGTTCGCCCGGGCCCTGGCCGACTGCGGCCTGGCCGTGGCCGGCGACCCGGCCGTGGACTACACCGAGACCCACCAGGTGGTCCTGCGGGTCGGGTACGGCCGGGGGCCCGAGATGGCCCGGCGGCTGGAGGACAACGGGATCTTGTGCAACTATCAGGCGACCCCGGACGAAGAGGGTTTCACCGCTGCCGGCGGGCTCCGGATGGGGGTGGCCGAGATGACCCGGTTCGGCATGGGCCCGGACGCGTTCGGTGCCCTGGCCGAACTCGTCCGGGACGTGGTGGTCCGGGGCCTGGACGTGGCAGCGCCGGTCCGGGAGCTGCGTGCGATGTACCGGACCCTGGGGTACTGTTTCTCGGGAGACGGGTTCGACGTGGCGCTCCGGGAACTCCGGACGCTGCTGTAGCCGGTCCTCGCCGGGAGGGAACGCACCGACGGCCCGTCTTTGCCGGAAACCCGACAGCCAGGAGGCACGCGATGAAGGAACTCCACGAACTCCACATCCCCGACGACCTGCGGTACACGGCCGAGCACGAGTGGGCGCGCCAAGAGGGTGACACGGTAAGGATCGGCATCACCGACTACGCCCAGGACCAGCTCGGCGACGTGGTGTACGTGGACCTGCCCGCGCCGGGCGCCGCGCTGGAGAAGGGGCAGGAGTTCGGCACGGTGGAGTCGGTGAAGGCGGTGTCCGAGTTGTACGCGCCCCTGGGGGGCGAGGTGAAGGCGGTGAACGCCGACCTGGCGGCTGCGCCCGAGCGGGTCAACGAGGACCCGTACGGGGGGGGCTGGATGGTGGAGATCCGGCCGGCCGATCCGGCCCAGTTGGACGCGCTGCTCACCGCGGACGCGTACCGGGGGCTGCTGGAAGGCGAGGGGGAGTAGGCCCGGGAAGCGGGCCGTCCTGCCCGCGATCTCCTGCCCCAGGGTTTGTTTCCGGGAAAACGTGTTTGATGGGGCGGATCGCGTTTCCCGTGTCCTTTCGCGAAGTTCTTGTGATCCCGGCCGGCTTCGTGTAAGATCTCCCTGTCGTATTTCCAAACCGCCGGGGTCTCCGGCGCCCGTGGTCTCCACCCAACGCTTCCGTTTCGACCTGCTCCGGTGCGCGGACCCGCGTTCGCCGGGTGTGGAGGGCGTCATGCACGAAAAAACCCAGTCGATCACCAAGCTCATCCTCAAGGCGGCCGAGCGGGCCCGCCGGGAGACCAGCGCCGAACCCGAGCCGGACCAGATCGCCCGGGTCCGGTGGCCGGTGGCGTGCACGGTGGGCCCCGGGCTCGAAGGCGCGATCGCGTGCGAGAGCAAGGTGGGGTACGTCAACGGGTCCAAGGGGTGGCTTGTGTACCGGGGCTACGACGTGTTCGACCTGTGTGCGCACTCCACCTACGAGGAGGTGTGCTATCTGCTGCTCCACGGCGAGCTGCCCTCTCCCGACGAGTTCAAGGCGTTCAAGGAGAAGCTGGTCGACTACCGGTACCTGAACCAGACCCTGCGGCTCCTGATGAGCTTCCCTCTGGAAGAGATGAACGCCATGGCCGCCCTGCGGATGGGCACCAACCAGATGCGCCAGGAGTTCTCCTACATCGACCACCGCACCGGCCACCCCCCGAAGATGGACGTGATCGGGTCGGACGAGGACTCGATCCCGATGGAGACCCAGCCCAAGGGCGAGCGGCGGGCGATCTACGAGTTCAAGAAGAGGGGCCGGCGCAAGCGGATGCGCATGAACCGGCAGCTCGACGACGCGGCCGGGCTCCAGGCCGCGTACCACCTGATCGCGGGCCTGGCGACCATCGCGGCCGCGATCTCCCGGGTCCAGCAGGGCAAACTGCCGATCGACCCGGACCCGGGACTCAGCCACGCGGCCAACTTCCTGTACATGATGACGGGCCGCCGGCCGACTCCCCAGGAGGAGCGGGTGATGGACGTGGCCCTGATCCTCTACGCCGACCACGGCATGAACGCCAGCACCTTTGCGGCGCTGGTGGTGGCCTCCACCCTGTCGGACGTGTACTTCTCGGTGGGATCCGGGGTCGCGGCGCTCAACGGCCCGCTCCACGGCGGCGCGAACCAGCAGGTGCTGTACATGCTCGAAGAGGTGCTCGAGCACGGCGACGTGAAGGACTGGGTGGGCCAGACCCTGTCCAACGGCGGACGGGTGATGGGGTTCGGCCACCGGGTGTACAAGGCGTACGATCCCCGGGCCCGGGTGCTCGCCCCCCTGGCCGCCCACCTGGTGCGGGGCAACCGGGAGATGGAGCCCCTGTTCAAGGTGGCCCGCCAGATGGAAAAGGAGGTGGTCTCCCGCCTGGGCCGGGACAAGAAGATCTTTCCCAACGTGGACTTCTACTCGGGGCTCGTGTACGGGTGCCTGGGCATCGACCCCGAGATGTTCACCCCGATTTTCGCGGTGAGCCGGGTGGCCGGGTGGACGGCCCGGGTGCTGGAGTACCTCCAGAACAACCGGATCTTCCGCCCCCGGGCGCGGTACATCGGGGAGTTCGGGAAACGATACGTGCCGCTGGAGGACCGGGCCGGCGGCTGACGCCAGGGGCCGTTCGTCCCGGGCTCAGCCCTCGCGTCCGGCCGAGTAGATCCCCAGGGTGAACCGGTGGGGACCCGGGGTGCCCCTGGGCACGAACGCGAGGCGATCCCCCGGGTACACGGTTTCGGACAGCGGGGCCGACGACCGGTTCCGGAACACGGCCTCGATCTCGTCCAGGGGCAGGCCCAGGTCCACCGCGATCTGCCGGGCGCTCGTCCCTGCCGGCGGCACCGCCACCTCGGCCGTGGATTCCAGCCCGGCCGCACGCCGCAGGCTGTGCAGCTTGCCCAGCATCCGCACGGTCACCAGTCCGGAGCGATCCACGGTCGCTCAATCCCGGGAGTAGATGACTGCGAGGGCCCGGGGAGGGGTCTTGCCCAGCCCCCGCAGGGCGTGGGGGCGGGACGAGTCGATGTAGAGGCTGTCACCCTTCTTCAGCGTGTAGGTCTCGCCGTCGTACAGCAGTTCCACGGTGCCGGACAGGATGTGCAGGAACTCCTCGCCCTCGTGGACCATGGGTTGTACCGAGGATGCCGCCTTGGTGTCGAAGGTGACGAGGAACGGTTCCATGCCCTGGCCACGGATCTCGGGGATGAGCAGGCTCTCGTAGGTGTATCCCTGGCCGGTGTGCTGGCGCTCCACGTTGGCCCCGTCTCCGGCGGGAACGATGCTGAAAATATCCGATTTGGGGCCGCCTTCGTGGAGCAGTTGACCCATCCGGGAGCCCAGCGCCCGGGAAATCCGGAGCACCGCCCCGATTGACGGCACCTCTTCCCCCGACTCCACGGACGCGATGTACGCCGCTCCGAGCCCGGTGAGCTGGGCCACCTGGTCCAGGGTCAGGTCCTGGGCTTCGCGCATGCGGCGGATCCTCTTGCCGACGTTCATGGGTCCTCCTCGTCTGGGTTGCTGCATCGTGGTCGCCGATCTTCGGTGTCGGGTGGGGATTATCCCACGGTTTTCTCCGGCGGCCAAGGGACGGGTTCCCTGCGGGACAAACCCGGCGGCCGGCGCCGCACCCCGCCGCCGGAACGGGTCCCCACGCCCGTACGCGACCCGCCGGGCCGGCGCGGCTGTCGATGCTCGGCCCGGCGTTCCGGTTTCTGATATCATCCAGTCCGTTCTGGGGACCGGATCCACAGGAGGCGCCATGGCCCATGTCCTCGTTTGCGACGTGCCCGATCCGCGGGTGGAGGCGGTGCTCCGGGCCCGGGGCCCGGTGAGGGTGGCGGCCGGGGACCAGGGCCCTGGCGTGCCCGGCCCGTCCGACCGGGTCCTCCTGCTGCACCCCGACGACCAGCGGGTCTCCGGTTGGCTGCGCGACCTCCGGCGCAGGCCCGAGACCGCCCTCGTCCCTGTCGGGGCCGCCGAGAGCCCCGACCCGGCCCGGGCGGCCGAGGACCGCCGGTTCGCGGACGGGCTGTGGCCGGTGGGCGGCAGCGAGGCCGCCCTGGCCCGGCTGCTGGACCACCTGGACGCGGTCGCCGGGCGGGTGGCCGCCCTGCCGCCGGCCGAGGCGCGCCGGGGGGTGGAGGGGCGGGCGGTGGCGTTGTTGCGCCACCTGGTCACCCGCCGGGCAGAGGCGCTCGACCCGGTCCGCCACCCGGCGGCCACCAAGGGGTACAACCTGCCCCTGGCCGGGCTCGTGCTGGATCTGCCCAGGGGCGACGAGTTCGAGCTGTGCGAGGAACTGTCGGGGCTCGGGCTGTTCGAACGGGAGTTCCGGGACCGGATCCACCTGTGTCCCCACTGTGGCCACTACGCGATCAACTTCCGGGAGGTGTGCCCGACCTGCCGGTCGGCCCGGCTCCGGGTGGTGTCCAACGTCCACCATTACCGGTGCGGCCACGTGGCGCCGGAGCCCGAGTTCCGGGAGGGCGAGGACCTGACGTGTCCCAAGTGCCGCCGGGTCCTGCGCCACGTGGGCGTGGACTTCGATCGGCCCAACCAGGTGGCCCGGTGCGAGGACTGCGGCGGGGTGACCCCCGACCCAGAGGTGGAGTGCCTGAGCCTGGTGTGCGGCCGGGTGTTCCCGCCGGACCTGGCCCGCAAGTTCGACGTCCCTGCGTACCGGCTCACCGCGCGGGGGGCGGCGGCGGCCGAGGCGGGCCGGCTGCCGCCCCGGTCCTTGCCGGAACTGCTCCACGAGCAGTTCCACACCGTGCCGGCCGACGCGTTCGGGGAGATGGCCCGGCTCGCGCGGCACCTGTCCGACCGGTACGGCCGGCCGTACGCCCTGGCCGAGGTCGAGGTGGTGGGCCGGGACGACCTCCTGGCCCGGGTGGGCCCCGTGGAGACCCTGCGCGTCCTGCAGACCGTGGTCGAGATCCTCCGGGGCAGCCTGCGGGAGACCGACGTGGTGTGCCCGGTTTCGGAAAGCCGGTTTCGGGTGCTGCTGTTCGAGACCCCCGATCCGGGGGCGCGCAGGGCCCTGGCCCGGGCCCGGGACGAGGTGGCCCGGCGCCTCGCGGGTTCCCCGGTGGAGCTGCGGATCGCCTGGCCGGAGGAGCACCCGTGACCGGGTGGGAGGACCGTCTGGCCAACCTGTTCGGCCACCTGTTCGGGGCCGGCTTCGACCGCACCCTGCGCCTGTTCTGGCACTTCTTCTTCCTGGACTTCCCCCGGTACATCGTGACCGACGTGGCCCTGGTCGCGTTCCTGTGGGGGGAGCGCCGCCGGCACCCCGACCCCGAAGCGGGTGACGCGTTCGCCGGCCTGGACCCCCTGGTCTCGGTGGTGATCCCGGTGCTCAACGAGGCCGGCACCGTGCTGCGCACGGTGGAGTCGCTCCAGGACCAGACCTACCCCCGGGTCGAGATCCTGTTCGTGGACGACGGCAGCGAGGACGCCCCCCCCGAGGTGTGCCGGGAGATCCAGGCCCGGTTCCCCAACGTGCGCACGTTCCGCATGGCCGAGCGGGAGGGCAAGTCCCCGGCCCTCAACCTGGGCGCCCGGTACGCCCGGGGCGAGGTGCTGGTGTTCGTGGACTCGGACACGACGTTCGACCGGGACGCCCTGGCCCACCTGGTCCGGCGGCTGCGCGACCCCCGGGTTGGGTGCGTGGCGGGCAACGTGCGGGTGCGCAACCCCCGCTACAACCTGCTCACCGAGCTCCAGGGCATCGAGTACGGGTTCGCGATCGCGGTGGGCCGGCGGGTGCGGGCGGCCGCCGGGACGCTGCCGATCGTGTCCGGGGCGTTCGGCGCGTTCCGCCGCGAGGTGTTCGAGGCGGTGGGGGGGTACGACCCCGGCCCGGGCAACGACTCGGACCTCACGGCCAAGTTCCGCAAGCTGGGCTACCGGGTGGCGTTCGCGCCCGAGGCCGTGTGCATGACCAACGTGCCGACCCGGCTGGGGCCCCTGGTGCGACAGCGCCGGCGGTGGGCCCGGAACCTGGTCAAGAACCGGGTGTTCAAGCACGGGGACGTGTTCAACCCGTTCGGGGCGGGGTGGCGGCCCGAGAACCTGCTGTCGAGTCTGGACAGCGTGGTGTTCCACGTGGTTCTGGCGTTCACCTCGATCGCGTACCTGCTGGACATGGTCGCCAACTACCCCGCGATCCTGCCGTTCGTGCTCCTGGGCAACTACCTGCTGTACTTCCTCGCCGAGGGGTTCGAGGCGGCCGTGGTGCTCGCATTCTCGGAGCGGCGCTCCGTGGACGCGTGGAGCCTGCTGTACCTGCCCCTGTTCAACCCGTACAAGCGGATGCTCAAGTTCGTGCGGGCGGCGGGGTACCTGGAAGAGGTGGTCACCAAGGGGTCCTACCGGGACCCGTTCGCCCCGGCCAAGGTCCGGCCCCGGATGGAGCGGTGGTGAGGCGCCGGAGCGGGTGGTTCGCCCTCCTGGGGCTCCTGCTCTCGGCCGGCCCGGCCCGGCCGGGAGACGTGGCGTCGTTTGCCTGCGCGCCCGAGTACCGGGAGGCCGAGGCCCGGCTGGCCGAGGCCGAGGCGCGGCTCGAGGACGCCCGGTCCCGGTCCCTGCTGGAACTGCGGGGGTCCTACTTCTACTACCCGGACCCGAACCTGGAGGGCGAGGACGGCGACCTGACCGACGTCCGCCAGCGGGCCCGGGTATACCTGCGCTACCCGCTGTGGGAGCGGCTGCACCGGGACGAGCGGCTCGACCGCCTCGAACTCGAGGTGGCGGCCGCCAGACAGGACCTGGAGGCCGTCGCCCGCCGGCTCGGGGCCCGGGCGGCTGCCCTGCGGTCCCGGGTGGCCCGGGCCCGCGACCAGGCCCGCCGGGCCCGGGAGCTGGCCCGGGCCGGGGTCCGGGCCCGGCACCTGGCCAAGCTGCGCGAGCTGTGGCGCGACAAGGTGCTCCTGCTCGAGGACGTGCTGGCAGCGGAGCGCGACCTGGCCCGGGCCGACGCCGAAGTGGCCCGGTGGGACGCCAAGGTGCGCAGCGCCGAGGCCGAGCTGGCCGGGCTGGTGTGCGGCGCAGGGCAGGCAGACCCCCCGCTCGAGCCCGTGGTGTTCCCGGCCGAGGCGTGCGACGAGCCGGTGGCCGGGCCCGAGGCGGAACTGCTGCGGGCCCGCGCCGAGGAGGCCCGGGCCCGCCAGGGCCGGAACGTCCGGCTCGACCTGGAAGCGGGGTACACCTGGGAGGAGGATGCCAACGCCGGCCTGCAGGGCGGCAGCCTGTGGGGCCTGCGGTTCGTGGTGCCCCTGGGGGGCCGGGAGTACGCGCGCCGGACGGCCCTGGCCCGGAGCCGCGCGTGGGAAGCCCGGGCGGCCGGCGCGGCCCGCCGGGCCCGGGAGGACCGGGAGCGGGCGTGGGCCCAGGTGGAGCTGCTGGCCCGGGAGGCCCGGGTGGCCGAGGCCGAGGAGGCCCTGGCCCGGGAGCGCCGCCGCACCCGCGCCCTGCGGGGGGAGCCTCCCGGCGCGCCCGCCGAGAGCCGGGCGGCCCGCCGGTGGGAGGTCTACTACGAGGCGCTGGAAATCCACGCCCGCCTGTTTCCGGACGGCCCGCCCGCGTGCGACGCGCCGCCCCGGGCCGTGTTCAACCCTCCTGGCGCCGGCCCGGGCACCCGGAAGGCGCCGCCCCGGGGGGTGTACGTGTGGGGTGGCCCGGCTGCCCTGGGCGATCCCGGGGACGCGGCCGCGTTCTTCCTGGCCAAGGGGGTGGACCGGGTGTACCTGTCCCCGGGACGGGCCGCCCTGGACCCGTCGTCGCCGGCGTGGCGCCACGCGCTGGCCGCACTGCACCGGACCGGGGTCCGGGTGTACCTGCTCCTGGCGGAGAACGGGTGGGCCGTGCCGGGCGCGGGCGCGGGGCTGCGGGCGCGCCTCGATGCGTTCGAGCGGTTCCAGGCGTCGGCCGCCGAGCCGTTCGACGGCCTCCACCTGGACGTGGAGCCCCACGCGCTGCCCGGCTGGCCCGACCGGCCGGAGACGCTCCTGGACGGCCTCGTGGCCGTGTTCGAGACGGCCCGCGCCCGGGTGGACGCCCTGACCGAACCCGTGCCCCTGGGCGCGTCCCTGCCCCTGTGGGTCGCCGCCCGGGCAGGGCCGGACCGGGCGGCCAGGGCCGCGGTGCTGCTGGACGAGGTGGTCCTCATGGCCTACGGCCGCCCGCCTGCGCCGCGGGTACGGCTGGCGGCCGCGGCGTGGCGGCTGGCCCGGGCGTGGCCGGCGGTGAACGCCCGGGAGTTCGGCCGGGAGGGGGAGATGGAGCGGGAGATCGGGCGGCTGGCCCGGGCGTGGCCCGGCGCTCCCCGGGTGGTGATACACGATCTCGCCGCCTGGCGCCGCGTGGCCCGGGCGGTGACCACGGAGTGATCCATGCGACTGACGAAACTGCGCCGGCCGGTGCGCACCCCGGCCGAGAGGGAGCGCCGCCGGCTGTCGGTGGGCAAGGCGGTCTACTTCCTCGTCCTCGTGCTGCTGGTCTTTTGGTTGGGGCGGATCGCGGCCCGCAAGGCGTGGTACCTGGAGGGCGACGGCTTCGTGCGCGGGGAGGCGGCGCTGGTCCAGACGGTGGACCGGGCCCGGGTGGTGTGGTCCGACGTCCGGGTCCGCCAGCGGGTGGACGCCGGCCAGGTGGTGGCCCGCCTGGCGCCCGAGGGCCCGGCCGCGCCTGCCACGCCCGGCGGGCCTGGCCGGGCCCGCCTGGAGGCCGAGGTCCGCCGGCTCGAGGCCCGGCTCCGGGACGAGATGCGCGAGGACCGGGACGCGGCCTCCCGAGCGGTCGCGGACCTGCTGGACCGGATCGCCGACCGGGAGCGCAAGCTCCGGGTCCTCCGGGCCGAGCGGGAAGCGGACCGGGCCCGTCGCGAGGCCGTGGCTGCCGAGGCGGACCGCTGGAAGCGCCTGTACGAACTCGAGGCGATCTCGTTGCAAGAGTACCTGCGCCGGGCCCCCGTCCTTACCGCCGAGAGCCCGGCGGGCGGTGCCCGGCAGGCCGCCCTCGAGGCCGAGATCGCGTCCCTGCGGACCCGGCTGGACGAACTGCGAGCCCGGCGGCCCCGGCCCGCCGAGGAGACCCGGGCCCGGCTGGCCGCGGCTCGCAAGGCCCTCGAGGCGTACCGGCCCGGCCCACCGCCGGGACCGGTCGCGACCGAGTTGAAAGCCCCCGTGGGTGGGGTGATCACCGAGGTGTACCGCCGGCCGGGGGAGGTCCTGCTCGAGGGCGAGGCCCTGGCCCGGGTCGTGGACCCGTCGTCGGTGTACGTGGAGGCGTGGTTCCCGCCCTCGGCCGCGCCCCGCCTCCGGCCCGGCACGCCGGTCACCCTGGTGTGCGAGACCGGGGAGCGCGGCAACGGCCGGATCGAGGCCGTGGATCCGGCCCTCACCCCGGTGCCCGGCGCGTACCAGAAGCGGTACGAGCCCCCCACCAGCGCCCTGCGCGTACGGGTCCGGCCGGACGACCCGGCCCGGTACGCGGGCGTGCTGGACGCCGGTGTCCGGGTCCGGGTGGCCCGGTACGGCGGCCGGTGAACGCGGCGGCGGCCTCGGGCGCCGGGCCGGCTGCGGGTCGGCCATGACCCCCCTCGGGCCCGCCCTGCGCATCGCCCACGCCGGGTTCACCGTGGACGTCAACGGACCCGGCCGGCGGTTCACCGTTTGGGCCCAGGGGTGTTCCCGCCGGTGCCCGGGCTGTTTCAACCCGGACCTGCTGGCGTTCGAGGGAGGGCGGGCCGTCGAGCCCGGCGTCCTGGCCGGCCGGGCGTGGGCCCGGGGCCGGCCCGACGGCATCAGCCTGTCCGGCGGCGAGCCGTTCGACCAGGCGGCCGGCCTGGCCGCGTTCGTGGACGCGGTCCGTGCCCGGCCGGGCGGCCGGGATCTCACGGTGGTCGCGTTCACCGGGTACACCGTGGAGCAACTCGCCGCCGGCGCGGACGACCAGCGGGCCCTGCTCGCCCGGGTGGACCTGGTGGTGGACGGTCCGTTCGACCCCGGCAGGGCCGCCGCCCTGCCCCTGCGGGGCTCGTCGAACCAGCGGCTCGTGGCCCGGACCGGCGCGGGCCAGGATCTGGCCGCCCGGGCCGGAACGGCGGCCGGCGCGTTCCAGGTGGTGCTCACCCCGGACGGCGGGGTGATCCTCACCGGGTTCCCGCCCGAGGGGGTCGCCGCCGGCCTGCGGTCCCGGCTGGCCGGCGCGTAGGACGCTCAGCCCCGGGGCGGCGTGGGCGGGTCGCCGTGCCGGGAGAAGCCCGCCCCGTAAACGCTGGCGAACGCTTCGAGGACGGTGCTGCGGGCCGCGGCCATGTCCGGGCCGGGGGGCGCCTCGGCGGCCAGGGACGTGGGCGCCACGTCCGCGAGCCCGCACGGCACGATGTGCCGGAAGTGGGCGAGGTCGGGCCGCACGTTGAGCGCGAACCCGTGAAACGCGATCCCCCGGCGCACGGCCACGCCCACCGCCCCCATCTTGCCGCGATCCGTGAAGACCCCGGGCCGGCCCTGAACCCGGCGGGCCGCTACCCCGAACGCGGCGGCGACCCGGAGCATCACCGCTTCGAGGCGGGTCACGTGGGTCCGGGGGCCCAGCCCCCAGTCCCGCAGCCGGAGCACCGGGTAGCCCACGATCTGGCCCGGCCCGTGGTAGGTGGCCTGGCCGCCCCGCTCGACGCGGTGCAGGGCGATGCCGAGCCGGTCCAGGGTTTCCGGAGCCGTGAGCACGCCGCCCGGGTCCGCGTACCGGCCCAGGGTGATCACGGGCGCGTGTTCCACCAGGACCAGGGCGTCCGGACCCCGGCCCGCTGCGCGCGCTTCCACGAGCCGGCGCTGCACGGCCAGGATCTCCCCGTACGGGGCCGGCCCGGGGGGCTCGATCAGCCGGATCTCGCGCATGGTTCCCCGCCTTCGGCCGGGTGGGCGAGCCGCCGGGCCACGTACGCCTCCGCCGCCCGGTACGACGTGCGCACCAGGGGGCCGGCGGCCACGAACCCGAACCCCCGCTCGCGGCCGGCCTCGGCCAGGTCTGCGAACGCGTCCGGGGGCAGGTATTGCGCCACGGGCTCGTGGTCCCGGGTCGGCTGCAGGTACTGGCCGAGCACCAGGATCTCGACCCCGGCCTCCCGCAGGTCGTCCATGGCGGCGAGCACCTCGTCCCGGTCCTCTCCCACCCCCAGCATGATCGACGATTTGGTCAGGGCGCCCTGGCCGGCCGCTTCGGCCAGAACGGCCAGGGACCGGCGGTACGAGAACCGCGGGTGGCGAAGCCGGGGGGTCAGCCGCTCCACGACTTCCACGTTGTGGGCGAACACGTCCGGGCCGGCTTCGAGCACGGTGTCGAGGGCGGCGCCCCGGTAGTCCGGTGTCAGCACCTCCACCCGGGGCCAGCGTTCGAGTCCCCGGACCTGGCGGATCGTCTCGGCGAACGCGCCGGCGCCGCCGTCGGGCAGGTCGTCCCGGGTCACGGACGTGACCACCACGTGGTCCAACCCCATCCGGGCCGCGCTGCGGGCCACCCGGGCCGGTTCGTCCGGGTCCGGCGGCCCGCCGGCCGGCCCGCGTCCCACGGCGCAGAACCGGCACCCCCGGGTGCACCGGTCCCCAAGGATCAGGAACGTCGCCGTGCCCGAGCCCCAGCACTCGGCCGTGTTCGGGCACCGGGCCTCGGCGCACACGGTGTGCAGGCCGTGGTCGGCCACGGCCCGGCGCACCCGGTGATACCGGGCCCCGCCGGGGACGGACACCTTGAGCCACGGCGGTTTCTGGCGGACCATCGGGTTCTCTCCTCTCGGGGAGGGGGGTGGGCCGCCCAGGATACCAGAGACCGGGCGGTTTGTGGCCGGCTGGGCGCGAGGTATACTGCGGCCGGTCCCCGCTGCCCGCCACCGAGGAGGAGACGGCCATGGTCATCGGCGTACCCAAGGAGATCAAGGACAACGAGAACCGGGTGGGCATCGTGCCGTCCGGCGTCGAGGAACTGGTGGCGGACGGACACCAGGTGTGGGTGGAGACCGGCGCCGGGGAGGGTAGCGGGGTGTCGGACGACGACTTCCGGGCCGCCGGCGCCCGGATCGGGGCCGGCGCGGACGAGGTGTGGGCCGCGGCCGACCTGGTGATGAAGGTCAAGGAGCCGCTGCCGGCCGAATACGGCCGGATGCGGCACGGCCAGGTGCTGTTCACGTTCCTGCACCTGGCACCGCTGCCCGAGTTGGGCCGGGCGCTCCTGGACAAGCGGATCCGCGCCGTGGCCTACGAGACGATCCAGCTGGCCGACGGCAGCCTGCCCCTGCTCGCGCCGATGAGCCAGGTGGCCGGCAAGATGGCGGTCCAGCTGGGCGCAGCGTTCCTCCAGCGGGAACGGGGCGGCCTGGGCATCCTGCTCGGCGGGGTCCCCGGCACCAAGCACGGGCGGATCGTGATCGTGGGCGGCGGCGCCGTGGGCATCAACGCCGCCAAGGTGGCCTACGGGCTCGGCGCCGAGGTGGTGATCGTGGACATCAACCACGCCCGGCTGTCCTACATCGACGACGTGTTCGACGGCAAAGTGGTCACCCTGATGTCGAACCGGCGCAACATCCGGGAGGCGGCGGCCACCTGCGACATGCTGGTCGGCGCGGTGCTGGTGCCGGGCGCCAGGGCGCCGCACCTGGTGGACCGGGAGGTGCTCCGGGGGATGCGGCCCGGCAGCGTGTTCGTGGACGTGGCCATCGACCAGGGAGGGGTGAGCGAGACCAGCCGGCCCACCTCCCACGCAGAGCCGACGTACGTGGAGGAGGGGGTGATCCACTACTGCGTGCCCAACATCCCGGGCGCCGTGCCCATGACCAGCACCTACGCGCTCACCAACGTCACCCTCCCGTACTGCCGCAAGCTCGCGGCCGGGGTCGAGGCGGCCGTCCGGTCCGATCCGTCCCTGGCCAGGGGGGTGAACCTGTGGGACGGGGTGGTCACCTGCGGCCCGGTGGCCGAGGCGTTCGGCCTGCCGTGCCGGCCGGTGGAGGAGTTGATGGGGTAGCAGGTTGCGGAAAAAGTAACCTGCTCCGCGCCCCATGGAAGGGGGTTTTCCGCATCCTGATAGACGGGCACGGCACGTCTGCGCCGTCCGGCGGCGCTGTCGGCAGCCCCGTGATCCGCAGCGCGCCGTTGGGGCACACAGTCCTGGCGCATTCCACGCAGCGCAGGCACGCGGCGGACCGGGACTCGGTGCGGGGGTCGAGCTGGGCCCGGCACGCGGCCGAGCAGTTGCCGCAGTCCCGGCAACGGGACGGGTCGTGGCGCACCTGGAGCAGGCTCCACCGGTTGAACCACCCGTAGATCGCGCCCAGCGGGCACAGCGACCGGCAGAACGGCCGGTACGCCACCACGGCCCACGCGACCACCCCAACGAGGACCCCCAGCTTGAGCCCGAACAGGCCGCCCACCTGTTCGCGCAGGGCCGGCACCAGCGCGAACAGCGGCGAGCCCTCCAGGGTGCCGGCCGGGCACGCGAGCCGACAGAACCACACGTCTCCGTACCCCAGGCGGTTCACGACGGCGGCGGGCAGGCCCACCACCAGCACGGCGAGCACCGCGTAGCGCACGTTCCACAGCCGCCTGGGGATGCCGAACTTCGGGGACGGGATCCGGTGGAGCAGTTCCTGTAAAAACCCGAACGGACACAGCCACCCGCAGACGAACCGTCCCCCCAGCAACCCGACCACGGCCAGGAACCCGATCACCGAGAACCCGAGCCGGTAGGTGCCCCAGCGCACCGCCGGCCGGAGCCCGGCCACGAAGTGCTGGAGGCTCCCCAGCGGGCACGCGAACAGGGCTGCGGGGCACGCGTGGCAGTTCAGGCCGGGCACGCACGCGGACTTCAAGGGGCCCTGGTACAGGTTGCGGGTCCACGGGAACGCGAGGTACGCGTTCTGCAGGACGGCCGCGACCGTCTGGATCCACCCGCGCACGGCTAGCCGATCCCGAGGCAGGCCAGGCACAGGCTGGCCGCGTTCATGAAGATCTGGCCCGCTTCATCCAGCACGAGCCCCAGCGCGAACAGGGCTCCGGCCGTTGCAAACGCGATCAGCCATCCTCTGGACACGAGACC
The DNA here is from genome assembly GCA_024277875.1 of Deferrisomatales bacterium. Classification (GTDB taxonomy): domain Bacteria; phylum Desulfobacterota; class Deferrisomatia; order Deferrisomatales; family Deferrisomataceae; genus JAJRUI01. Next base: position 22,721 of record JAJRUI010000106.1, read on the forward strand.
TCCTCTCCGGGGACGCCTCACCGGGCCGGGACTCCCCACGCGATGTCGATCCCCGTGAACACGGAGAAATCGGGGGAGGCGTGCACGGCCAGGTCCTCGGTGAACCCGGCGGTCCACGACCACCCGCCGCCGAACGCGAGCCGCCCGGCCACGGCCAGCATCAGCACGTCCCGGTCCAGGTCGGCGTACCCGGTGTGGTACGGGCTGGACCGGGCCTGGACCTGGGCCACCAGGCCGAACATCTCCCGGACGAGTTCCACCCCGCCCCCCACCACCGCGGACCCGACCCACCGGGTGTCCAGGGATAGGGCGTCGTCCGGGGCGCCTCCCAGGTAAACCGCGTCCAGGTTGGAGAAGGCCGCGAACCGGCCGGCCTCCACCTGGGCCAGGAGCCCCACCCCGGCGTCGGCCGCGCCGGTGCCGAACCCGGCGCCCGTGCTGCCGGTGGGGATCTTGACCGCGACCCGGACCGCCACCGCTCCCGCGTGCCCGGACGCCACCGAAAGGCTGGCCGTGGCCACCACGTCCCCGAACCCGGCCCGGCCGTCGCCGTCGGGGGCGTACACGCCGTCCGCCGTGGGGATCCGGTACCGGTACTCGTTGCGGGGGGCGTTGGGCCGATCCCCTTCGGGCAGGTTCAGGAAGTCGTGGTACGCGACCAGGAACGGGTCGAACCAGCCCCCGCCGGTCCACAAGACCGGCACCTCCACGGTCACCCGCGCCCGGTCTCCGATCCGGAGCCCGCCGCGCACGGACAGCCGGGCCGCCTCCAGGTCGATCGCGGCCTGGGCGGCCGGGTCCACCTCGGTGAGCACGCTCGCGTACGCCAGTTGCGCCCCTGTGGTGAACCGTCCGGTCTCCATACGGGCGGGTTCGGGCGGCGGTTGCAGGAACACCAACTGGTGGGGCGCGAGGTTCGGTGCCCGCAGCGGGTCGAGCAGCCCCGCTCCGGCGGCGGGTCCTGCCAGCGCCAGGACCGCCGCGACCGCGGCCGCGACGCCGGCACAGCGACGTGGGTGGGTCATCGGCGTCCTCCCGGTTTCCTGGCGCGGATCACGGCCCGGGCCACGGGGGGTATCGCCTCCACGGTGTCCACCCCGACTTCCACGAACCCGGCCGCCGCAAGGTCGGCGCGCCACGCGTCCCCGGGAGCGGCCCCTGCCAGGCACCATGCCCACGCTTCGGGCAGCGCCCTCAACTCCGGGGGGATCGGGCCCGTGGCCACCAGGTCGGCGGCCACCAGCCGGCCGCCCGGCCGGAGCAGCCGCCACACCTCGGCCACCAGGCCGGGCCGGTCGGGCACCAGGTTCGCGGAGCCGTTCAGGACCGCCCACGCGAACCGTCCGGCTGCCAGGGGAAGGTCAGGCACCCGGGCACGGACGATCTCGAGGCCGCGCGGGCCGCCTGCTCGCACGGCCGCTGCCAGGCGGGCGACCATGGCGGCCGACGGGTCCACTGCCACCACCGGGTGGCCCCGCCCGGCCAGGAGCCAGCTGTCCACCCCGGCGCCGCACCCCAGGTCCGCCACCGGACCCGCCTTGTCCACCAGGGGAGCCACCGCTCCAGCGCCCACGAACGCGTCCAGAAGGGGCGCCGGCACCCGGGCCAATTCTGCCGGTGGGTAGCCCAGTTCCCGGGCCAGGGCCCCGCCGGTGGGAAACCCCAGCCCGTCCGGCGCCACGGCTCCGTCCCGGCCGATCCGGTCGTATGCCCGGGCGATCGCGTGTTGGATCGGGTCGCTGCACGCCATGGCCGGAGGCTCCGTTTGAGTGCGATCCACCGATGCCCCTACCCGGGAACTTCCGCTGGGAGGCCAGGAGGCTAGGAGGCAAAAAAACCCTTTATCTCCTGCCGTTGCGTTGATACGGCATCACGGTTCCGGGGGCGTGGGGAGCAGGGGCCAGAGGATAGATGCCAGAGGACGGGTCGTGGTCCCACGGCGCCGCTTTCGCTACAGCATCTTTTCCTTTTTCTGTCCCCGGAATTCCGGCCCCTGAAACCAGTTCCCCGTTGCCGGGCCCTTCCGTGGGGCGCCCGGCAGGTTGTTCTTTTCGCAACCTGCTACAATGCGGATCCTACCACGATCGCCGGGCCCCTTGCCCGGGCAGCGGCCGGCGGCGCCACGCCGCCCGGGAGGATCGCGCGCAGCCATGGCCGACACCGTTCTCGACCCCGAGCGAAATCGCTTGTACCAGCGCGCCGAAGATCTGCACCCTTCCCACTGGGAACGGCTGTCGGCCCGGGAGCCGGAAGAAGCGGCCCGGGCCACCGGGGCCCGGTGGACGGACGGCGCGTTCCGGCTGCCGCTGCTGGGACGGGAGTTGGTGGTCCGGCCGGACCACCGGACGGTGACCGCAGGGTCCGGGGAAGGTGTGGGGTACCAGCGTGCCCTGGTGGCGGTGTCCTACCTGGCCGGGGCGCTGGACGTCCCCGTGGCCGGCCGGTGGGTCGCGTTCCGGGACCTGCCCGGCGGCGGCGCGTTCTTCCGGGGCCCCCACGGATTGCCGACCCACCGGCTCGAGGCCGCGTACGGCAGCCGGCCCGGCCGTCTGCTGGAGGCCGCAGCAGCCGTCGGCGGGACGGCTGACCCGGGCGCCGACGCCGCAGCGGTGGTCCCGGCCCTGCCCAAGGTGCCGGTGCGCGTGCTGCTGTGGGCCCGCACCGAAGAGTTCGGGGGCTCGGCCTCGCTGCTCACCGATCCCCGGGCCCACCTGCACCTGGCCCTGGACGGGCTGTGGGCCCTGGCCAACGTGCTGGTGGCCGACCTGGTGAGGGGGGCGGGGGCATGAGGGGCGTTGCGGTCTTGGTCCTGGCTCTGGCCGTGGTTCCGGCGGCGCGGGCCGAGTGGCCGTACCTGGTGGAGGAGGCGACCGCCCTGGAGGCTGGCCGGACCTCCCTGTCGGCCGGGGTGGCGTTTTCCTGGCAGGACGTGGACACCCTGACCGGGGGGCGGGGCCGCCGGTGGAGCGTGCCCCAGTTGGAGGTGTCCCTGGGGGTGGGGCCGGCGGCCGAGGTGTCGGCCGCGTACGAGTTCCTGGGGTTCGACCCATCCGACGAACGGGACTGGACGACCGGCTCCGGGGACCTCCGGCTGTGGACCAAGCTGGGGCTGTTCCCGGACCAAGTGGACGGCCTCGCCCTGCGGTTCGGGGTCAAGCTGCCCAACGCGTCCGAGACCCACGGACTCGGCACGGACGAGACCGACTTTCTCGCCTCCCTGCTGTACGTGCGCGGGGTCGGTCCGGCCGAGGTGACCCTCAACGCGGGCCTGGGGCTCCTGGGGTCTCCCGAGCGCAACCGGTCCCAGGACGACGTGTGGACCTGGGGGGCCCAGGTGCGGGCCCCGGTGGGCGGGTGGTTCCGGCTGGGTCTCGAGGCCGTGGGCCAGCACGGACCGTTCGGGCTCGAGTACAAACGGGACTTCGTCACCCTGGCCGGCGTGGCCGAGGTGGTGACGGGCGCGTGGCGGTGGTCCGTGGGCGGCCGCCGGGGAATCCAGGACGCCCTGTCCTGGGGGTGGGTGGCCGGCGTGAGTTGGGAGCCGTGAGGTCGGGCGCCGGCGTAACGGCGCCCGACCTTGCGGTTTCAGACCATGGACAGGGCGCCGTCCAAGTCGGCCAGCAGGTCGTCCACGTGCTCCAGCCCCACCGAAAGCCGGACGAAGTCGGGCGTCACCCCTGCGGCCGCCTGTTCTTCCGGGCTGAGCTGGGAGTGGGTGGTGGACGCCGGATGGATCGCCAGGCTCTTGGCATCCCCGATGTTCGCCAGGTGGCTGAACAGCTCCAGACCGTCGATGAACCGTTTGCCCGCCTCGAGCCCGCCCCGGATCCCGAACCCCACCAGGGCCCCGTACCGGCCGCCCAGGTACTTCCGGGCGAGTTCGTGGGAGGGATGGTCGTCCCGGCCCGGGTACACGACCCAGTCCACCTTGCCGTGGTCCGCCAGGAACCGGGCCACGGCAGCGGCGTTCTCGCAGTGGCGCTCCATCCTGAGGTGCAGGGTTTCCAGCCCCTGGAGGATCAGGAAGCTGTTGAACGGGGAGATGCACGCACCGGTGTCCCGCAGCAGGATCGTCCGGGCCCGGATCACGTAGGCGGCCGGCCCCACGGCGTCGTTCCAGACGATGCCGTGGTACGAGGGGTCGGGCTCGGTGAACATGGGGAACCGGCCCGAGGCCGCCCAGTCGAACCGGCCGGAGTCCACGATGATTCCGCCGATGCTGGTGCCGTGGCCGCCGCAGAACTTGGTGAGCGAGTGGACCACCACGTCCGCACCGTACTCGAACGGCCGGCACAGCGCCGGGGTGGAGACCGTGTTGTCCACGATCACGGGAACGCCGGCTTCGTGGGCCACCCGGGCGATGGCCTCCAGGTCGGGTACGTCGAGCCGGGGGTTCCCGATGGTTTCCACGAACACGCACCGGGTTCGGTCGGTGAAGGCCCGGACGAAGTTCTCCGGGTCTGACGCGTCCACGAACGTCGTGGTGATCCCGTACTGGGGCAGGGTGTGGAGCAGCAGGTTGTAGGTGCCGCCGTACAGGCTGGAGGACGACACCACGTGATCCCCGGCCCGGCACAGGTTCAGGACGGCGTAGGTCACGGCGGCAGACCCCGAACTGGTGGCCAGGGCTCCAACCCCGCCCTCCAGATGCATGATCCGCTGCTCGAGCACGTCGGTGGTGGGGTTCATGATCCGGGTGTAGATGTTCCCCGTGGCCTCGGGCGGGAAATCCCCGGGACGCAGGCCCTCCTTGTCCAGGTTCAGCCGGGGGGCCCACACCTCGGGTTTCAGCCCGAACAGGCCGGCGGCATCCTCGGAGTCCTCGAACACGTAGCTGGTGGTCTGATAGATGGGCACCGCCCGGCTCCGGGTGGCCGGGTCCGGGACCTGCCCCGCGTGGAGGGCCAGGGTTTCGGGCTTCCAGGGCATGGGGTTCTCCTTCCGCGCGTTTGTTGTTGACTTGTAAAGTGGATAAATACTGCCCGCCATCATCCCCATGGTCAAGGGAAAATGTCTTCCTGCGGGGGGCGGCTGCCTCTGGTACAATCCGGCCACGCAGGGGGGCCGCCCCCGAGAGGCTGTCTCTGAAAAACCCGCGGATGGGGCTTTTATGCTAAGGCCTGCAATTGTATTGCCAGGAGTACGGGGTGGGCGCCTGGTCCCGGCGGCCGGGTGCGAAGGCAGCACCTGATCGCCGCGCGAGGGTGCCCGGCAGCAACGCCGTGGGCCCTGGGAAAGCGGTGTGCCAAGCCCTGGCGGCGCACCGAACGTCTTGGTGCGCGGCGAGTCGAGGGGCCGCACCCGGCGCTCCACCGGGCCCCACCCGGAACAGCCCCAAAGAAGAGAGAGAAACCGGCAAGACTTTCGTTGGTCTCTATAGCATCACAGATAGAGAACGCGACGCGCAAGGGAGTGGGTGATGAGAGGAAAAGGGTTGGCCGCGGCCGTGGTCGCGGTGTTGCTGGCCGTCGGAAGCGGGTGGGCCGCAGACGCGCACCAGTCGGCCCGGCACCGGGAGCGGGCCGCGGTCCTGGCGGCTGCGGGCCGGTACGCCGACGCGGTCGCGGAGCTGCGCGAGGCGGTCAGGCTGGATCCGGCCGACGCGGCGGCGCACCTCGCCCTGGCCGAGGTCCTGGTGAAGCAGGGAGACGCCCGGGGCGCGCTCGATGCGTACCAGGAGGTCCTCCGTCTCGATCCGGACGACGGGGAGGCGCGGCTCAAGGTCGCCACGCTCCACCTGCTGGCCCGGCGGTTCGAGGAAGCGGTGGCCGAGGCCGCCCGGGCGGCCGAGCAGCTGCCGGGCCGGGCCGAGCCGTTGAAGGTCGAGGCCCGGGCCCAGCTCGCCCTCGGCCGGCCGGACGATGCCGTGGCGACCCTGGAGCGGGCGGTTGCGGCGGCCCCCGACGACGAGACCGTGCGGGTTGCCCTGGCCCGGGTGCACCTGGCCCGCAGCGACCGGGCCGCGGCCGAGAAAGTGTTGCGCGCCGGCCTGGACGCGATCCCGCCGGCCCGGGAGATCCGGGCCGTGCTCGCGGACCTGCTGGCGTCCCAGGGCCGGACCGCCGAGGCCGACGCGTTGATGGAGGAACTGCTGAACCTGGGGGCCGACGATCCCGCGGTGGTGCGGATGGTGGCGCTGTACCGGTTGAAGCGGGGGGACCGCGGCGGTGCGTCCGCGCTGCTCGAACAGCTGGTGGAGCGGGCGGGTGCCGACCCGGCGGCCCGACGCAGGGCCCTGGAGGAACTGGCCAACTTCTACTCGAGGGTAGGTGATCTCGACCGGTCTCGGGGGGCCCTGGAGCGGCTGCTGGCCGAGGCGCCCGAAGATCCCGGCGTGCTGACCCGGCTGGCAAATCTCCACCTCCTGGCCAACCGGCCGGACGAGGCCGAACCCCTGGTTCGCAAGCTCCAGGGCCAGAACCCCGAGGACCACAACACCCGGCTGCTGGCCGCCCGCCTGGACCTGGCCCGGGGAAAGGTGCAGCAGGGGCGGGCCGCCCTGGAGAAGCTCGTGGAAGAGGCGCCCGGCGCGGTCAACGGCAACCTGTTCCTGGGCAAGGCGTACGCGATGGAGCGCCGGTGGAAGGACGCGGAAGCCGCGTTCCTCCGGGTGCTCGAACGGGCCCCCGACCACTTTTTCGCGAACCTGGACCTGGCCAGGGTGTACCTCCAGACAGGGCGCCCTGCCGACACCCTGTCCACGATCGGGCGGGTGCTGAAGCTCAGGCCAGGGTATCCCGAGGCCCGCCGGATCCGGGCCGACGCCCTGCTGTCCACGGGGCGGGCGCCGGAGGCCGAGAAGATCTATCGGGAGTTGTTGGAGAAAGAACCGGGGCAGGCCCTGGTCCGGCTCCGCCTGGCCCAGAGCCTGGAGGCCCAGGGGCGCACGGACGCGGCCGTCCAGGCCTACGACGAGGCCCGCAGACTCGCCCCGGCAGCCGTGGACCCGGTGGTCCGCGAGATGGCGCTCCTCGACCGTCTGGGCCGGGCCGGGGAGGCCCGGAAGATCGGGGACGCGTTCCTCTCGGCCAACGGGGACACGCCCCTGGTGCTCAACGCCCTGGCGGTCCAGGCCGCCGAAGGGGGCGACATGGACCGGGCCAGGGCGTACCTGGAGCGGAGTCTGGCGGTAGCGCCCGCCGCCCCCACCACCGCGGAACTCCTCGCCCGGGTGCACATGGAACAGGGCGACGCGGACGAGGCGGTGCGCGTCCTGGAAGCCGTGCTGGGGACCCAGCCCGACCGGGTCCCGGCCCTGCTGCTCCTGGCCGCCATCCGGGCCGACCAGGGCGATGGGGCGGCGGTCCGGGCCCTGTACGAGCGGGTGATCCGGGTGGCGCCCGACAACCCGGTGGCGGCCAACAACCTGGCCATGGACCTGCTCAGGGAGGGGGGCGACCCGGCCGAGGCCCTGCGCCTGGCCAAGGTGGCCGTGGACGGTGCCCCGGACAGCCCGTACACCCTGGACACCCTGGGATGGGCCCAGTACCGGTCCGGGGCCGTGGCCCTGGCCGTGACGACCCTGGAAAGGGCCCACGAGAAAGCGCCGGAGCACCCGGAGATCGCGTACCACCTGGGGGTCGCGCTCCGGGCGCAGGGGGAGATCGACCGCGCCCGGAAGCTCCTGGAGCAGGCCGTGGCCGCGCCCGGGAACGGGCCGTGGAAGGCCGAGGCGGCCCGCGAACTGGAGGCCCTGGAGGGGCGCTGACCCCGGGCGGTCAGGCGCTGGCTGGGCGGTCCCGGTGCCACCGCCACGCGGTCTCCAGGATCGCGTCCAGGGCCGCGTACCGGGGAGCCCAGCCCAGTTCGGTTCGGATCCGGTCGCTGCTGCCCACGAGCACGGCGGGGTCGCCGGGCCGGCGGCGCGCCTCCAGAACGGGGATCGGCCGGCCCGTGAGCCGCCCCACCCCCTCGATCACCTCCCGCACCGAGTAGCCCTGGCCGTTGCCCAGGTTGTAGGACCGGCTGGCCCCCCCTCCGAGCAGGTGCTCCAGCGCCAGGACGTGGGCGTCGGCCAGGTCGGTCACGTGGATGTAGTCGCGCACGCAGGTGCCGTCCGGCGTCGGGTAGTCGGTGCCGAAGATCGCGATGTGGGGCCTCTGGCCCAGGGCCACCTCCAGCACCAGGGGGACCAGATGGGTCTCGGGGTCGTGGGCCTCCCCCAGGAGCCCGTCCGGGTCGGCGCCGGCCGCGTTGAAGTACCGCAGGTTCACGTGCCGCAGGCCGTACGCCGTGCCGAAGTCGGCCAGCATCCGCTCCACCGCCAGCTTGGTGCGGCCGTACGGGTTGATCGGGTTCTGCGGGTGATCCTCGGGGATCGGGACCTGCTCGGGTTCGCCGTAGGTGGCGCAGGTGGACGAGAAGATGAACAGGTCGCTCTCCACCTCGAGCATCGCCTCCAGCAGGGTGAGGGTGTTGGCCACGTTGTTGCGGTAGTACGCGGCCGGGGAGCGCACCGACTCGCCCACGTACGCATGGGCGGCGAAGTGCATGACCGCCCGGATCCGGTGCTCGAGCAGCGCCTGCCTTACCGCGTCCCGATCGGCCAGGTCGGCTTCCACGAACGTACCCCACCGGGCGGCCCACCGGTGCCCCCGGGAGAGGTTGTCCAGGACCACCGGGTGGTATCCCCGCTCGGCCAACCGCTTGGCCGTGTGGGAGCCGATGTACCCGGCTCCGCCCGCCACCAGCACCGATTCGCTCACCCCGCCGCTCCTCCACCCGCCGGCCCGCCTTCTGCCAACAACCGGTCGAAGTACGCCACGGTCTTCTCCAGCCCTTCGTCCAGGGACACCCGGGGCTCCCACCCCAGGCGGTCCCTGGCCACGGCGATGTCCGGCCTGCGCTGCTCCGGGTCGTCGGCCGGCAACGGCAGGAACCGGATCTCGGACCGGCTCCCGGTCAGCTCCCTCACCCGCTGCGCCAGCTCCAGGATCGTGAACTCGGCCGGGTTGCCCAGGTTCACCGGGCCCACGAACCCCACCTGGTCCATCATCCGGACCAGGCCGTCCACCAGGTCGTCCACGTAGCAGAAACTCCGGGTCTGGGAGCCGTCTCCGTAAACGGTGAGGGGGTCGCCCCGGAGCGCCTGGACGATGAAGTTCGAAACCACCCGCCCGTCGTTGGGGAGCATCCGGGGGCCGTAGGTGTTGAAGATCCGGACGATGCGTACGTCCACCCCGTTCTGTCGGTGGTAGTCCATGAACAGGTACTCGGCCGCCCGCTTTCCCTCGTCGTAACAGCTGCGGATCCCGATCGGGTTCACGTGTCCCCAGTAGCCCTCCGGCTGGGGGTGTACTGCGGGGTTGCCGTACACCTCGCTGGTGGACGCCTGGAGCACCCGGGCCTTGACCCGTTTGGCCAGGCCGAGGACGTGGATCGCCCCGAGCACGCTCGTCTTGATCGTCTTGACCGGGTTGTACTGGTAGTGGACCGGTGACGCCGGGCACGCCAGGTTGTAGATCCGGTCCACCTCCACGAACAGGGGATGGGTGATGTCGTGGCGGACCAACTCGAACCGGGGATCGCCCACCAGGTGGGCCACGTTCTCCTTGCGGCCGGTGAAGAAGTTGTCCACGCACAGCACGTCTTTGCCGCGTGCCAGCAGGCGCTCGCACAGGTGGGACCCCAGGAACCCTGCTCCGCCGGTCACCACCACCCGGTGGTCGGACCGGATCTCGTCGTTGTAGATCAGCCGGTTCTCGTCGATGGTCACGTCGTTCCCCTGTGGGTGGGTTGGCTGCCCGCCCGCCGATCATACGGTGCCCCCCGAAAGGCCGTCAACGCGCGTCCCACGGCAGGGGCAATTGCCCGGGTGAGCCGGCGGCGGGAACCGTGAACCGGAACACGGCGCCCCGGCCGGGTTCGCTCTCCACGTGGATCTCTCCGCCCATGTGTTCGACGATCTCCCGGCAGATCGCCAGGCCGAGACCCGCGCCGGAACGGGCTCCGTTGGGGGCGCGGACGAACTTTTCGAAGATCCGGGCCTGGTGCTCGGGCCCGATGCCCGGGCCCGTGTCGGAAACGGTCACCTCCACCACGCGGCCGTCGCGCCACCCGGCAGCCACGCACACCGTGCCCTCGGTCGTGTGCTTGAGCGCGTTGCCCACCAGGTTGAACAGGACCTGGCGCAGGCGGTCGGGGTCTGCCCGCACCGCCGGCAGGGCGCCGTCCACCCGCTTTTCCAGCCGCACGGGCCGGCCGGACACCAGGGGGCGCGCCTGGTGGAGCACCTCGTCCACCGCGTCTTCCAGCTGGACGGCCTCGATCGCGAAGTCCATCCGGCCGGCCTCCAGGCGGGACAGGTCCAGGAGGTCTTCGATCAGCCGGAGCAGCCGCCGGCCGCTCTGGGCGATGCGCTCGAGACTGTCGCGTTGCTCCCCGGACACCGGTCCGTCCAGCCCCTCGATCATCGCCTCCGAATACCCGATGATGCAGTTGAGCGGGGTGCGCAGCTCGTGACTCATCTGCATGAGAAACTCGGTCTTGACCCGGTCGGCCACCTGGAGGGCCTCGTAGGCCGACCGCAGTTCGGCCGTCTTCTCCCGTACCTGGCGCTCCACGTCCGCATACGCGTGCTGGAGGGCCTGGTGGGCCTGGCTCAACTCCCCGTACACCTTGAACAGGGTCTGGGTCTTCTCCCGGTCTTTGCGCTGGGCCTCCTTGAGTTCGGACACGTCCCGGACCACCGCCTCCACCTCGGTGCGGCCGCCGTCCCGGGCGAGGCGCAGGCTGAGCAGGGCCGGAAACCGCTGGCCGTCTCCCCGGACCAGCTCCAGTTCGTGGTTGTGCAGGCGGCCCCGGCCCCTGAGCCGGGCGACGAGTTCGGGCCACGCGCCGGCAACGACCAGGAGGTCGGGCAGGGTGACGCGGCGCAACTCTTCCGGGGTCCGCCGCAGCACCTGGCACAGGGACCGGTTGAACAGCCGGAACCCGCCGCCCTCGTCCAGCACGGCCACGCCGTCCGGACTCATCTCGAAGAACTCCCGGAACCGCTGTTCGCTCGCCCGGCGCCGGTCGTCGCTGGTGGCCACCCGGTGGGCCATCACGTCCAGGCTCCGCGCGATCTCGTCCACCTCATCGTCACCGTCCACGGCCGGTTCGGCAACGGACCGGGCCTTGTCCCGCAAGCGGACCCACGGCCGGGCCATCCTGCGGGCGGCCAGCCACGCGGCCAGCCCGATCCCCAGCAGCGAGGCCAGCGTCAACAGCTCGATGCGTGTCTCCAGGGACGGGGGCAGTTCCGGGATCGGGGGGCCGCCTGCGGCCTCCAGTTCGGCCGCCACGGCCGCGGTGTACACCAGCCCGGCGGGCCGGTCGTCCCCCTCCGGGCCCGCGTCGAGCCAGACCGGGGCGAACGCGAGGTACCTGCCGGCTTCCGGGCCGAGCACGCCGCTGCGGCCGTCCGGAGCGGCTCGCCGGATCCGGGAGAGGACGGCCCCGGCCTCGGGTACGCCCGTCCCGGCCGTGAAGGACGGGAACGACACCGGGATGCCGTCCGGGCCGAGCAGCAGCAGGACGCGGTTGCGGTACGGGTCGTCCGGGGGGGGGGAGCCGCCCGACAGGAGCGTGGCCAGGTGTACCGGGTCGAGGGCGCCGGCCAGGATGCGGTCGGGGTGGGCGGCGGGTCGCAGGAAGAACGCCAGGGCGCGCCCCCCGGGCAGGGGCGCCAGCCAGGGGGTCCCCGGTGGGAGCCCCGGTGGGACCCGGTCGACCAGGTCGGCAAGGTTCGTCCCGTTGCCCGCGTCGGCCAGGACCTGCCCGTCCGGTCCAAAACAGGCGACCCGGCGGTACACGGGCACCCACACCCGGACGGGGGCATCCCGCTCGTCACGGGCGGTGACCGGCGACAGGGTGGTCCTCCGGAACCGGTCGTAGCTTGCCGGGGAGGGGGGGACGAGGCCCAGGGTGCGCAGGTCGTCGGTGCGGCGGGCCAGGAACACCGACACCCGGTCTGCCGCCCGGCTCGTACGGGTGAGGAGGGCGGCCCGGGCCCACTCCCGGCGGCTCTGGGCCCCCATCTCGGCCACCTCCTTGCGCATCCGGTGGACCGAAACGGCCGAGAGTACCCCCAGGGTAACCAGGGGCACCTGGGCGATCAGCAGCAGGGCCAGTAGCAGCCTGCGTTCCGTGGCGCTCTTCATGGGGTCTCCGCGGGCGGAAGACCCCAATCTACTCCACGCGTGCGGGTTTGGGAAGGGGGCTCAGGCCGCGGCTCGGACCCTCTCCCGGAGCCGCTGGCACGGCCCGATCACGTCCCGGAGGGCCGTGTAGGTGGCGGCCACGCCGGGGCTGGCCCGGAACATCCCGGGCAGCCACCGGTCCCGCCAGGTTCCGAACCGGTGGCGCAGCTGCCGGAACAGCTTGCGCAGTTCTCCCAGGTCTTCCGGGCCGGTCAGGTGGATCACGGCATCGAAACCACCGTTCCCGTTGCGCACCCGCAGGCAGCGCGTGCGGACCTCGATCGAGAACCCCTGGGCCTCGAGCTGGATCCAGGCCCGCACCAGCCGTTCGTGGTCTGCCGGCGCCAGGAGACCGGCAGGATCCACGCCCCTGGGCACCAGGGGGGCCAGCCGGGCCAGGATGTCCCGGGATGTGGTGACGGGTTCCATCTCCTCGCCTCCTTGCTGAAGGGAAACGGACGGCCCGACCTCGCTCGTGCAGACATGCACAACCCGTGCCCGTTGCCTTCTACCTCGCCCGGATGCTACCGTTGCCCCATGGAATCTCGGGCCGTTGCATCGCCGGAAGGGTCGTGCTATCTTCCCGGGTCCCTTGTGTGGGAGGCCATGGGCGCGGCCCTGGACGAGGCCCGCCGGGCCCGGGCCCGGGGCGAGGTGCCGGTGGGCGCGGTGCTGTTGTGGGGCGGCCGGATCCTGTGCCGGGCCCACAACTTGAGGGAAATCCGGGGCGACCCCCTGGCCCACGCCGAGTGCCTCGTGCTGGGAGAGGCTGCGCGACGACTCGGGCGGTGGCGGCTGGACGAGGCCACGGTGGTGGTAACCCTGGAACCGTGCCCCATGTGTGCGGGCGCGCTGCTCCAGGCCCGGGTGCCCCTTCTCGTGTACGGCGCGGCCGACCCCAAGGCCGGGGCGGCGGGCACCCTGTACGATCTGACGGACGACCCACGCCTGAACCACAGGCTGCGGGTCGTCCGGGGCGTCAGGGCCGCGGAGGCGGGGCAGCTCCTGCGGGAGTTCTTCGCGGGGCGCCGGTGAGCGGGGGTCCCGAACGGCGATGATCGGGCGCGGAGAGGTGGCCGAGTGGTCGAAGGCGGCAGACTCGAAATCTGTTGTACCTCTCGTGGGTACCGGGGGTTCGAATCCCTCCCTCTCCGCCAATCGTTTTCTACCGCCGTTCCTCGGGGGAGGGATTCGAGGCGGAGCGACGAACCCGCCAGCTCCACTTTTCCCCGGGTCGGGCTCGCTGGTGACGGCGTCCTCCGGCGGGAGGGCGGCGGGGATGGCTGGGCCCTGCGCAACGAAGGCGTGGTGAACTCCGTCAGGTCCGGGAGGAAGCAGCGGTAGCCGTGCCCTTCGTGTGCCGCAGGTCGTCCAGCCATCCCTGGCGCCCTTCGGCCCCTTTCCCCTTTTCGGGAACGATCTCTCGTGGCGTATCTCGTCCTCGCCCGCAAGTGGCGGCCCCAGACCTTCGAAGAGATCCGGGGGCAGGCCCACATCGTGCGGGCGCTCCAGAACGGTATCGTCTCCGGACGCATCGCCCACGCGTACCTGTTCACCGGGATCCGCGGGGTGGGCAAGACCTCGGCCGCCCGGGTTCTCGCCAAGGCGCTGAACTGCGCCTCCGGTCCCACCCCTACGCCGTGCAACGGGTGCGCCGCGTGCCAGGCCATCACCGGCGGCACCAGCCCGGACGTGTTCGAGATCGACGGCGCCTCCAACAACGGCGTGGAAGACGTGCGCAGCCTGCGGGAGGCGGTGCGATACCCTCCGGTCCAGGGCAACTACCGCGTTTACATCATCGACGAGGTCCACATGCTGTCCACGGCAGCGTTCAACGCGCTGCTGAAGACCCTGGAGGAACCGCCCGAGCACGTGGTGTTCGTGTTCGCGACCACCGACCCCCACAAGGTGCCTGCCACCGTCACGAGCCGGTGCCAGCAGTTCGATTTCAAACGGCTGAGCAGCCGGGAACTGATGGGCCTGCTGGGGGACATCGCTGTGGCAGAGGGGATCGCGGTGGATCCCAAGGGGCTGGCGGCGCTCGCCCGGGAGGCCGACGGCAGCGTGCGGGACGCTCAGAGCCTGCTCGACCAGGTGATCTCCTATGCGGGCGACACCGTACGGTACGAGGACGTGCGCGACGTGCTCGGCGTGGTGGACCGGGAGTTGGTGCTGGGGGTGGCCCGGGCCGTGCTGGAACGCGATCCCCGCCGGGTGGTCGAGGCGGTGGCCGAGGCCGAACGGTTCGGGTACGATGCCCGCCGGTTCGCACAGGACCTGCTCGACCTGTTCCGGGACCTGGCCGTGCTCCGGGCCGTGCCCGAGTCCGGGGACCTGGTGGACCTCACCCCCGAGGAGGTGGCAGAGGTCCACGACTTCCTGGACGGCGTGTCCTGGGAGGATGTGCACGCCCGGTTCGATATGCTGGCCCGGGGGCTCGAAGCGTTGCGCGCGGCTCACCGCCCGGGCACGGTGCTCGAGATGACGTTGCTCAAGCTCGCGCTCCTGCCCGCGCTCCTGCCGGTGTCCCGGCTGCTCGAGGGGCTGGGGGATGGGCCCGTGCCTGCCGTCGTGAGCGCGCCGCCGTCCCGGAACAACCCGGCCCGGGAACTGCGGCGCGCCCTGGACCAGCCTGCGGCCGGCCAGGACGACCGGGCCGGGCCTGCACGCCGGGAGCCGGACCCGCCCGCCCCTCCTCGCGCCTCCCCGGCGCCGGAGGAGGGACCGCCGCCGGCACCCACCCGGGCGACGGGTTCGGCGGAACCCGAAGACCCGGGCCCGGCGGCCGCCGGGCCCGGTGGACCGCCCGCGACGGCCGAGGCCCTGTGGACCGCGTTCCTGGCAGAGATCGAGCGGGAAAACCGGCCGGTGTGGAACGTGCTCCGGGAACACGGCCGGCTCGGTTCGTGGGACGCCGCGACCGGCCGGGCCGTGGTGGTGTACGACGACCCCGACCTCCGGTTCTTTTTCTCGTCCAAGCAAGGGCCCCTGACCGAGGCCCTCCGCCGGGTGGCCGGGCCCAAGGCCAGGGTGGAACTCGAGAGCGGCGAACCCGCTGCGTCCCGCCCCGATCCCCGGCGGGAGTCCGACCGGGCGCGGCACCTGAAGCGGGCGGCGCTCGACCACCCGCTGGTGCGCGACGCGGTCGAGATCTTCGACGGCGACGTCGAAGAGGTGCGCGTGCTCAAACCGTGACCACCGTCCCCGGACCGCGGGGCGCGACAAGGAGCGAAGACATGGCAAAGGGACTCGGCAACCTGATGCGCCAGGCCCAGCAGATGCAGCGCAAGATGGCGCAGATCCAGGAAGAGCTGGCCTCCCGGTCCGTGGATGTGAGCGCCGGCGGGGGCATGGTGCGGTGCGTGGTGAGCGGCAAGCAGGAGGTGCTCTCCCTCCAGATCGAACGCGAGGTGGTGGACCCGGACGACGTGGAGATGCTCCAGGACCTGGTGCTCGCCGCGGTCAACGAGGGGATCAAGAAAAGCCAGGAGATGGTCGCCGAAGAGATGGGCAAGGTGGCGGGCGGGCTCGGGATGAACCTGCCCGGGCTGTTCTAACAGGATGCTGAAAACCCCCATCCGTGGGTTTTTCAACGACGGCCTCTCGGGGGCGGCCCCATCGAGGCCTCTCAAATCACTCGGGTTTTTAACCCTCGTGATTTGACACCCCATCCTTAGGGGTGCGCGCAGGCCGCTTTTTCAGCGGCCTGCTAAACGATCGCGACGAGGAAGAAGATGGCGCGACACGGGCTGGTGATCGTCCACACGGGCAACGGCAAGGGCAAGACCACCGCAGCCCTCGGCCTGGCCCTGCGAGCCGTGGGGCAGGGGCTCAGGGTCTCCGTGGTGCAGTTCATCAAGGGGTCGTGGAAGTACGGCGAGTTGCGGGCCCCCGAGTTCCTGCCGGGGTTCGAGATCCACCCCATGGGACGGGGGTTCGTGAACCTGGGTGCGCCCGAACCCGACCCGGAGGACGTGGCCCTGGCCCGGGAGACGTTCGCGGCCGGCCGGGAGAAAGTGCTGTCTGGCGCGTACGACCTGGTGATCCTGGACGAACTCAACTACGCCGTGGACTACGGCCTGGTGGACGTGTCCGACGTCCTGTCCCTCATCCGGGACAAGCCGGCCCCGGTCCACCTGGTGCTCACCGGACGCAACGCCCGGCCCGAGGTGGTGGACGCGGCCGACCTGGTGACCGAGATGCGGGAGATCAAGCACCCGTTCCAGAAAGGGATCAAGGCCCAGAAAGGGGTGGAGTTCTGACCCGCTCCGGGCTTTCGCCGACAACCGAGCGAGGAGGTGATCATGGCCATCAGTGAACGCAGGCGTGAGATCAAACGGCGCCGTCAGCGCCGGGAGAAACGGCTCAAGGAGCGCATCGCCGCCCTCAGGGCGGAGGCCGGCAAGGCCAAGAAGAAGTAGCCCCTGCCTCAAGTAGGGCCCGAGGCGTGCCGATCGGTGCCGGGCCGCCAGCGTGTCGCCGGGGAAAGGGGCCCCATGGAGCAACAGACCGAAGCGCCCGTGTCCGTTCTGGTCGTCGATGACGACGAGATGATCCGGGAGATCCTGTGCGACTTCCTGGTGCGGGCGGGCTACGACGCTGCCGACGCTCCGAGCGGCGAACTCGGGTTGGCCGCCCTCCACCGGCGGCCCCGCGACCTGGTGGTCACGGACGTCATGATGCCCGGCATGGACGGGCTCGAGGTGCTCCGCCGGGTCAAGGAGAACTGGCCCGAGACCGAGGTGATCGTGGTCACCGGGTACGCCTCCCTGGAAAACGGCGTCCAGGCGATGAAGGAGGGGGCGTACGACTTCCTGATCAAACCGGTCAAGCTCGCCCAGTTCGACGCCGTGCTCGGCCGCTGCGCCCGCTGGATCCGGTACCGCCGCACCCACGAGGAACTTCTGGTCGTCCACCGGCGCCTCGAGGAACTGGCCGGCCTGAAGCGCCGGTTCCTCGCCGTTGCGGACCACGAGCTGCGCACCCCGGTCACCGTGCTCGACGGCATGGTCCGGCTCCTGGCCGCCCGGTCCGGCGAGCTGCCCGACGACCTGGCCAAACGGGTCGAGATCCTGGGCCAGGTCTCCCGGCGCCTGGTGAGCATCGTCCGGGACGTGCGCGACCTCGTCCAGTCCGACGCGGGGCGGTTCCCGATGGCCCTCGACCGGACCACCATCGTTCCCGTGGTGCGGGGGCTGCGGACCGACGTGGAGATGATCCGGGCCCTGCGCGAACTGGACATCTCCCTGGACAACCGGGTCCCGGAAGACCGGGTGTTCGAGGCCGACGCGTCCCGCCTGCGCCAGGCCGTGGGCGAGCTGCTCGCCAACGCGGCCACGGCCACGGCCGACGGCGGTCGGGTCGGCGTGGTGCTCGACGTGGACGGCGCCCGCCCCACGCCCCGCCTCCGGGCCGCGGTCACCGACACCGGTGTGGGCATCCCGGAGGACGAGCGCCGGCGCATCTTCGACCTGTTCCACGCCCTGGGCGACGCCCAGCACCACCACACCTCCAAATACGAATACCAGGGCTCCGGCCTGGGGCTCGGCCTGTCCATCGTCGCAGAGATCGCCCGCGCCCACGGCGGCGGCATCGACCTGGAGACCGAACCGGGCCGGGGCAGCACCTTCCCCCTCTGGACCCCCCTGGTCCAGGGAAAAGGGGGGGCGGGAAAAGGGGGGACGGAAGGGGGGACGTAGGTCCGAAACGTCCAAAAGCCCGTTTCACCGAGGGACGTAGGTCCGGTTCGTGCATGACTCTCTGCCCGACCCGTTTCACTGAGCGATATCACCCAGGCCTGGGGGTGCCGGGATGCCCAGGGGCCCTAGACTCGATGCCGAAGGGGCCTTGCACCACGTGATGGCGCGGGGCCTCAACCGGTGCGCCATATTCCGCACCGACCGGGACCGGGAGGACTTCGTCGGCCGGCTCGCAGACCTGGTGCCCCGCACCGGCGTCTCTGTGTACGCTTGGGCGCTCATGGACAACCACGTCCACCTGCTGGTGCGCACCGGGCCCACGCCCCTTTCCGGGTTCCTGCGCCGGCTCCTCACCGGCCACGCCGTGGCGTTCAACCGGCGCCACCGCCGGGCCGGCCACCTGTTCCAGAACCGGTACCGGTCGGTCCTGGTGGAGGAAGAGCCCTATTTCCTGGAACTGGTGCGCTACATCCACCTGAACCCGGTGCGGGCCGGGGTCCTGGACGGAGCCGCTGCGCTGGACGCGTACCCGTGGACCGGCCACAGCGCCGTGCTCGGGGTGGTCGGCCGGGCGTGGCAGGACACCGGGTTCGTGCTCGACCAGTTCGGGCCGGAACCCGCCGCCACGGCCGCGTACCGGGCGTTCGTGGCGGCCGGCGTGGAGCAGGGGCACCGGGACGACCTGTCGGGCGGTGGACTCCTGCGCAGCATGGGCGGCACAGCCGCCCTGGACGGCCGGGGCAAGGGGCGGGAGTCCTGGGCATTCGACGAACGGATCCTGGGGTCGAGCGCGTTCGTCCAGGCCGTGTGGAACGAGGCCGAACGGGCGTCCGCGCGCGCCAGACCTGCCCCCGGCGACGACCTCGACGGGTTGATCCGGTCCGCTGCCCAGCGGTTCGGCGTCACCCCTGCCGAGTTGCGCGGCCCGGGCCGCCGCCGGCCCCTGGTCGAGGCCCGGCGGTGGGTGTCCTGGGTTGCCGTGCGCGAGTGGGGCCTGGGCCCCACGGCCGTGGCCCGGGCGCTGGGCGTGTCCCGCCAGACCGTGCTTCGTGGGGCGGAGGAGCGACCGCACGGGATTACGGGGTTCATGCCGGAAGGGAACACGCCGGCCGGGGAGAGCCTTTTCCCCTACGAATCCGGTTGACTTCTGGCCGACTCGGGACGAAAAGGGGGCGATGCCGGAATGAACGTTTCGGACCTACGTCCCCCCTGTGCCGGGGGCGGGAGTGTTATGGGCGTTTCGGACCTACGTCCCCCCGGGTGGTTCCTGGGGTGCACCGCTTTTCTGTGCGGCGCCGCGATCATGGTGATCGAGATCCTGGGCGCCCGGGTGATCGGGCCGTTCTTCGGGGTCGGGTTGTTCGTGTGGACCTCGCTCATCGCGGTGGCCATGATCGCGCTGGCCGCCGGGTACTGGCTGGGCGGGCGCCTCGCGGACCGGACGGCGAGCGCGGGACCGCTGTTCGCCGGGATCGCCGCGAGCGGGGCGCTCACGCTGCTCGTGCCGGTGGCCCAGGCGGCCGTGTTGGAGGTGTGCGTGCCGTTGGGGCTCCGGGCCGGTGCGTTCACCGCGGCCCTCGTCCTGTTCGGGCCCCCCCTGTTCCTGCTCGGGTGCGTGTCGCCGTGGCTGGTGCGGCTGGGCGCGTCCGACCTGGGCTCGGTGGGCCGGGTGGCCGGGGGGGTGTACGGCCTGTCCACCGTGGGCAGCATCGCGGGCACGGTGCTCACCGGGTTCGTGCTGATCGCCGTGCTCCGCGTCGGGCAGATCTTCACCCTGGTCGGCGGGGTGCTCCTGGGCCTGGCAGGCGTGTACCTCGTCGTGTTCCGCAAACGGTGGCTCGGGCTCGCCGTCGTCCCCCTGGCCCTGCTGGGGGTCGCGCTCCAGCAGCCCGGTGCGGGCGTGGTCCGCACCCTGCCCGGCGGCACCCGGGCCCAGCTCGTGGACGTGCGGGACAGCCACTACGGCAGCGTCCGGGTCATCGACTACGCGTACGGGGCCGCCCGGACCCGCGAACTCACCATCGACGGCCTGATCCAGGGCGGCGTCGACCTGCGTTCGGGCCTGCCGGTCTACGAATACCTGTACCTGCTCGAGTACCTGCCGGTCGCGGTGCGGCCGGGCGGAAAGCGCTGCCTGGTCCTGGGCGCCGGCGCCGGCATCGTGCCCATGTGGTACCAGTCTCGGGGTATCCGCACCGACGTGGTGGACATCGACCCCGACGTGGTGGCCCTGGCCCGGCGCTATTTCGGGTTTGCGCCGAAGGGGTCCGTGTACCTGGGGGACGCCCGGTACTACCTGGCAACGGCGACCGGGCAATACGACTATGTGGTGCTCGACGTGTTCAACGGCGACGCCACCCCCGCGCACCTGCTCAGCGTGGAGGCGTTGCGGCTGGCCAAGCAGGTCCTCACGCCCGGCGGGGTGCTGGCGATCAACCTCCACGCAGCCGTGGACGGCGACAACCGCACGGCCGCGTCGGTGGGCAAGACCCTTGCCGCGGTGTTCGACCAGGTGGACCTGTACCCCGCGTTCGACCCGGCCGCCGCGGCCCACGGCAACGTGGTGGTCCTGGCCTACGACGGGGCGCGCACTCTGGCCGGACCGTCGGCGCTGCAGGGCGCGCCGGTCCACCCGATGGCCCGGGACGGCGTGCTGAACGCGTGGGAGCGGGTGCGAGCGGCGCCGGGGCGCGCAGATGCCGTGCTGCTCACCGACGAGTACAACCCGATCGACCTGTTCGACCTGGAGATCCGCGAAGACATCCGCCGTGGGATTCTCGAGAGCACCCCCTGGGCGATCCTGCTCGGGTGAGCCCGTCGCGTACATGTCGGTTTTCCCGGAACAGGCCGGAACCCGGGGAAACCGCTGGTCCACAGGATCCGGGCTCGGGTCCTGGAACCGTTCGGCCGAAAGGGAACAGGGAGTGAAATGAACGTTTCGGACCTACGTCCCCTGGTGGTGCTGGCCGTGGTGTTGGCCGCGGCCGGGCCGGTGGCAGCGGAACAAGGGGCTGGCGAGGGGCCGGCCGCGGACGGGTTGGAGCGCAAGGCGGCCCCCCTGGACCCGGACACCCCGGTGCTGCGGGTCGACGGCGAGCCCGTGGGGCGCATCTGGTACGAACGGGCCCTGGCCCAGACCGCAGCGGAACTCGAGCCGGCGTCAGAGGCCCACGGCATGGACAACGCGATGGTCCGTCGTACCGCCATGGAGCGGTTGATCGAACAGGAGGTCCTGTACGCCCTGGCCCGGCGCGAAGAGATCCCGGACCTGGACGAGGAGGTCCAGCGCAGGTTCCGGGCATTCGTGGAGCGGGTCGGGGGCGAGGAGGCGTTCCGCGAGCAACTGGCCCGCCAGGGCATGGAGGAACGGCACGTTCGCCGCATCATCCGGCGGAAACTCGCCAGCGCGTGGTACGTGGAGAACGTCATCGGCCGCGACGTGACCGTGAGCGAGGAAGAGGCCAGGTCGTACTACGAGGCCAAAAAAGACCGGGTGTACGCCCATCCGGAAGAGCGGAAGATCTACCAGATCCTGGCCGCGTCGAGCCGGGGCGAGGAAGAGGCGCTGTCCCGGCTCGACGAGGTCCGGCGGCGTTACGAGGCTGGCGAGGGGTTCGGGCCCCTGGCCCGGGAGTTCTCGGACGAGCCGGCGAGCCGGCTCGTCGAGGGGTTCATCGGCATCCGCACCCGCGAGGACCTGCCCCCGGATGTGGCCGACGCGTGTTTCGCGGCCACCCCCGGCAAGCTCACCCCGGTGGTGAAGACCCGGTTCGGTTACCACGTGTTCCTGGTCACCGAGGTGATCCCCCCGGAGAACAGGTCTTTCGAGGAAGTAGAAGACGACGTGTACCAGAAGGCCCGGGCGGTCAAGTTGAAAAAGGCCACCAAAGTCGCCCTGAAGCGGGCGGGGCGGGAGATGGCGGTGGAAGTGCTACTGCCCCACTGACGGGGGGCGCGCCCCGTCAGTGGTGATTTCGCGCACACGGTGTTGGGGCATTTCACGCCGCCGGGTGAGCCAGGCCCGGGCCGGGGAGATCCTTCGGTTGTAACATGCCGTTATCAAAGTAGAACCTGTTTTCCCCCCGAGGGGGGGCTCGTGGCAGAGAAATTGCAAGCTGATCGGGGGTGAGCCGGGCCGTCCAGTCCGAGGAGGCGGAATGAGTCGTACCATCCTGCTGTTCACGATGTTCCTGTCCGGGCTGTTCCTCGGGGCGGCCCGGGCTCCGGCGGGCCAGTTGGGCGCTGCCGACGAGGTGGTGGCCCGGGTCGACGGCGACCCGATCTACCGGGAAGAGGTGCTGTCCCTGGCCAAGGTGGAGTTGGGCCGCGACCGGGCCGACGTGACGGGTCCGGTGTACGCGGCAGCCATCAAAAAGGCCGTGACCAACCACGCGCTGTACCGGTTGGTCGAGTCAGAGGCCCCGGACCTCCTGCCCCACGCCGAGCGGGCAGCCACCCTGGCCATGGCCCGGGACTACTACAACGCGTACTACGCCCGGGTCGCCATGCCGGCCGCCCGCGAGCGGACGACCGTGGACCGGGTGATGGTGCGCATCCCGGAGCGCGAGCCGCTGGTGTTCCTGTACCAGATCACCATGGCCGACCGCGATGCCCTCGAGGACGTGCGCCGCCGCATCCTGGCCGGCGAGTTGACGTTCGAGGATGCGGCTCGCCGGTACAGCCAGGGGCTCACCGCTCGGGCAGGGGGACAGGTGGGTGGGGTCAAGCCGTCCGACGCCCGGTACTACCCCGAGACCCTGATGCTGTTGTTCCAGGAGACCCCGGTGGGAGGGGTGACGCCGGTGGTGGACGAACGGCTGGCCCCGGCCATCTTCTGGGTCAAGGACCGCAAGACCGCCGACGAGGTCCGGCGGGCCGAGGCCGAGAGCGTGCTCGACGACTACGTGCGGGCAGACGCCAAGAACTACTGCTGGGAGAAGACGTTCGAGTACGCGGACGCCTCCCCGGACACCGAGCTCATCGTCCGCGAGGCGGGCGCCCAGCAGTTCGTCGACGACCCCGACCGGGTGGCGTTCCGGGTGGACGGGGTGGACTACACCGCCCGGGATCTCCTGGCCCGTTCCGGCGGCAACGTCCACAGCCTCAAGGACATCACCACCATCGCCGAGAACGCGTTCCGCGACCTGATCCTCACGCGGTTGTTCATC
>JAJRUI010000107.1 GCA_024277875.1 Deferrisomatales bacterium
GGAGTACTGGAACCCGATCTTGGAGTGTCTGGAGGAGGAGCGGCTGCGTGAGCTGCAGTTGCGGAAGTTCCGGCAGGTGGTGTCGTGGGTGTGGGAGCGCAGCGGGCTGTACCGCCGGAAGTACGAGGCGGCGGGAGTGACCCCGGCAGACATCCGGACGTGGGAGGACGTGTCGCGGGTGCCGCTGCTGACCAAGGACGACTACCGGTGCCAGGGTGTGGAGCCGTTTCCGTACGGGGAGACGCTGTGCGTGCCCCTGGAAGAGGTGACGGAGTTCCACCAGACGAGTGGGACGACGGGCACGCCGGTGTACCAGCCGGACACGTGGTCGGACTGGGAGTGGTGGAGCGAGTGCTGGGCGACGATCCTGTGGGCCCAGGGGTTCCGGCCGACGGACCGGGTGTTTTTGCCGTTCGGCTACAACATCTTCGTGGCGTACTGGGCGGGGCACTACGCGGGGGAGAAGATCGGGTGCGAGATGGTGCCCGGGGGTGTGCTGGGCACGCGCGAGCGGCTGATGAAGATGCGCGAACTGAAGGTAAACGCGTTCATGGCGACGCCGACCTACGTGCTGGGGATGGCGGAGACGGCGCGAAACGAGATCGGGTCGGACCCGCGGGAGTGGGGGATCGAGCGGATCCTGTGCGCCGGGGAGCCGGGAGCGCTGGTGGCGAGCACCAAGAAGCGGATGGAACAGGCGTGGGGGTGCCCGGTGTACGACCACGTGGGAGCGACCGAGGTGGGGGCGTGGTCGTTCGAGTGCCGGCACCAGCCTGGGGGTCTGCACGTGAACGAGGGGATGTTCCTGGTGGAACTGCTGGGGCTGGAGGACGACGAGCCGGTGACGGAGGCGGGGGTGCCGGGCCGGATCGTGATCACGTCGTTCGATCGGCAGGCGCAGCCGTGCGTGCGGTTCGACACCAAGGACGTGTCCATGTGGGCCGAGGACACCTGCGAGTGTGGGCGCACCTGGCGGATTCTCGACCGGGGTGTCCACGGGCGTGTGGACCACATCACGAAGGTCAAGGGGGTGCTGTTTTCCCCGGTGACGGTAGAGGAGGTGGTGCGCTCGTTCGACGAGTTGCAAGGGGAGTTCGAGATCGTGGTGGAGAAGCGCGGCGACCTGGACCACATCTCGTTGAAGGTGGAGGTGCCGGAGGGGCTGGGCGAGGAGGGCCAGAAGGACCTGCTGGGGCGGCTTTCGAGCGCGCTTCGGTGGAAGACGCAGCTGAACATCGCGCTCGAGCCGGTGGGGCTGGGGACGTTGCCGCGCTACCAGGTGAAGGCGGAGCGGTTCCACGACCTGAGGAGCAAGCCATGAGCAGGGACGGGCGGGCCGGGGAGATCCGGCGGGCGCTGGAGGACGTAGCCCGGGCGCTGGAGACCCTGGAGAGGGCCGGTGGGGGGATCCCGGCGGTGGAGAAGAACGCGACGCGGATGCGGGGGACGTTGCGACAGCTGGAAGTCCAGTTCCGGGACCTCGACGGCGGGGCGCCCGATCCTTCCCCAACCCGCAGGACGGAAGAGAAGGAGGAACCATGACGAACCGCACTGCACGTTCCATCCGTGTCGCCGTGGCCGCTGGCCTGTTGTCCGTGCTGGCAGCCGCGGCCCCGTGCTGGGCCGGAGGAGGCCAGCACTACCCGAACGGGGCCGAGGACTTCGTGGTGGGGGCCCTGCCGCCGCCCGGCCTGTACCTGAAGAACTACATGCTCTACGCCAGCAAAGACGAGCTCCGGGACAACGACGGCGACAAGGCCGGCGTGGACTTCGACGCCACGGTGATCGCCGACATCCCCCGGATCATCTGGGTCAGCCCGTACAAGTTCCTCGGGGGCTCCTGGGCCATGCACGCGTTCTTGCCGCTGTACAAGACCGACGTGTCCGTGGACGCGCCGGACGGAACCGAACTCGTGGACTCGGACTCGTCGGGCCTGGGGGACATCATCTTCAGCCCGTTCGTGCTGGGCTGGCACTTCGGCCCGTCGTTCCACGTGGTGTTCGCCCTGGACATGTTCGCGCCCACGGGGAACTACGACAAGAAGGAGGCGGCCAGCCAGATCCTGTCCAGGAACAACTGGACGTTCGAGCCCGTGCTCGCCATGACCTACCTGGCGGGGCCCATGGACTTTTCGATCAAGCTGATGTACGACTTCAACACGACCAACGACGAGTACCTCAACCCGGCAACCGGCGAGACCGTGGACCTCGAGCCCGGCCAGGAGTTCCACTTCGACTGGGCCATGGGGTACGCGTTCCTGAACAGCTTCCGGGCCGGCGCCACCGGTTTCTTCTACTGGCAGACCACGGACGACAAGATCGACGGCGAAACCGTGGACGACAACCGCTCCGCCCTGGCCGCCATCGGGCCGGCCCTCAAATGGTGGCCGGACAAGGGGCGGTTCAGCGCCACGGCCAAGTACCTGTGGGAGTACAACGGCAAGAACATGCCCCAGGGCGAGAGCGCCTGGCTGAACATCATCTGGGCGTTCTGAACGAAAACCCTTCGGGGACGGGCAGGAGCAGCAGGCGAGGCGGGGCCTGACCAAAGGCCCCGCCTCTTTCCACGCCGCGGTGCCTCACCGGCCGGGGGCGTCCTCGCCGGAGAGTCCCCCGGCGGCGGGCAGGTAGTCCCGGCGCTGCAACCGGTACCGGCCCATCTTGCGCTCCACGGTCCGCCGGGACAGGCCGGAAGCCCGGGCCACCCGGTTGATCCGGCCGCCGAACTTGCGCAGCTGGTTGTCCAGGTAGGCCCGCTCGAACCGCTCCACCACCTGTTCCACCGCCTCGGGCAGGGGCAGGTCCAGCCCCGGCGGGTCCCCGGACACCTCCTCGAACAGGTCCGGGCCCAGGGCCTCTTTCAGGTGGCCCGGCCGGAGCACCTTGCCGCGGCCCATCACCACCGCGCTCTCGATGATGTTCTCGAGTTCGCGCACGTTGCCGGGGTAGTCGTAGCGCTGGAGCAGGAGGGCGGCCTTGGGGTCGATGTCGGTGAACCGCTTGCCGTACTTCTCCGAGTACCGGGCCAGGAACGCGTGGGCCAGCAGCAGGATGTCCTCCCGCCGTTCCCTGAGGGGCGGGATCTCGATGTGCACCACGTGGAGGCGGTAGTACAGGTCCTGGCGGAACGCGCCCTTCTGCACCTCGTCGAGCAGGTTCTTGTTGGTCGCGGTCACGATCCGCACGCCCACCTCACGGGAACGGGTCTCGCCCACCCGGGTGATCCGTCCCTCCTGGAGCACCCGCAGCAGCTTGACCTGGAGGCGGGGTTCCATCTCGCCGATCTCGTCCAGGAACAGGGTTCCCCCGGAGGCCGCCTCGAAGTAGCCGGTGCGTTCGGCGTGGGCGCCGGTGAACGCGCCCCGGGCGTGGCCGAACAGCTCGGTCTCCAGGAGGTCCGAGGGGATCGCGCCGCAGTTCACCGGCAGGAACGGGCCGTCGGCCCGGGGCGACTCGGTGTGGATCGCCCGGGCGAACAGTTCCTTGCCGGTGCCCGACTCCCCCTCGAGCAGGACGGTGGCGTCGGTGCGCCCGGCCCGGCGCACCCGCTCGAACAGCCGCTGCATGCCCGGGCTCCGGCCGAGGATGCGGTCCTGGAAGCCGCCCGCCCGCTCCCTGCGCAGGGACCGGACCTCGTCCTTGAGCCCCTTGACCTCCAGGGCCCGGCGCACGGCGTACAGGATCTCGTCGGGCAGCAGGGGTTTTCGCAGGTAGTCGAACGCGCCGAGCTTCATCACCTCGATCACCGAGTCCACCGACGCGTGGGCCGTGATCACCACGATCTCGGTCTCCGGGTGTTCGTCCTTGATCAGGCGCACCAGGTGCTCGCCGCCCCGGCCGGACATCACGAGATCGGTGATCACCAGGTCCGGCGGCGGCCCGTGTAGCTGGCCCTCGGCCTCCTCCACCGACCGGGCGCACCGGACGTCGTATCCTTCCACCGCCAGCACCCGGCGGACCAGCTCCAGCATGCCCGGCTCGTCGTCCACCACCAGGATGCTCTGGGGTCTTGCCATGACCGACTCCTTCACCACGACTCGAACCGGTACGGGATCGGCACCCCGTCCAGGCGAACCCGCGCTCCCGTGTTGTCCACCGGGACCACCACGGCCTGGTCCGCGACCGCGGCAGCGTCCCAGGTGCCCCACCGTTTCCACACCTCGGGCCGGCAGCTCAGGGCGAACACGGCCGGCCCCACCGAACTCATCGAGACCACCTCGGCGCCCTGGTCCCGCAGTTCGCCGATCACCCGGTAGATCTCCCGCCCGTGGTCGCCGTGCAGCTCGCATTCGGCCCGCTTGGACCCGATCCCCGAAAGGTCGAACACCACGTCCCCGACCCCGGCCAGATCGCCCCGGGCCATGGCCGGCAGCAGGTCCAGGAGCACCCGGTACGCCTTGGCCGGCCCGTCCCGTTCGTCCAGAGCCCGGGCCCGGTTGAGCAGGGTGTCCGCCTCCACAGCGCCAGAGGTGACCGCCGGCCCGGTGTGGGGCAGCAGCAGCAGGGCCCGGGTCTCGGGGGGCAGGGCGATCCGGCTGACCAGTTCGCAGCGGTCCGAAGCAACGACCATGCCGCCGTGGATACCGGCCATGGCGCCCACGTTGGTCTCGAACCCGGGCACGAGGCGGGTGCAGTCCCCGGGGAGTTCCTCGCAGTAGTTGTGGGCGATCAGCTTCCGGAGGTCCCGGACCGACAGGGGGCGGCCGCACACCTCGTTCAGGGCCACGGCCACGGCCGTGATCGTCCCCACCGAGGAGCCGAGGCCCATGTGCCTGCGACCGTGGTCCTGGACCTCGACCTCCAGCCCCCCCTCGGGCCGTGCCACGGCGTGGAACAGGTGGCCGAAGTGCTGGGCGATCGCCCTGCGGGTTCCCCGTGCCCGGACCCCGGGCTCCGGAGACACCTCGACCCGTGCCCGGCAGTACAGGGCCACGGCGAACCCGATGCCGCCGCCGCCGGGCAGCCCGACCCGGAACCGGGTCATGTCCAGCACGGACGCGTGGAGCCGGCTGGGGATCTCGACCTCGCACACCGATCCCACCGCGACGGGTTCCCGGGGCCGGACCCTTCCCCCCCACCGGTCGGGAAACACGAACCGGGTGGCGTCTCCGGGCCGGAACGGGTGCAGGCCCGCACCGGCGCCTCGGGGGGGGGCGGTGTCCATGGATGGGCGTCTCCTCGGTGCACCCTCGCCGGGGGGGTGCAACTTGGGTAACGGTGTTCTACAATGCCCGAAAAGACCTCTCCGAAAGCGGGACGGGGTTGCGAGGAATGCGACATCGTTGACGTAGTATAGTGATCTTCCGGTTTGCAACGGCGGGAAGATCTGGCGTTTCGTGTTGCGGGAAGAGGATATCACGATGGCCGGGCAGTATCAAAACAAGATTTTGGAAGAACGAGGTAGGGGGAGCCCGTGCGACGCCTTTGTCGCATTGATGGAGGGCACGGGGGACGGGGTGTACCTGGCCGACCTGTCTGGCCGGATCCAGCGGATCAACGCGGCCGCCGAGATCCTAACCGGTGCCACGGCCGGCTCTGCCCGGGGCCGGGCGTGCCACGAGTTCCTCGGTTGTACGGACCGGTCGGGTTGCCCGGTCCACCGCCTAGCCGAGGGCGGGGTGTGGGTGGAGTCGGTGTGCCGGGGGGTCCGGACCGACGGCCAGCCCCTCACCCTGCGGTTGCGGGCGCGGGTGGTCAGCGACGCCGTGGGCCGGCCCACCGGGCACCTGGCGGTGTTCTCCGAGGCGTCCCTCCAGGAGAGCCTCCAGCGCAAGATCGTGGTGTACGAGCGGCTGGCCAGCCTGGGGGAGCTGGCCACGTCCCTGGTGCACGAGGTGGGAAACCCGATCTCGGTGATCCTGGGGTTCGCCCGCCTGCTGGACCAGCAGGGCGGGCAGGATCCCGGCGGCGAGCTGCGCGCCCGGATCTTCCAGGAGGCCGAGCGGTGCGGGAAGATCGTGGGCCAGCTCCTGAACTACGCCCGGTCGTCGTCGTTCGACGAGCCCCCCGGGCCCCTGGGGCTGCAGGGCGTGGTGGACGAGGTCCTGGACCTCCTGAGCTACCGGCTCCGCCGCCGGCAGGTGACGGCCGAGGTGGCGTGGGACCCGGAAGCGGCGTGGGTCCGGGCCGGGACCGGGGAGATGAAACAGGTGTTCCTGAACCTGTTCCTGAACGCCCTGGACGCGTCCGAGCCCGGGGGAACGGTCCGGATCGTGGGGCGGCGCCTCTTCCGGGAGGTCACGGTGGGGGGCGGGTCGCTCCTGAGCCCGGTGGCCGAGGTGGTGCGCGACGAGTGGGTCCAGGTGCGGGTGGAGGACCGGGGGCACGGCCTGGGGGCCGGGGACCCGGAACGGTTCTTCGCACCGTTCGCCACCACCAAGGAGGCCGGGGGCGGGCTCGGCCTCACCGTGTGCCGCCGGATCGTCGAGGAGCTGGGCGGGGCGATCCGGCTCGAGGACAACCCCGGCGGCGGGGCGGTCGCGGTGGTGGAGCTGCCCGCGTGCCCGCCGGACACCGCGTGACCCGGGCTTACGCTACGGGTTCTCCCGGCGCCACAGTTCGTACCGGTACAGCGCGGCCAGCACCAGGCCGTGGGTGATCTCGCCGCCGGCGACCCGGTCCTGGAGTTCGTCCACGGGCACCAGCACCACCTCGAGGTCTTCGCCGGCGTCCGGGCTGGGTTCGGCCACCCGGCGGCAACCCAGGGCCAGGTAGGTGTGGCACCGGTTGGTCTGGAACGCGGGCTGGGGGTGGACCCACCCGAGGGGTACGAGTTCGTCAGGCGCGTAACCGGTCTCCTCCAGCAGTTCCCGCCGGACCGACTCGGCCGGGTCCCGGTCGTCGGCGTCCACCATGCCGCCGGGGATCTCCAGGGTGAGCTGGCGGAGGCCGTGCCGGTACTGGCGGACCAGCACCGCGTCGCCGTCCCGGGTGACCGGGACCACGTTGACCCAGTCCGGGGTTTCCAGGACGATGAACGCGTGCTCTTCGCCGGTTCGCGGGCTGACCGCCCGGTCCCGGCGCACGGCAAAGATCCGGTGGTCTGCCACGGGCGTGGAGCAGACCACCGGCCACGGTCTGGGCGCGGGCATGGCAACGCCTCCTTTCGGGGGCGCACTGTAACAGCGCCGTTCGGCCCGGCGCAACCCGGCCGGAACGGCCGAGGGAAGGGGGCGATGGAGATCCACCTGAGCATCCACGAGTCCAGGGAGGGATGGGTCAGCTTAGAGACCGATCCCCGTCTGTCCAGGACCAAGGAGCGCCTGTACGACCGGTGTCTTCCGTGCCTGACAGACCTCCTCGAGCAACTGAAGACCTGGCCCCGGGAGATCCGCCTGACCCACGCGTGGTCGTGCTGGAAGGTCGTGGCCGTGGTGGAGAGCCGGGACGAGGGGCTCGCCGTGCTCCACCGGTTCTCCGAGGCGTACCCGGACGCGTACGTGTACGGCAAGCTGGGCACGGGCCGGGGCCGGGACACGGTGGCCGTGATGTTCCACACCGAGGACGAGGACCGGCGGGACGAACTGGAGGCGATGCTGCGCAGCGTGGTGGACCGGCACTTCCCGGGGCGGCGGGTGTTCAGCTCCCGGGGGTGCGGCGACCCCTACGAGCGGCTTCTCGGCCCGTGGCCCCGGTGGCGCCGGACCGCCAGGATCCGCCGTCCAGAAGCCGTGGACGCGGTGCGGCGCGACCTGCGGGCGGCGCTGTACGGCAGGGGCTGACGGGGACCTACTGGACCACCGACAGGTCGCCGCCGCTCCACCGGCGGAACAGGTCGTGTTCCACGCCCAGGGCGTCCAGGGCCTTGCCCACGGTCTGGTCCACAATCTCCCGGATCGTCTTGGGCCGGTGGTAGAACGCGACCATCGGGGGCAGGATCACGGCGCCCAGGTCGGCGCACTTGCGCAGGATCTCCAGGTGTCCCTTGTGCAGCGGCGTCTCCCGGAACAAGATCACCAGCCGCCGCCGCTCCTTGAGGGTCACGTCCGCGGCGCGCACCAGCAGGTTCTCGTTGTACGAGTTGGCGATCGCGGACGCGGTCTTCACCGAGCACGGCGCCACCACCATGCCGTGGGTCAGGAACGACCCGCTGGCGATCGCAGCGCCCACGTCCTCCACGTCGTGGCAAACGTCGGCCAGGGCCTCCACCTGCTCCACGGTGTGGTCGCTCTCGAGCACGATGTTGCGGCGGCTCGCCTTCGACAGCACCAGGTGGGACTCCACGTCCGCCTCCCGGAGCACCTCCAGGATCCGGATTCCGTACTGGGGGCCGGTGGCCCCCGAGATGCCGACGACGATCCGTTTGCGCGCCATGTTCCTCTCCCGTCTGTAGCCGGCTTCCGAACAAGCGACCTGCTCCGCGCCCCACGGGTGGGGTTTTTGAGCATCCTGGTCGTTTACGCGCCCCGGGCCGTCCGTAGCAGGGCCTCGGCCCGGTCCTGCGCCGTTGCCTGCACGACCGAGCGCACGCGGCCCCGGGTGCGCTCGTACCCGGTGGCGTCCAGGCCCAGTTTGGACGTGCGCAGGGGCTCGGGGCAAGAGGGGTCGATCGGCGACCCCCGCCGGCCGGTTACGGTCACCGCGTCCCGGTCGGGCTGGAACCGGGTGGCCACCGACCACGCGACCCCGGCCGAGTCGGACGGGTCCACGTCGTCGGCCACCAGCACCACGTGTTTGACTCCGTCCAGGTCGAGGAGCGCCCCGAGCAGGGTCTGCACCCGGCCGGCCGGGGCCGGGGCCACCTGGACGACCACCGAGCCGCCCAGGGTGCGGGGCACCACGTGGCACCGCCCGAGTTCCGGGAACCTCGGCGCTGCCCGGGTGGCCACCAGGGCCTCGGTGGTGAGGGCCAGGAGCAGGTCCCCCTCGGGGCCGTCGGGCAGCAGCGCGTGGTACAGCGCCCCCTCCCGGTGGGTGATCCGCCGGACCCGCAGGGTGGGGGACGCCGGGAACACGCCCGCGTACCCCCCGATCTCGCCCATGGGCCCGTCCACCCGTTCGTCGTCCGGGTCCACCTCGCCCTCGATCAGGAACTCGGCCAGGGCCGGCACCTCGATGCCGGTGGCAGCCGCCCGGACCACCGGGACGGGGTCGCCCCGGAGCCCCCCGGCCACCGCGAGCTTGTCCACCCCCGGCGGAGCCTTGAGGGCGAACGCCGCCAGGGTCAGGGGGTCGACCCCGATGGTCACCGCCACGGGCAGGGGCTCTCCCCGGGCCTTGTGGGCCGCGTACAGGTCGGACAGGGGCGGATTGAGCAGCGCGACCCCGAACTCCCGGTCGCCGCGCACCTCCATCCGGTGGATGCCCCGGTGCACCGCGCCCGTGGCCGGGTCCCGGGCCGACACCATGCCGGCGGTCACGAACGGGCCCGCGTCTCCCTCGTAGTGGGTGAGGACCGGCATCACCCGCTCGATCGGGTCCCCGGACGAGTCCACCGCCTCCACCGGCCCGCCCCCTGCGAGGACCGGCGCCACGGGTTCGGCCGCGCCGCCGGCCCACCGGGTCGCCACCCGGTCCGGGTCCACCCCCAGGGCCCACGCGAGCACCTCCCGGCCGTGGAGCAGGTTGCCCACCACCGGCGTCCGGTGGCCGTCCACGGCCGTGAACCGCACCGCGGTGTCCGGCGCCGCGGCCAGCACGGCCGCGACCTCGTGGCGGGCCGACACCGGCTCGCGCACCTCCAAGAGCCGGCCCCGGTCCTCCAGGACGCCCAGCGCGTCCCTCAGGTCGCGCACGCCCCTACCGCCACTCGGGTGGGATCTTGTCGATCCGCTCCACCACCCGCACCGACCACGGCTGGCCCACCCACTGGCCGCGGCCGAGCCGGGGCCACAGGCGGTCCGGATACCGGTCCGGGTCGGACGAGACCACCGCACGCACGCACCGGCACGCGTACTTTGCCCGGCCGGCCGTGAGGTCGCGCAGCACCATCTCGGTCTCCTGGTCCTGGGGCACCTCGTCCAAATCGCCCAGAAAAAACGTGTCGTATTCGGTCATGGGTCTGTCTCCGTTTCGGGTCGCGGTGGGTCAGTCCGTGAAGCCGTAGCTCTTCCAGTTGGACAGGACCTTCTCCCGGACGTCCTCCGGGTACACGTTGTTGAACGACACCAGGATCGGCTTGTCCGACGGCTTCCAGTCCCGGGGGAACAGGCAGTCGAACATCACCTTGGCCCCCCGGCCCCACTTGCGCTCCTCGGGGGACGCGAACGGGTTCAGGGGCGTTCCCAGGTGGTTCCGGTAGATGTGGATGTCCGTGGCCGGGTTGCACTTGGTGCACAGGGCGTGAATCACCTCGTCCTTGTTGTAGATGTCGGTCTTCTCGTCCACCACCACCACCATGTGGAACCACGGGCCGAGCTTGCTGCCGAACACCAGCTGGGCCACCTGGCTCGCGATGCCGCTGTAGGCGTGGGGCACGCCGACCACCACCAAGTGGTGGGTGGACTCGGGCCACATGTACACCCCGGTCACCGGGATGCCCTGGCTCCGGAGCAGCTTCTCCATCTCGAGCCCCAGGGAGAACGACCTGAGCAGCTGCCCCTCGTCGGTGGGAACCCCCATGTTGGACACGGTCAGCACCGGGCGCTTGCGCCGGGTGATCGCCCGCACCCGGTACACGGTACGGGGCTCCCGGGGGGACGTGCGGTACCCGGTGTACTCCCCGAACGGCGCCTCCTCGAGTTCGACGTTGGGCAGGATCTCGCCCTCGATCACGATCTCGGCGTGGGCCGGCACCATCAGGTCGTTGGTCTCACATTTGACCACCTCGACTGCCTCGCCCATCAGCTGGCCGCAGAACTGGTCCTCGGGGATCGGGGACGGCGCGCATGCCGCGATCCCGGCCAGGGGGTCCATGCCGATCACCGTGGCGAACGGCATCGGTTCGTTGCGGGGCACGGCCTTGTTGTGGAACCATTTGCCCATGTCCGAGAACGGCAGCACCGGCCCGACCATGGTCTTCTCGTCGAACACCATCTGGCGGTACATGCCCCAGTTGATCTCGTCGCTGTCCGGGTCCTTGGCCACGATCATGTGCCAGGTGCACAGGTACCGGCCGCCGTCCCCGTCGTGGACCATGGGGCCGGGCAGGTCGAACAGGTTGACGTCGTCGCCGGTGACGACCACCTCCTTGACCGGCGCCCCGTCGGACGGGACCACCTTGGGCGGCACCGGCTCGCCCCGGTCGGTGCGTTCCACGTACACCTTGCCGATCTCGGGGATCGACGCGTCCGCGTCGAGCCCCAGGGACAGGGCCAGCTTGCGGTAGGTGGCCAGGGGCGCGCCCAGGGCCTCGAACTCCGGGTAGTCCTTGATCTTCTTGAAGTACGGCGACGGGCCCTTGCGCTCGCACACCAACCGCACGATCGCGCCCAGTTCCAGGTCCCAGTCCACCTCCTGCTCCACGGTGACCAGGTCACCGGCCCGGTCCAGGGCCTTCATGAACTCCCGGTTGTCCTTGTAATACGTGTGCGCCATCAGCGGCACTCCTTTCGGCGGGTGAAGGGGCGCGATCTCCCCGTGAGTCGGCGGTTCCCGGGGCGCTCAGCCCCAGCCCATGTTCGAGACCTTGTCCACCAGGGGCTGCCACCGGCCCTGGGCCCGCAGGATGAACTCGGCGAGTTCCCTGAGCATGCCCTGGCCGCCGGCCCGGCGGGTGACCAGGTGGGCGACGTCCTTGACCTCGGGCGCGCCGTTGGCCGGGGACACGGCGAACCCGACCCGGCGCATCGCGCCGATGTCGATGATCTCGTCGCCCACGTAGCACACCTCCTCGAGGTCGATCCCGAGCTCTGCGATCAGCTCCTGCATCTTGGTCCACTTGTCCTTGGCCATGTACACGCGCTTGATCCCGATCTCCTCGGCCCGGGCCAGCACGATCTTGGACTTGCGGGTCATCAGGGCCACCTCGATCTTGCTCATCATCAGGGCGTTGGCCCCGAACCCGTCGTCGTGGTGGAACGCCTGGAACTTCTCACCGGCCTCGTTGAACAGCACCGTGCCGCTGGTGAGCACGCCGTGCACGTCGAGCACCACCGCCTGGACCCGCTTGGCCCGTTCGATCGCGTCCATGAAGTCGTAAGCCATCGGTTTCGGTCCCTTTCCCGGCCGCCGGCCGTCGTTCGTCGGGGTGCGGGCAACGCGCCCGGCACCCGCGGTTTCCCCGTCCGCGTCAGTCGAGCCCCAGTTCCGCCCACCGGGCCTGAATCCGCTCGAGTACCTCCGCGGACATCTCCACCTGCACCGGCTTGTCCTCCCACTCGAACGGCAGGGTGGCGTCCATGATGATCCGGGAGGTGATGAACTTGTTCACCTTGTCGTGGAGCGCCGGGTCCAGCGGGGTGGACCGGCCCCGGTGGATGATCTGGGTGCTGCGCTCCGGGTCGTACCGGGTGGCCAGGGCCCACCACACCCGGGGCAGGTCGTCGGCCCGGATGTCGTCGTCCACGATGATCAGCCCCTTGAGGCCGTAGGTGCAGGTGTTGCTGGCGATGACGGCCGCGGCCACCTGGTTCGAGTGGCCCGGGTACATCTGCTTCACCGACACGATCGCCCAGAACCGGCCGCACGCCTCGGGGGGCATGTACACCGACTGGATCCCCCGGATCCCCATCCGGGTCAGCTCGGTCCACAGGGTGGCGTTGCGCACGAACGCGAGCATCATGTGGTTGTCGTTGACCGGACGGCCCACCGACGCGGCTAGCAGGATCGGGTCGTCGCGGTGGTAGATCCGGTGCACGTCGATCGCGGGTTTGGGCACCTGTTTGTAGATCTCTTCGGTGTAGTACCCGGTGTACTCCCCGAACGGCCCCTCGAGCCGGGGGTTGTCCCCATCGATGTACCCTTCGAGCACGATCTCCGCCGTTGCCGGGATCGGCAGGCCCGTGAGCGGCGCCTTGACGATCTCCACGGGCTCGCCCCGCAGGGTGCCGACCACGTCGTACTCGTCCGCGTTCTCCACCATGGCGCTGCCCGCGAGCATCAGCAGGGGGTCGCACCCCACCACCACGCAGATCGGCATCTTCTGGCCGGCCTTGCGGTACTTCTGGAGGATCCGGTCGCCCCGCTTGCCCTTGAGGATCTGGGCGCCCACGGTGTTCCGGTCGAGCACCTGGCTCCGGTAGGTGCCCAGGTTGATCTCCCCGGTCTCCGGGTCCTTGACCACCATGAAGCACGCGGTGCCGATGTACCGGCCGCCGTCCTTCTCGTAGAACTTGGGCGCGGGCAGCTTGTACAGGTCCACGTCGTCGCCCTCGATCACGTTCTCGAACACGGGCCCGGTGTCCACCTCCCTGGACCGGATCACCTCGCCGATCGAGAGCTTCATCCACTCGTAGCTCAGGTCGCACATGCTCAGGTGGGGCGGCTTGCCCAGGGCCCGGGCCAGGCGCTTGGTGTTGCTGTACGCGCCGAACATCACCCGGCCGATGCTGTCCCTGACGTTCTCGAACAGCAGGGCGGGCCCGTCCCGCTCCTCCACCAACTTGGCGATGTGGGACATCTCCAGGTCCCAGTCCACCTCGGCGGAAACCCGTTTGAGGTCGCCCCCTTCCTCGCACTGCGCGATGAAATCCCGAAGATCCATGTCGCTGCCTCCCGGTACCCTCGATGGTTTGTGATGAACCCGCGTTTGATTGTCAAGGATAGCCGCGCCTTGACCCCGAAGCAATTCATATGTTTTTATGCAACATATAACCAAAACTATGAGCCTGGGGGCAGAGGAGTCCGGTGATCAACCTCAACCAGCTGCGGGTGTTCCACGAGGCCGCCCGGTGCCAGAACTTCAGCCAGGCGGCCCGGAACCTGTGCGTGACCCAGCCGGCCGTGACCGGCCAGATCCGGGCCCTGGAACGGGCGCTGGCCGTTCCCCTGTTCAAGCGCCGGGGCCGGCGCATGGCCCTGACCGAGGCGGGCGCCCTCCTGTACCGCCGGGCCCGGGAGGTGTTCGAGCTGGAACGGGTGATGGAGCGGGAGATCGCCGAGGTCCGGGAACTCAAACGCGGGCTCCTGAAGATCGGTACCACCCAGACCTACGCCCGGTACCTGATGCCCGACCTGATCTCCCGGTTCCGGGCCGCGTACCCCCAGGTGAAGATCATCCTGGACGAGGGCAGCTCCCGGGACGTGTGCCGGAGCCTGCTGGACCTGCGGAACGAACTCGCCGTGGTGGCCGGCACGGACGGGATGAAGGGGGTGACGTTCGTTCCGTTCCGGGACGAAGAGGTGGTGCTGCTGGCGCACCCGGACGACCCCCTGGCCCGGGCGGGGCCCATCCGGTTCGCCGACCTGGACGGCCGCCTCGTGCTGATGCGGGAGGAGGGATCGAGCACCCACGCCCTGGTGCGGCGGTGCTTCGAGCGCCGGGGCCTGGCGCCCAACGTGCTCGTGGAGACGAGCAACGTGGACTTCATTAAGGAGATGGTGGAGAAGGGCGAGGGGGTCGCGTTCCTGGTGCGCTCTGCGATCCGACAGGAGGTGGCGTCGGGCCGGGTGCGGGTGGTGACCGTGACCGACGAGGCGATGATCCTCCCCGTGTACATCGCACTGCCCGAGGGGCCGGCCCTGTCCCCGGCCGCCCGGGCGTTCCTCGAGATCCTGGAGAGCGAGAAGTCGGCCGGTGCCCGGGGGCCGGTGGGGGAGCCCCCGGGTTGATCAGATCCCGTCGCCCGAGTACACGTCCGGGGCCACCCGCTCCGGCTCCTCGAAGGTCTCCACATGGGCGGGCCGCCGCACGCGCTGGACCGTGCCGTCGGGCCACCGGATCTCCCAGACCACCCCGCGGTCGCTGTGCTCGACCAGGTGCAGGTACCCGTTCCGCCGGGCCAGGGCGTACGGCAGCGCGACCTGGATCGCGTTGCGGGGGCACACCTTGACGCACGCGTAGCAGTCCCAGCACTCACCGGGCTCGCGCAGACGGGAGCGCCCCCGGGCGAAGTCCTTGACCACGACGTCCCCGGGGCACACCCGGACGCAGGGCGGCTCGGGGCTCGCCCCGCAGCCGTCGCACGCTTTCCAGTCGATCACGGCGGGCACGGCGCACCTCCTGTGGCCGGCCCGGCGGGGGAGGGCCGGAGCGGTCGCCGAAACGTGTGGATCCGCCCGTCCGGCGTGTACCGGGAGTTCACGAAACAGCGCCACTCGTCCCGGGGCTCCGGGTGGTCCAGGCGGGTCTGGTAGCCGGGCCACCGGGTCTCCTCGCGGGCCTCCAGGTGGGCCACCACGGCCCGGGCGGTGAGCACCCGGTCGCGCACCTCCGCGGCCAGGAGGCGCTGGTGGGGGTCCCGGCCGCAGAGTTCGGCCAGGTCGCCCTCAAGGGCCTCCAACTCGGCCCGGGCCTTTGCGAGCCGGCGGCCGTGGAGTTCGTAGAACGTGCTGTGTCCCCCGGCCCACTCGTCCATCACCCGCTGGAGGCGCTCGGTGGCGTCCGTGGGATCGAGGGCTCCCCCCCGGGCCGCGGGTTGCCCGAGGGCGCGGGCCCGCTCCTCCGTCTGTGCGTCCACGCGCGGCCCCGGCAGGGGCAGCGCCCCTGCCGCGATGTCGGCTGCTGCCGATCGGGCCGCGATGAACCCCTCCACCCACGCCCCGCTCACGTACTTCTTCGGGGCACCGCCGGTCACGTCGCCGGCCGCGTACAGCCCGGGCACGGTGGCCCGCCGGCCCCCGTCTACCCACAACCCGCTGCCCGTGTGGCCGCCCAGGATGTACGGGCCGCTCGTGGAGATCGTGACGGTCGCGCCGCCGGCGTCCAGGCCCTCGGCCGCCCACAGCGCGACCTGGGCCGGCGTCATGTCCAGGTACGCGCCGAGGACGTCGTCCCTGCCGCCGGCACCGGTCTGCCCCAGCCGGAGCACCACGGGGCCCCGGCCGGCCTTGCACTCCTCCAGCAGGGCCCGGAGCCGCTGGGGGGTGGTGAGCCGGTCGGTGTTCCACGCCCGGGCGTACCGGTCGTGGAACCGCTCGCCGAGCAGGTTTTCCTCCCGGCCGCCGAACGTCTGCGCCAGGGTTCCGGTGGGCGCTGCGGTGTGGAGGATCCGGGTCGGGACGAACCGCATCTCCAGGGTGGTCAACTCGGCGCCGGCCCGCAGGGCCGCTGCGTAGCCCGCGCCCGTGTTGAACGGGCAGTACCACATCCGGTTGCGGGCGTCGCCCCGGTTCGGAGTCCGGTACAGCCCTGCGGCACCGCCCGTGGCCAGGATCACGGCCCGCGCCCGGACCTCGAGCAGTTCCCCCGTGCGCACCCCCAGGAAGTAGGCGCCCCGTACCGCGCCGTCCCGGACGCGCAGGTCCACCAGGGCGTGCCTGTGGACCACCCGGGCCCCGCAGCCCCGTACCCGGCGGGCCAGGATCGGCTTGAGGCTCTCCCCGAAGATCTGTATCGAGCGGGGACCCTTTGGGAGCGGCCGGCCGCGGCCGTCCCTCGGGATCGGCAGGCCCCACGACTCGACTCGGTGGGTGGCGCCGTTGATCTGCTCGGCCAGGGAGCGCACGAGGTCTTCGCGCATCACGCCGTGGGCGTCGCGGCGCACGGAGGCCACGTAGTCGTCCACCGCCACTCCCTCGGGCAGGTACGCGTTGATCGCGTTGAGCCCCATGGCCAGGCAGCCGGACCGGCTGACGTGGGCCTTGTCCACCAGGGTGACGTCCAGGTGGGGCGCCACCT
This sequence comes from Deferrisomatales bacterium, assembly GCA_024277875.1. Lineage (GTDB taxonomy): Bacteria > Desulfobacterota > Deferrisomatia > Deferrisomatales > Deferrisomataceae > JAJRUI01. The sequence continues at coordinate 16,658 of JAJRUI010000107.1, forward strand.
CCCGGGCCTCCACCGCAGCGGCACACCCGGCCGCACCGCCCCCCACCACCAGCAGGTCGGTATCCAGGACGTCGACATGCGTTTTCATCCGAGACCCTCGTCGTTGTCGCGGCCGGCCCGCAGGCCCTGCCGCCGGCGGGATAGGCTCAGCAGGTCGCTGAAAAACCCACGGACGGGGTTTTCAGCATCCTGTTAGTCCCAGGCTGCGATCACCTCCAGCAGTTCGTCCAGGGACGCCCTTTCCACGACCGCCCGCCCCAGGCCGGTTCCGTCCCGGCGCAACAGGTCGAACCGGGGCGTCCGGTCGCCGGTCGCGTCCCGGACCAGCCCCGAGCACAGCACCCCGGCGTCCGTCACCTGGGGCTGTGCGCAGGAGTTGGGGCAGCCGCACACGGCCCAGGAAAAGGCACGTCCCCGGGGGCCGAGGCTGTCGAGCACCCGGCCGGCCACCTCCCGGGTGGGCGCCAGGGCCTTGGGGCAGGTCCGGGCGCCCGGGCACACCTGCATCGCCACGGTTCCGTCGCCGTGCTGCCCGGCCCAGCCGGCCGCGTCCAGTTCCCGTTCGAGGGCCGGCCGTCCGGCCGGGGACTCGGGGTGCAGGGCCACGTCCTGGGACGGAAGCAGGGTCAGCTGCCCTGCGCAGCGGCGTTCGGCGATCCTCGCCAGCCGGGAGAACCGGCTGGCGGACAGGTCGCCCGCGAACACCCGCACCACCACGGGGCGGGTCCGGTCCCCGGCCGGCCGGGGACCGGCGGCCTCTGCCGGCCGAGGTCGCGGCTCCGGTGCCGGCAGTTCCCCGTCCACGAGGGAGAAAAACGCCTCGCGCCCGACCGAGGCGACCAGGTGCTTGAGCCGTTTTCCGGGCGGCACGTGCTCCCGGTACACGCGCACCACGGCACCGATCACCGGCAGGACCCGCTCCTCCGGCAGCGCGCTGGCGTACGGAAGCCCCTCGGCCGGCGCCCGGCCGAGGCCCCCGGCGAGCCACACGTCCCAACGGGCCTGGCCGCCCACCGAGCCCGCGTACACGAGCCCCACGTCCTGGATCAGGTGCCGGGCGCCGTCGTACCCGGCGTCCACGCCGACCTTGAACTTCTTGGGCAACCCCTCGAACGCCGGGTTTCCCGTGCAGCGCGCGTGGATGCAGCGGGCCAGGGCCACAGCAGGGGCGCGGCCGGGGCCTGCCGGCGTGCTCACCGCGACCCCGCGGACCGTGCCGCCGCAGGCGCCCCGGGACGTGAGCCCGGCCGGGCCGAGGCGGCCCACGGCGTGTTCGAGGCGGTCCCGGCGCAGCCCGTGCAGTTCCACGCTCATCCGGGTGGTCAGGTGCAGGTGCCCGTCGGCCAGCTGGTCCGCGACCGCGCACAGCGTCCGGACCTGGCCCGCGGCCAGGACGCCCCCGGGCACCTTGACCCGCAGCATGTACAGCCCGGTCTGGGTCTGCTCGTAGATCCCGTTCGAGCGAAGGTCGGTATCCATCGGTCTCGATAGGTGTAGGGTTTCGGGGTGTATCAAGATAGTGTACACTATTTTATATGTCAAGAATATGATTTCAAATAGTCGTGATAAAAGATGTGTTTTGCGGGGAGGGGGGGACGGAGCGGTCCGGGCAGGAACTGGGGCGTTCGAGCGGTCAGGAGCCGGGAACCGGGGGCGGGGCGGACGGGCAGTGGTGCTCCCAGCCCAGGATCGTGGCGGCGCCGACGGTGTCGGCGCCGTAGGCGAGGACCCGGACGCCCGGGGGGAGCTCGGGTTCGATCCGGTCCCACTCGCCGTGGGTGAGGGACGTGCCGCCCACCAGGACCACACCGCAGCGGCGGACCGCCTCGGGCACGGGGGCCACCCGGGGTACGGGTCCGCCGGCCGGCCCGGCAGCGGACAGCACCAGCACCGGGTTTTCCGGCAGCAGGGCGTCCGCCATGCACGGGTTGGCCGCGGCTAGACACACGCAAGGGCACGCCGGAGGGGGGTGGGCGAGCCGCTCCCGCAGGCGCGCGGAGCACCCGTCGGCCCCGGCCGTTTCGCACAGCAGCACCGGGGGCGGCCGCTCCCCGGTGAAGGCGAGCACCGCGTTCAGGACGGCCAGCAGCCGGGCCCGCCCCGCGGGGGTGTCGGCGGGCTGCGCGAGCAGCTGGTCCAGGGTCCCCTCTAACCGGGCCACCAGGGGGGACAGCCCGAACCCCCCGGCGCCGCCCACCGTGGCCCGCAGCACGAAGCGGCCTTCCGGCGGCGGCAGGCAGTGGAGCCCCGGCCACCGGTCCGGCACGGTGGTCACCCGAACCGGCTCGGAGCCCAGCCGCTCCCCGGCCACCCGGGCCCGCAGCCCGGCCCGCAGCCGTTCGAACGCGGGGCGTACGGTCACGGCCCGGGCCGTTCGTAGGGCCAGCCCACCACGCCGCCCTCCAGGAACCGCACGTTGTCCAGCCCGGCGCCCTGGAGGATCCGCTGGCCCTCGTACCCCCGCAGCCCGATCTTGCACAGGAGGACCACCGGCCGGTCCTTCGGGATCTCGTCCGTGCGGGCCCGCAGGGTGCCCAGGGGCACCAGCCGGGCCCCGTCGAACGGCAGCGCCCGGTGTTCGGCCGGGCTGCGCACGTCCACGAGCACCGGGGGCTCCCCGGAGCGGCGTTCTTCCCGGTACGCGGCGGGATCCACCGCGCTGGCCCACCCGTCGAGCTTGTTGCGGGCGGCGTTGGCAGCGGTAAGCAGCAGGTCCATGGGCGGGGCGTAGGGTGGCGCGTACACCAGGTCCAGGTTGGCCACCTGGTCCACGGTCATGCCGGTGGACACCGGGGCCACGGCCGCGTCCACCCGGCGGGCCACGTCCCCCCGGCCCACCCCCTGGACCCCCAGGACCCGCCGGGACCCCCGGTCCACCACGATCTTGAGGAGGATCGGGGCCGCGTCCTCCATGAAGTGGGGCTTGTCGCCGCCCACCACCAGGGCGGTCAGCACGTCGAACCCGTGCTGGCGCGCCTCGGCCTCTCCCAGGCCGGTGCGGGCCACGGTGAGGTCGAACAGCCGCATCACCAGGGAACCGGCCACCCCAGGGAACGTGTCCACGTCCCCGAGCACCGCGTTGGTGCCAGCCACCCGCCCCTCCTTGTTGGCGGTGGAGCCCAGGGGCACCCAGCACGGTTTGCCGCTGACCACGTGGACCTTCTCGGCGCAGTCCCCGGCCGCGTAGATGTCGGGGTCGCTGGTCCGCATGTGGGGGTCCACCCGGATCGCTCCGGAGGGCCCGAGTTCGAGTCCGGCGGCCTCGGCCAGGGCCACCTCGGGCCGCACCCCGGTGGCCACCAGCACCAGGTCTGCGGGCAACTCGCCCGCGGTGGTGCGCACGGCCGTGGCCCGGGCGCCGTCCCCCACGATCGCCTCCACCGAGGTCCCGGTGAGGATCCGGACCCCCTGGGAGTCGGCGTACCGGGACAGGTGGCCGGCCAGCTCCGGATCCACCGGCGGGAGCACCTGGGGCAGGCGTTCCACCACGGTCACCAGGTCGCCCCGTTCCCGGAGGGCCTCGGTCACCTCGAGCCCGATCAGGCCCGCGCCCACCACCACGGCCCGCAGCGGCCGGGCGTCCTGGAGCCCGCCGATGTCCTTGTCCCGCAGCAGTTCGGCGATCTCGTCCAGGGCCGCCCGCAGGCGGCGGGCGTCCTCGTACGTTTTGAGGAAGAACACGTTGGGCCGGTCCATGCCGGGCACCGGCGGCGCCACCGGCCGGGCGCCGGTGGCGAGCACCAGCTTGTCGTAGGGCAGGGTGCCGGTCTCGCCGGTCTCCAGGTTGCGCACCGCGACCCGCTTGCTGGCCCGGTCGATCGAGACCGCCTCGGTGCGCAGGAGCAGCCGCACATCCTTGACGTCGTCGAAGTAGTCCCGGTCCCGCAGCTTGCCGGACGGGGTCTTCATCAGCTCGTCCAGGGCCTTGACCCGGCCGCTCAGGTAGTACGGGAACCCGCACGCGCCGTAGCTCGCGTGGGGACCCCGTTCGAGCACGGTGATCTCGGCCCCGGGATCCAGGCGGCGGGCGCGGGCCGCCGCCTTGGGACCGGCCGCCACCCCCCCGATGATCACGATCCGTCTGCCCACGATGACTCCTCCCGGCGGGCGTCCCCCGCCACACGATGCGAAACAGGCAAGCAACGCCCGTTCTGATGCGCTGGCCGGGAAGTAGTCACAGAAAAAAGCGTGAAATCGGGCGGCGGGCCCGGGTCAGGCGGGGGGGAGTACCACGGTGAGCAGGTCGGGCAGGGTGTCGAGAACGAAGTCCGGCCGGTGGGGGCCGAGCCCCCGTAGCACGCTCTCGCCGCCGGACACCACGGCCACCGGCACGCCCGCGGCCCGGGCCGCGCCCAGGTCGGCCAGGCTGTCCCCGACCATGAGGGCTTCGTCGGCAGGGCAGCCCAGGCGGTCCAGGGCCATCTCGAGCCCGTGGCCGGCCGGCTTCAGATGCGGGGCGTCGTCCCGGGTGACCACGGCGGCCAGGTGCTGGTCGAGCCCCAGGCGGCCGAGGACCCGGTCCGTGCCCGCCCGGCCGATGTTGGTGACCAGGGCCAGTCGGCACCCGGCCCGGGACAGGCCAGCCAGGGTGTCCCGGGCGCCCGGTCGCAGACTCCACCGCTGCTCGGCGTCCAGGTCGTACCGGTCGTAGATCGGCCGCAAGGCCGCCTCGATCCTCTGGCGCAGCGCGCCGGACCCCGCCGCTTCCAGGGCTCTTTGCCGGATCCCGGCGTAGTTCTGCGCGGCCACCCGGTCCGGCGGGATCCCGAGGGCTGTCACGGCCCGGCGCAGGTCGGCCTCGGCCCGTTCCAGGTCCCACTGGAAGTCCACCAGGGTGCCTTCGAGGTCGAACAGGACCGCGCGGTGGCGGGGATTGCCTGGAGCGGGGAACAGCAGCTCCAGCGCGTCCCCCTGGGCGAGGTCGAGGGCGCCCCGCAGCCCCATCCCGGCCACCACCTCCACCACGTCCTCCGGGTGGCCGGCCACCCGGGGCACCACCACCACGCCCGCGAACACGCCGCCGATCCGGACCCGGTACGCGTCGGCCGAGCAGAACGCCGGGTCGGGGGGCACCAGCCGGAAGTCCGGCGTCCGGGCCCGGACGGCGGCCCACGCGGCCCGGTCCGCCGGGCCGGCGGGGTGGAGGTTCAACGTGCCGGGGAACGGGTCGATCCGGGCCCCGGCACGCAACTGCCCGGTCACCCAGTCGAGCCGCACGAAGCCGGCTGCCTCCCGGCAGCCGGCCCGCACGGTTCCGGTGAGTCGAACGTCAGCGTCCACGCCCGCGGCTCAGTGCGGGTAGGGCGCGTGGGAGTCCGGCAGGGGGGTCTCCAGGGGCCAGCTCTCCCCCCGGTACCGGATCACGGGTTTGGCCCCGTCCCGGGTCCACCACCCGGTCACGAGTCCCAGGAACAGGTCGTGGGTGCCGCAGGCGGCCACCTTGAGCACCCGGCACTCGTACGAGGCCGCGGCCCCCCCGACCCGGGGGCTCTCGACGCTGTCGCTAGGGACGAGTTCCAGGCCGAGTTTCCGGAGCTTGTCCGGGTCGTTCCCCGGGATCGTGCCCGCCAGGATCGCCTGGCGGTCCTGGGCCGCGTCCACCACGTTGAGGGTGAAGTTGCGCCCCTCGTTCACCAGCCGGTGGGCCGTGGACCCGGGCTTCAGGTACACCACCGCGATCACCGGGTCGTAGGACACCCACATGGTGGTCACGGCCACCACGTCGGTGGCACCGCCGGCCCGGACGGCCAAGAACACCTCGGGGCACGGCAGGCTAGAGAGCAGCTCGTCTCGTCGGGCGGATTGCATGGTCGTCTCCTCGGGCGCGGCCGCCGGTTCAGGTGGACGCGCACTTGTTTTCGAAGTTTACCTTCACCCCGGCCATCAGCCCGCCGATGATCGATTCCATGGCCGTCTTGGGTTTGTCGGTCACGGCCTTGGTCTGTTTGCGGGACCAGACCGTTTCGGGCCGTGCCTGGAGGATCACGATGCTGTCCGGGAACGGCAGGTCCTCGTCCACGGCCCACTCCACGTCCATGGGCCGTCCGTAGTGCTTCTCGATCCGGCGGGCCAGTTCGGTGAGCTCCCGGATCTCCTCGTCGGTGATCGACGCCTTCTCCCGGTCCGGTTCCGGGACCGCCCGGACCTGCACGCCCTCCTCGGACGACACCAGCAGGTACGCCTCGGGCTTGGGCACCACGTTCCTGCGGATCACGTCGAAGGTGACCTTGTCCACCAGGAAGTCGTCCGGGGTGATGTCCCCGGACACGACCCCCTCGCCGAACCCCCACGCCGCGTTGATCGCGACCTTGGACCGGTCGCCGTTGATCGGGTTCAGGGTGAACAGCACGCCCGAGCTGCGGGCGTTGGCCATTTTCTGGATTCCCACCGAGATGCGCACGTTCTCGTGGCTGAACCCCTTCTCCTCCCGGTACGCGATCACCCGGTCGGTGAACAGGCTGGCCCAGCACGCCCGTACCTTGTCGACCACCGCGTCCTCGCCGACCACCCACAGGTAGGTGTCCTGGAGCCCGGCGAACGACGCGTCCGCCAGGTCTTCCAGGGTGGCGCTGGAGCGAACGGCCACGGGCAGGTCGCCGCCGCCGCTCCGGTCGCACAGCTCCCGGTACGCGAGGCGAATCGCGTTTTCCACCGGGCCGGGGATCGCCGTGGCGTGGATCATGCGGCGCACCTCCTGCCCCACCTCGTCCACGCACGCGCCGGAAGAGGTCTTTTGGAGCACCTTGCAGATTGGGTCCCGCAGCCCGGTCTCCACCAGGAAGTCGTAGTACGCGTCGGTGGTGACCGCGAACCCGGGGGGCACCCGGATGCCGGCGTGGATCAGTTCTCCCAGGCTCGCGCACTTGCCCCCGACCCGGGGGGAGTGCTCCGACCGGCACGTTTCGAACCACAGGATGGCGTGTTCGTCAGCCATGGGATCACGCCTCCTCGATGAGTTCGATGGTGCCGGTGTTGCCGTCCACCCGGACCCGCTGGCCGCTCTGGAACGTCTGGGTCCCGGTGCCGGTGCCCACCACCGCGGGCAGGCCGTACTCGCGGCACACGATCGCGGCGTGGCACATGATGCCGCCCACGTCGGTGACCGCGGCCTTGATCTTGGTGAACGCAGGGGCCCAGCTCGGGCTGGTGGTGGGGCACACCAGCACGTCCCCGTCCTGGAGGGTGGAAATGTCGGCCACCGTGCGGCACACCCGCACCGTGCCCTCCACCACGCCGGGGCTGCCCGCGAACCCGGTCAGCTTGCTGCCGTCGCCGTCCTTGCCCTTGGCCCACGCGGCCAGGGAGTCGTTGGTGATCCCCCACAGCACGATGGTGAACGGCTCGGTGATCGTCTCGGGCGGGGTGCCCACAGCCGGCAGCGCGTTCCACTGCTTGAACTTCTCCATCACGCCCTTGCGCCACGCGATCTCGGGGCCCCAGTGGAGGTTGCCCATCGGCTCGGTGCCGGTGGCCCAGGAGGTCACCAGGTCCCACATGGCCTGCTTGATCTCGTGGCGGTTCAGGAGCCAGATGTCCTCGACGTCGGGCCAGAACCCGGCCTTGACGAACCGGCGGGACACCTCGCGCATCTTGTTCCAGAAGATCGAGTGGAACCAGTGCTCCACGTAGAACAGGTGGCTCTCCACGTACGGGAACACCCGCTGGGCCGTGCCCACCAGGTTGTCGAACGTCTGCCGGTCCTCGTCGGTGGCCAGCAGGGCCCGGTACTCGGTGATGATCCGGTCGCGCTCCCGCTTGAGCTCGCCCAGGGGCCGGTCGATCGAGTCGCCCTTCTTGATCTTCTGGATGTACAGCCGGATCGACGCCAGGGGGATCTCCAGCTCGTCGAGCCACGACGAGTCGTGGTGGAACCACCCGGTCCCGGTGGAGATGTAGAACCACGGGTACTTGGCCTTCTCGAACCGCTGTTCCCAGATCCGGCCGTCGTTGGACTGCTTGAGCTCCGCGAATAGCTCGTCCACGCTCTTGTCGGCCAGGATCTGGTCCTCGATGCCCAGTTCACACGCCAGCCGCGCCAGCCGCTTCAGCTCCTCGTCGGGCTGGTACAGGATCACGTCGATCCCGCTCACCATCTGGGTCACCCGCTGGAGCGGGATGTCCGGGAACGCCTTCTGGCAGAAGTCGAGCAGGGTCACGTACGCGGCGTAGCCCAGGTTCAGGAACTCGAAGTGGTACTGCCACGCGAGGATGCCGAGCTGGATCAGGCGGTCGTAGGCCTTGAGCAGTTCGTACCCGCTGCTCTTGCCCACCGCGTCGAACACCACCGAGACGTCCTCCATCTCGGGCAGCTCGGGGATGTCGAGTTCGTCCAGGTCCTTGATGACCTGGCTCATCTTGGTCTCCCACTTCGCGTACAGCTCGTCCCAGTTCTGGTAGTAGTAGCCGGCCCGTTCCATGAACCACTCGACCCGCTGGGGGATGTCCTCCGGGTTCGCCACCGGCACCGGCGAGATGTAGATGCGGCCGTTGATGATCCGGTGGTCCACGCCCAGGGCCGGGGGAACCATGAAAATCCGGGTGTTGTACTGGGACAGGGCCAGGAACCATGCCTCGTCCCAGATGATGTCGAACGGGTAGATCGGCTCGGGGTAGTGGAGCCCATCGTAGAACCAGAACATGGACTCCTCGTACGCCTTGCGCTTCGGGTCGTCCGTGGTGAAGCGGTAGTAGTACGGGTACATCCGCTCCCAGCCCTCGGTGCCTGGGATCTGCTCGACGTCGTGGGGCTTCGGGAAACCGCTGCTGTCGGCCATGGGGACCTCCTTCTGGAACGGGTGTGGAAAAACGAACGGGGTTTCGTGCCGTCGTCGCTGGACCGGTTCCGGGCCGGCACGGGCGCCTGAAAAAGATGAAAAGCAATGGTCGTGCCAAGGCGGTTTTTGCGGCATGTGTACTGAAACGCTGTTTAGCTGACGAGGCGGGTTCCCGTCAAAAAGCGTCACCCGTGACGCATCTGGGCCTCCGGCTGCGTTTCGGCCCGTCCGGGCGCCCGCACAGGGCGACACCGGTGACGCACCCGGCGCCAGGGGCGGGAAAAACGGAGCGCGAACGGCGTTGACGCGGGCCGGCCCGGGTTGCTATCCTGCACCACCATGAGAGACACGACCGCCAACACCGCAGCAGCGATCGCGCACGGCCAGAGCCTCACCGGCTGGTGGTGGCCCCTCTTCCGGGGCTGACCGCCGCCGTTTTCCCCAGGAAGCGCGCCGCGGACGGCCCACGCCGTCCGCGGCCTTTTGTTTTTCGGGGCCGCGGGAGACCGCGGCCCCGGGTCGTTTTTCGGCCGAGGAGAACGCGACCGATGAACCCTGTGACCGACGAGGGAGCGCAGCGCGCCGCGTACGACGCCCTGGCCGGGCAGTGGCCGGTGGTGCCGGTGGTCCGCAGGGTGCCGGCGGACACCGAGACCCCCGTCAGCACCTACCTCAAGGTGGCCGGCGGACCGGGGTCGTTCCTCTTGGAGAGCGTGGAGGGGGGCAGCCGCTGGGGCCGGTACTCGATGGTGGGGTGCGACCCGTTCCTGGAGGTGGAGATCCGGGCCGGCCGGGGGCGGGTGCTGCGGGACGGCGCGGCCGTGGTCGAGGGAGAGCCCCTGGCGGTGCTCCGGGACGTGCTGGCCCGGCACCGGATGCCCCGGATCGAGGGGCTGCCCCGGTTCGCCGGCGGGCTCGTGGGGTACCTGGGGTTCGGCACGGCCCGGCTGTTCGAGCGCATCCCCACGGCCGGCCCGGACCCGATGGGCCTCCCCGACGCCCGGCTGTTCGCGCCCCGGGTGCTCCTGGCGTTCGACAACGTGCGCCAGTCCCTGGACGTGGTCGCCCTGGCCCGGCCGGCCGAGGACGGGCCGGACGCGTTCGGCCGGGCGTGGGCCGCCATCGACCGGGTGCTGGCCCGGCTCAGGCAGCCCCTTCCAGCGGCGGCGGTGACGCCCCCGGCCGGCGAGGCGCCCCGGATCGAGCCGGTGATCCCCCGGGAGCGGTTCGAGGCCATGGTCCGTTCGGCCCGGGACGCGATCCACGCGGGCGAGGCGATCCAGGTCGTGCTGTCCCAGGCGTTCGAAGGGGAGACGGCGCTGGACCCGTTCACCGCGTACCGTGCGCTCCGGGCCCTCAACCCGAGCCCGTACCTGTTCCACGTGGCCCTGGGGCCCGAGACCCTGGTGGGGGCGAGTCCCGAGGTGCTGGTGCGGGTTGCGGACGGCCGCGCCACGGTACGGCCGATCGCCGGCACCCGGCCCCGGGGCGCGACCCCGGAAGCAGACCGGGCCCTGGCGGCCGAACTCCTCGCCGACGAGAAGGAGCGGGCCGAGCACCTGATGCTGGTGGACCTGGGCCGCAACGACCTCGGGCGCATCGCCGAACCCGGCGGGGTCCGCCTCGAAGAGTCGTTCGTGGTGGAGCGGTACTCCCACGTGATGCACATGGTGTCCACGGTGTCTGCCCGGGTGCGGGAAGGAGTGGACGCGCTCGACGTGCTGCGGGCGACGTTCCCGGCCGGCACCGTGTCCGGTGCGCCCAAGGTGCGGGCGATGGAGATGATCGCCGAACTCGAGCCCCGGGAGCGTGGCGTGTACGCCGGCGGGGTGGGGTACCTGGGGTTCGACGGCAACCTGGACACCTGCATCGCGATCCGCACCATGGTGTTCCACGGCGGCCGGGTGCACCTGCAGGCGGGCGCCGGGGTGGTGGCCGACTCGGATCCCGCGTTCGAGTACCGGGAGACCCTGCACAAGGCCGCGGCGCTGCGCCGGGCCCTGGAGGTGGCGGCCGGCGGGCTCGGAACCCACAACCCACAACCCATAACCCGGTGATCCGGAACCGGAAGACGCCATGGTGCTGATGATCGACAACTACGACTCGTTCACCTACAACATCGTCCAGTACCTGGGGGTGCTCGGCCAGGAGGTGCGGGTGGTGCGCAACGACCGGGTCACCGTGGACGCGGTCGCGGCGTCGGGCGCGGACCGGATCGTGATCTCCCCCGGGCCCGGGGAGCCGTCGTCCGCGGGGATCAGCGTCGGCGTGATCCGGCGCCTGGCGGGCCGGGTGCCGATCCTGGGGGTGTGCCTGGGCCACCAGGCCCTGGGGTACGCGTACGGCGCCGAGATCGTACGCGCCAGGCGCATCATGCACGGCAAAGTCTCCCCGATCCATCACGACGGCACCGGCCTGTACCGGGGCGTGCCCGCCCCGTTCGACGCCACCCGGTACCACTCCCTGGTCATCCGGAAGGGGACCTTGCCGGCGCGGTTTCGGGTGACCGCGTGGACCGAGGAGGACGACGAGATCATGGGCATCGCGGACGATGACGCCCGGCTGTACGGCATGCAGTACCACCCCGAGTCGATCCTGACCACGGAGGGCCTGGGGATCCTGCGGAACTTCCTAGCAGGCCGCTGAAAAAGCGGCCTGCTAGCACCCCACGGAGGGGGTGCCAAATCACGAGGGTTGAAAACCCGAGTGATTTGAAAGACCTCGACGATTCCGCAGGATAGCGGAATCGGACGTTTCACAGAAACGCCCAACGGGCAAGCCCCATGGATGGGGCGAGTCACGGGGCCGTCCCCGAGAGGTCGTGGCTGAAAAACCCATGGACGGGGTTTTTCAGCAGCCTGCTAGAAATCGCGTGACCCGGCGCAGCGCGCCGAGAAGGACGCCGAACATGCTCAGAGACCTGATCCGCAAACTGGTGGACGGGCGCGACCTGGCCCGGGGCGAGATGATCGACGCGATGGACGCCCTGATGGGCGGCGAGGCCACCCCGGCCCAGACCGCAGCGTTCCTCACGGCCCTGCGCGTCAAGGGCGAGACCGTGGACGAGATCGTGGGCGCGGCCCGGGTGATGCGCGAGCGCGCCACCCCGATCCCGGTGCCCGGCCCGGCCGGCCCGGGCGTGAGCGTGGACCGGGACGAGATCAACGTGGAGCACGAGACGGTCCTGGACACCTGCGGCACCGGGGGGGACGCGACCCACACGTTCAACATCTCCACTACCACTGCGTTCGTGGTGGCTGGCGCAGGGATCACGGTGGCCAAGCACGGCAACCGGGCCGTGTCGAGCCGGTGCGGCAGCGCCGACGTGCTCGAGGCCCTGGGGGTGAACCTAGACGTCACCCCGGGCCAGGTGGGCGGATTCCTGCGGGAGATCGGCATCGGGTTCCTGTACGCGCCGCTCTTGCACTCGGCCATGCGCCACGTGGCGCCGGTGCGGCGGGAGATGGGGATCCGCACGATCTTCAACCTCCTGGGGCCCCTGACCAACCCGGCCGGGGCCCACCGCCAGGTGCTCGGGGTGTACCGCGGGGACCTGGTGGGGGTGCTGGCCCGGGTGCTCGGTGAACTGGGCAGCGAGCGCGCCCTGGTGGTGCACGGGGCCGACGGCCTGGACGAGCTGACGATCACCGGGCCGACCCGGGTGGCCGAACTGCGGGGCGGCGCCGTGACCGAGTACGAGGTCCGGCCCGGCGCGTTCGGCCTGGCCGAGGCGTCCATCGACGCGATTAGGGGGGGCGACGCCCGGGAGAACGCGGTGATCGTCCGGGCCGTGCTGTCCGGCGAGCCCGGACCCCGGCGGGACGTGGTGCTCCTGAACGCCGGCGCGGCCCTGGCCGTGGCCGGCGCTGCGCCCGACATTGCCGCCGGCGTGCGGCTGGCCGGGGAGGTGATCGACGACGGCCGCGCCCTCGAAAAGCTCGACCGGCTCGTGGAGCTGACCCGGCGATGAGCATCCTGGACGAGATTACGGCCCGCCGCCGCGAGCGGATGGACGAGGCCCGCCGGGCCGTGCCCCTGGAGGCGGTGCGCGACCGGGCCGCCGCAGCGCCCCGGGGCGCGGACCCGCTGGACCGGCTGGCCGGTTGGCCGGCCGGCCGCCGGGCCGTGATCGCCGAGGTGAAGCGCCGCAGCCCGTCCAGGGGCGCGTTGCGGCCCCGCCTGGATCCGGCCGGCCTGGCCCGGGACTACGAGGCGGCCGGCGCGTTCGCCGTGTCGGTGATCACCGAGCCGGACTTCTTCGGCGGCAGCCTGGGGGACCTGGCCGCTGCCCGCACCGCCGTGGACCTGCCCCTGCTGCGCAAGGACTTCGTGGTGGACCCGTACCAGGTGTGGGAGGCCCGGGCGGCCGGCGCCGACCTCGTGCTCCTGATCGTGGCCGTCCTGGGAGACCGGACCGCGGAGTACGTGGCCCTGTGCCGGGCAGCCGGGGTGGAGCCCCTGGTGGAGGTCCACGACGGGGCCGAGTTCGACGCGGCCGTGGCAGCCGGCGCCCGGCTCGTAGGGGTCAACAACCGGGACCTCCGGACGTTTCGGGTCGACCTCGGCACCACCTGCCGCCTCGCGCCCCGGGCCCCGGACGGGGTGGTGGTGGTGAGCGAGAGCGGACTGGCCGGCCCGGCCGACCTGGACGACCTGGAGGCACGGGGCGCCCGGGTGTTCCTGGTGGGGGAGGCCCTGGTGACCGCGCCGGACCCGGCTGCTGCGCTGCGGACCCTGGTGCTGCGATGAGCGCCGCGCGCACCCGGGTCAAGATCTGCGGCCTCACCCGCCGCGACGACGCCCTGCGGGCCGTGGACCTGGGTGCCGACGCCGTGGGGTTCGTGTTCGCGCCCCGGAGCCGGCGGCTGGCAGACCCCGAGACGGTGGCCCGGATTGCGGAGGAGATCCCGCCGCTGGTCACCGTGGTGGGGGTGTTCCAGGACCAGCCCGCCCTCGAGGTGCGCACGACAGCCGCCCTGTGCGGCCTGCACCTGGTGCAGCTCCACGGCGCCGAGGACCCGGCCTTTGCCCGGGCCGTGGACCGGCCGGTGCTCAAGGCCGCTTGGCTCGCCCAGGAAGCCGACCTCGCCCAACTGGACGCGTGGCCCCGGGCCACCGCGTTCCTCCTGGACGCCGTGGCCCGGGGCGCCCGGGGGGGCACCGGCCGCACCTGCGACTGGACCCTGGCCCGCCGCGCGGCCGGCCGGGTCCGGGTGGTGCTGGCCGGCGGGCTCCACGCGGGCAACGTGGCCGACGCGATCCGGGCGGTGGGCCCGTGGGCCGTGGACGGCGCCACCGGCACCGAGGCCGCCCCCGGCCGGAAGGACCCGGAGAAACTGCGCGCGTTCCTGGCCGCCGTGCGCGCGGCCGACGCGGAGCGCGCCGAGAGCGGGAGCAAAGCCCCATGACCGACCTCCAGCCCCGGGGCCACTACGGCCCGTTCGGCGGCCAGTACGTGGCCGAGACCCTGATGCCCGCGCTGATCGAACTCGAACGCGCCCTGGACGCGGCCGCGGACGATCCCGGGTTCCGGGCGGAGTTCCGGGCCCTGCTCGCGGACTACGTGGGCCGGCCCACGCCCCTGACCCGGGCGGACCGGCTGGCCGCGGAGTTCGGGGGCGCGCGCATCTACCTGAAGCGGGAGGACCTGTGTCACACGGGCGCCCACAAGATCAACAACACGGTGGGCCAGGTGCTCCTGGCCCGGCGCATGGGCAAGCGCCGGGTGATCGCCGAGACCGGCGCCGGCCAGCACGGGGTGGCCACGGCCACGGCCGCGGCCCGGTTCGGGCTCGGCTGCACCGTGTACATGGGCGCCGAGGACGTGCGGCGCCAGGCGCCCAACGTGGAGCGAATGCGGCTGCTGGGCGCCGAGGTGGTGCCGGTGGCCGCGGGCAGCCGCACCCTGAAGGACGCCATGAACGAGGCGATCCGCCAGTGGGTGAGCCGCGTGGAGACCACCTTCTACGTGATCGGATCGGTGGCCGGCCCCCACCCGTACCCCCGGATGGTGCGGGCGTTCCAGCGGGTGATCGGCGACGAGGCCCGGGCCCAGTGCCTGGAGGCGGAAGGCCGGCTGCCCGACGCGGTGGTCGCGTGCCTGGGCGGCGGCAGCAACGCCATGGGCATCTTCCCAGCGTTCCTGGACGACCCCGTGGACCTGGTGGCCGTGGAGGCGGCCGGGGAGGGGGTGCCCACCGGCCGGCACGCGGCTGCGATCGCGGCCGGCCGGGTCGGGGTGCTCCACGGGATGAAATCCTACTTCCTCCAGGACGACCACGGCCAGATCCTGGAGGCCCACTCGATCTCCGCCGGCCTGGACTACCCGGGCGTGGGACCCGAGGTGGCCGAACTGGCCCGGTCCGGCCGGGTGCGCACCGCCGCGGCCACCGACGCCGAGGCCGTGGCCGCGTTCCACCGGCTCGCGCGCACCGAGGGCATCCTGCCCGCCCTGGAGAGCGCCCACGCCCTGGCCCGGGTCGGCGACCTGGCCCGGGAGAAGGGCCCGGACGGGGTGGTGGTCCTCAACCTCTCGGGCCGGGGAGACAAGGACCTGGCCACCGTGCTCGCGTGGGACGGCGGCGAAGGAGGGCAGCGGTGAACCGGCTGGAACAGCACCTGAGGGCGGTGCGGGACCAGGGGCGGAAGATCCTCGTCCCGTTCCTGACAGGGGGCTACCAGGATCGCGACACGTTCGTCCGCCTGCTCCTCGCGTGCCAGGACGCGGGGGCGGACGCGGTGGAGGTGGGCATCCCGTTCTCGGACCCGTCGGCCGACGGGCCCGTGATCCAGGCCACGTCCGCAACGGCACTCGAGGCCGGTACCACCGCGGACACGGTGCTGGCGGATGTGGCCGCGGCCCGGGCCCGGGGCCTCGAGATCCCGGCCGTCGCCATGACCTACTACAACCCGGTGCTGGCCGCGGGCGGGCCCGGGTTCGCCCGCCGGGCGGCCGGGGCCGGCCTGGACGGGGTGCTGGTGGTGGACCTGCCGGCCGAGGAGGCCGGGGAGTTCGCGCCGGCTGCCCGGAACGCCGGCCTGGGCACCGTGCTGCTGGTCGCGCCCACCACCCCCGAGGCCCGGATCCCGGGCGTGCTGGCCCGGTGCAGCGGGTTCGTGTACTGCGTGTCCGTGGCCGGCGTCACCGGCGACAAGCGGCCCGCGGCCGACACCGTGGCCGAGCTGGTGGCCCGGGTCAGGCGGCACACCGACCTGCCGGCCGTGGTGGGGTTCGGGGTGCACGACCCGGCGTCGGCCCGGGCAGTCGGTGCCGTGTCGGACGGCGTGATCGTGGGCAGCGCGCTCCTGCGGGCCGTGGACGGCTGCACCGGCGGCGCAGCCGTTGCCGCGGCCCGGTCGTTCCTGGGCGGGCTGCGGGCGGCGCTCGACAAACGCGCCGGCGCGTGAAACAATATACCGGGACGACACCGCATGTTTTCGGGGAGATCGAAACGATGAAGATCCGCGACGTGACCACGCGCAGCGTGGGTGGGGCCGGCGCGGTGCGGCCCCGCCGGGCAGCCCAAGAGGTGACCGGCACGGCCGCCGTGGCCGGCGCAGCCGACCGGGTCGAGGTGTCGGCCCGGGCCTCGGACGTGCACAAGGCCCGCAGGCTCGCCCTGTCCGCCCCGGACGTCCGGCAGGACCGGGTGGACGCGATCGTGGCCGACATCCGGGACGGCCGCTACACGGTCACCGGCGCCGACGTGGTGCCCCGCCTGGTGGAAGAACACCTGGCCCTGGCCAGCATCCACGCGTCCTACACCGGCGGCGCGGCCCGCCCGTGACCCGGCCGCCCGCACCGAAGCCGTGAACCCCGAGGCCGGGCCCCGCGCCCGGCCTCGCTGCGTGCGGGGTGCTGGAGGCCCGGTGTTGCCCCGGGCCTCCAGCCAGCATCCAACATCATCTTGGCGAGGAGAGGGAAGACAAAGGTCTGCCTTCGCCAATACTAAGGCCTGCAATTGTATTGCCAGGAGTACGGGGTGGGCGCCTGGTTCCGGCCGGGCGCGAGTGCAGCACCCGATCGCCGCGCCTTGTGATGCCGCTGTTTGCTGGTCGGTCCGGGCCTCGACCTCGGAACCCTTGGCGTTCGGAGACGATCCGGGCGTTCGAACGGCGCGGCGAGTCAAGGGGCCGCACCCGGCGCTCCACCAGACCCCCACCCCGCACTACCCAAGGGGAAGGATAAGGA
>JAJRUI010000108.1 GCA_024277875.1 Deferrisomatales bacterium
CCGGGGACGTGGAGCGGTTCCTGGCCGGCGTGGAGCACGCCCGGTACCTGCTGGCCAACCCGGTGGAGGCGCTGGTCCGGCACCTGGCCGCCTACTGCCGGCGGGGCGCCGGCGACCCGGTGGTGGACCGCAGGGAGGTGCCGGAGCAGGCGTACGACGAGATCCTCCTGGTCACCCGGGACCGGCCGGGCCTGTTCGCTCAGGTGGCCGGACTGCTCGCCGCCCACCGGATGAACGTACTGTCCGCGGTGCTCAACACCCGGACCGACGGGTGGGTGGTGGACGTGTTCCACGTGAGCCGGGAGCCCGGGGACGATCCCGGCGAACGCCGGTGGCGCGCGTGGGAGGCCGACCTCCGGGCGCTGCTGTCGGGAGCGGCTTCCCCGGCCGACCTGATCGAGGCCCGGCTGCGCCGGTCCGGCGGCCTGGCCCGTCCCCGGCCCCGGGTGCCAGTGCGGGTCGAGATCGACAACCGGTCGAGCCGGCGGTTCACCGTGGTGGACCTGCGCACGGCCGACCGGATCGGCCTGTCGTACGACGTGGCGCGGGCACTGGCCGGGCAGGGGCTCACGATCCGCCTGGCCAAGATCGCCACCAACATCGAACAGGTGGCCGACGCGTTCTACGTGGAGACCCTGGAGGGAGGCAAGGTGGAACGACCGGAACGGATCGAACGGCTCCGCCTCGCGGTGGAGCGGGCGGTGGCCCCGGCCGGGGAGGGGACGCGGTGAGGCGCGTCGCAGGGCTGCTCCTGGCCGTCCTCGCGAGCGCCGGGCCGGCCGCCGCGGCCGGGAGCCGGGTCGAACTGTACCCGGCAACGCCGGCGCCGGGCGAGGTGTTCCGGGTCCGCGTGGACGCCGAGCAGCCGGTCTCGGTCCGGTTCGGGGGCCGGGAGTTCGACCTGTGGCCGGCCGACGGCGGCGGCTGGGAGGGGCTCGTCGCGGTGGACCGGGACGCCCGGGCCGGGGAGGCCGACGCGGTGGTGGTCGGCCGGGACGGGCGGCCGCTCGGAACCGCTCCGGTCCCGGTCCGCGCCCGGGAGTACCCGGTGCAGCGCCTCACGGTAAGCGAGAAGCTCGTGACCCTGTCTGCGGAAGACCGGGCCCGGGCCGACCGGGAAGCCGTCCGGATCCGGGCGGCCCTGGCCTCGCGCACCCCCCGGCGGCTGTGGACCGGACCGTTCTCGCTGCCCGTGGACGCGCCGGTGTCGAGCCCGTTCGGCACCCGGCGGTACTACAACGGCAAGCGCCGGGGCTACCACTCCGGCCTGGACCTGGCCGCGCCGCGGGGAACCCCGGTGGCCGCCCCTGCAGCGGGCAGGGTGGTGCTGGTGGGCGACTTCTTCTACACCGGGAACACGGTGTTCGTGGACCACGGCCACGGCCTGGTCACCGCGTACTTCCACCTGGACGCGGTGTCGGTGTCCGAAGGGGACCGGGTCGAAACGGGGCAGGAACTCGGGCGGGTGGGCTCCACCGGCCGGTCCACCGGGCCCCACCTGCACTGGGGCGTGTACCTGTCCGGCCGGAAGGCCGACCCCCTGAGCCTGGTGCGGGCGACCGCCGGCCCGGCGGTCGGCGGGGGTGGGCCTTGACTCCCGGGGCACCCGCTCCAATAATCCCCCATCATCCAGACCCCCACCCCGCACTACCCAAGGAGAAGGGTAAGGATCTGGCAATACTTTCATTGGATTTACTAATGCCTGCAATTGTATTGCCAGGAGTACGGGGTGGGCGCCTGGTTCCGGCCGGGCGCCAGTAGCGGCACCCGATCGCCGCGCCTTGTGATGCCGCTGTTTGCTGGTCGGTCCGGGCCTCGACCTCGGAACCCTTGACGTTCGGAGACGATCCGGGCATTCGAACGGCGCGGCGAGTCAAGGGGCCGCACCCGGCGCTCCACCAGACCCCCACCCCGCACTACCCAAGGGGAAGGATGAGGATCTGGCAATACTTTCGTTGGATTTAGTAGCAGCATCCTGTTCGTGTTTTGCCGCTGTCGCGCGGCGTGGAGGAGGCAGACGGTTGGCCGACAACGATACCGTCCGGTTCGAGGACCTGCTCGAACGGCTGGAGCAGATCGTCCGGGAACTGGAGGACGA
Source organism: Deferrisomatales bacterium (assembly GCA_024277875.1). Taxonomy (GTDB): domain Bacteria; phylum Desulfobacterota; class Deferrisomatia; order Deferrisomatales; family Deferrisomataceae; genus JAJRUI01. Next base: position 2,099 of record JAJRUI010000108.1, read on the forward strand.
CGAGTTGGACCTGGACCGGGCGATCGCCCGGTACGAGGAGGGGATGACCCTGGCCCGCGAGTGCCAGCGGCGCCTGGACGATGCCGAGCGCCGGGTCGAACGGATCCGCCGGGGCGAGGGCGGCAAGATCGAACTCGAGCCGTTCGACCCGGAAGGGGAGGCGTGATGGCGTTCGACCTGGGCCCGTTCCTGGACCGGTGCCGCGAGCGGGTGGACGGGTACCTGGACCGGACCCTGCCCCCGGCCGACCGGTTCCCCCGCCCGCTGTTCGAGGCGGTGCGCTACAGCCTGTTCGCCGGCGGCAAGCGCATCCGGCCCGCGTTCGCGATCGCCGCGGCCGAGGCCGTCGGGGGCGGCGCAGAGGAGGCGGTGCCCCTGGCCGCGGCCCTCGAGATGGTCCACACCTACAGCCTGATTCACGACGACCTGCCCGCCATGGACGACGACGACCTGCGCCGGGGCCGGCCCACGAACCACCGGGTGTACGGGGAAGGCATGGCCGTGCTGGCCGGCGACGCCCTGCTCACCGACGCGTTCCTCGTGCTGGTGGAGGGGAGCACCCTTCCGGCCGAACGGGTCCTCCAGGCGGTCCGGGTGCTGGCCCGGGCGGCCGGCAGCGGCGGAATGGTGGCCGGCCAGGCGCTGGACCTGGAGAGCGAGGGCCGGCAACTGGACCTGCCCACCCTCGAGTTCCTGCACACCCACAAGACCGGTGCCCTGATCCGGGCCTCGGTGGTGCTGGGGGCGATCGCGGCCGGCGCCGCTCCCGAGGCCACCCGGGCGCTGGAGCGGTACGCGGAACGGGTGGGACTCGCGTTCCAGATCGCAGACGACGTGCTGGACGTGGAGGGCACCACCGAGGCGCTGGGCAAGCCGGTGGGCAGCGACCAGGGACGGGCAAAGGCCACCTACCCGGCGGTGGTGGGCCTGGCCGAGGCCAAGCGCCGGGCCGAAGAACTCATGCGGGAGGCCGAGGAATATCTCGACCGGTTCGGCCCTGCCGGCGCCCCCCTGCGGGCCCTGGCCCGGTTCGTGGTGGAGCGACGGCATTGAGCGCGATCGCCAAGTACCCGATCCTGGAGCGGGTGGACGGACCGGCCGACCTCAAGGGCCTGTCCCGGGACGAACTGGAGGGCCTGGCCCGGGAGGTCCGGGCGTACATCCTGGAAACCCTGTCGCCGGTGGGCGGGCACCTGGCGTCCAGCCTGGGAGTGGTAGAACTGACCGTGGCCCTCCACCGGGTGTTCGACTCCCCCGAGGACCGGGTGATCTGGGACGTGGGCCACCAGAGCTACCCCCACAAGATCCTCACCGGCCGGCGCGGCGCGTTCCCGTCGATCCGGCAGAAGGGCGGCCTGTCCGGATTCCCGAAGCGGTCCGAGAGCCCCCACGACGCGTTCGGCGTGGGGCACTCGTCCACCTCGATCTCGGCCGGGCTGGGCATGGCCGCGGGCCGGGACCTGGCCGGCGAGGAACGCAAGGTGGTGTGCGTGATCGGCGACGGGTCCATGACCGCCGGCCTGGCGTTCGAGGGGCTCAACCACGCCGGCCACCTGGACCGGGACCTGGTGGTGGTGCTCAACGACAACGAGATGAGCATCTCCCCCAACGTGGGCGCCCTGTCGTCCTACCTGTCCCGGATCCTCACCGGCGACCTGTACTCCCGGTTCCGGCGGGACGCGGAAGAGTTCCTCCGGTCGATCCCCCGGGCTGGGGGCGCGATGGCGCGCCTGGCCAAGCGGGTCGAGGAGCACGTGAAGGGGTTCTTCTCGCCGGGCATGCTGTTCGAGGAGCTGGGGTTCACCTACGTGGGGCCGATCGACGGCCACAACATCGGCCACCTGGTGAGCGCGTTCGAGAACGTGCGCAAGTTTCGCAAACCCGTGCTCGTCCACGTGGTAACCCGCAAGGGCAAGGGGTTCCGGCCGGCCGAGGACCAGCCCAGCGCGTTCCACGGGGTGGGGCCGTTCAACCCGGACGACGGCACCCGCACCGCCCGGGGCGGGCCGCCGAGCTACACCGCGGTGTTCCGGGACACCCTGATCCGGCTGGCCGAGCAGGACCCCAGGGTGGTGGCGATCACGGCGGCCATGCCCGAGGGCACCGGCCTGGACCGGTTCGCCGCGCGCTTCCCCGACCGGTTCTTCGACGTGGGCATCGCCGAGCAGCACGCGGTCACCTTTGCCGCGGGGCTCGCGGCCGAGGGGTGGAAGCCGGTGGTGGCCGTATACTCGACCTTCCTCCAGCGGGGGTTCGACCAGGTCGTCCACGACGTGGCCCTCCAGCACCTGCCCGTGGTGTTCGCCCTGGACCGGGCCGGCCTGGTGGGGGCAGACGGTCCCACCCACCACGGTGCGTTCGACCTGTCGTACCTGCGCCAGGTGCCCGACCTGGTCGTGCTGGCGCCCTCGGACGAAGACGAACTCCAGCACGCCCTGGCCACGGCCCTGGCACTGGATGGCCCGGCTGCGGTGCGTTATCCCCGCGGTGCCGGAACCGGGTGCGAGCTGTCCAAGACGCCCCAGGTGCTGCCCCTGGGACGGGGCCGGATCGTGGCCGGCGACCCCGACGATCCGGGCGTGGCCGTTCTGTGCGCGGGCACGGTCCTGGCCGCGGCCAGGGAGGCGGTGGACAGGGTTTCTGCAGAAGGAACTCAAGCCTGCCTTTTCGACGCCCGATACGTAAAACCGCTGGACCGGGACGCCGTGGTGCGCCTCGCCCGGCGCGCCCGCGGCCTGGTGACCGTGGAGGAGAACGCCCTGGCCGGCGGTTTCGGGTCGGCCGTGCTCGAGTGCCTGGCGGACGAGGGGCGCCCCGTGCCGCCGGTGAGGCGGCTGGGCCTGCCCGACCGGTTCGTGGAGCACGGGACCCAGGCCGAGCTGCGCCGGGACGTGGGCCTGGACGCCGGCGCGGTCGAACGGGCGATCCGGTCGCTGCTCCCCGGGCCGTGAGCCGGGTCCGGATCGACGAACTCCTGGTGGCCCGTGGCCTGGCGCCGAGCCGCCACAGGGCCCGGGCCATGGTCCTCGCGGGCGTCGTGGTCGCGAACGACCACCGGGTGGACAAGCCCGGCCACCGGGTGCCCGGGGACGCCCGGCTCCGGCTCAAGGGCGCGTTCAACCCCTACGTCAGCCGGGGCGGCCTGAAGCTCCGGGCAGGGCTCGACGCGTTCGGGATCGACCCGGCGGGCAAGGTGTGCCTGGACGTGGGCGCCAGCACCGGCGGGTTCACCGACTGCCTGCTCCAGGCGGGGGCCCGGCGGGTGTACGCGGTGGACGTGGGGTACGGCCAGCTGGCCTGGCAGCTCCGGGAGGACCCGCGGGTGGTGAACCTGGAGCGCCACAACATCCGGTCCCTTCCAGCGAACGCCGTGCCCGAGCGCGTGGAACTGGTCGTGGCCGACGCGTCGTTCATCTCGCTGCGGCTGGTCCTGCCCGGCGTGTGGCCGTTGCTGGTCCCGGGCGGCTGCGTGGTCGCCCTGGTCAAGCCCCAGTTCGAGGTGGGGCGCGAACAGGTGGGCAAGGGGGGGGTCGTGCGGGACCCGGCGCTGCACCGGCAAGCGGTCGGCGCCGTGCTCCAGCGGGCGGCCGAACTCGGGTTCACCCCGTGCGGCACGGTACGCTCCCCGGTCCCCGGGGCGAAGAAGGGCAACGTGGAGTTCCTGGTGCACCTGGAGAGACCACCCGAAGGGGGATGATCCATGGCGATCTTTAACTACGCGGCGCGGGAGATGACGGCCAAGATCGTGTACTACGGGCCGGGTCTGTCGGGCAAGACCACGAGCATCCAGTACGTGCACACCAAAATCAGCCCGAAGAACAAGGGCAAGCTGGTCAGCCTGGCGACCGAGACCGACCGGACCCTGTTCTTCGACTTCTTTCCCGTGGAGTTCGGGCAGATCGGGGGGTTCAAGGTCAAGTTCAACTTCTACACCGTGCCGGGGCAGGTGTTCTACAACACGACCCGGAAGCTGGTGCTCAAGGGCGCGGACGGCGTGGTGTTCGTGGCGGACAGCCAGCCCGGGATGATGGAGCAGAACCTGGAGAGCCTGGAGAACCTCAAGGAGAACCTCAAGGTCCACGGCCTCGACTGGGAGGCAATGCCGTTCGTCATCCAGTACAACAAGCGGGACCTGCCCGGCGCCCTGCCCGTGGAGGAGATGCGCAGCCGGCTCAACGCCCGGGGCGTCCCGGACTTCGAGACCTCTGCCACCACCGGCATGGGCATCATGGAGGCGATGAAGGCGGTCTGCAAGCTGGTGCTCGAGGACATCCAGCGCAAGCAGCAGCGCGGCGCAGGCCGCAAGAAGGCGCCGCAGCAGGCCGCCGCAGCCCCGGCGGCCGGGCCGCAGCCCCCGGCCGAGCCCCCCCGGCCGCCCAAGGTGGAGGGGATCGACTCGGTTCGCGCCCGCGCCCGGGACGGGGGGACGGAGCACGCCGCGCCGGTGGCGCCCGCGCCCGGGGTCGAGCGCACGGTGGTGCTCCCGGTCCAGGGGCCGGGCCGGGCCGCGGCGTCGGTGTCCCTGCCCCTCGAGTTCGAGATCGGGGAAGGGGTGGAAGCCGTGCAGGTCCGCGTCTCGGTGCGGGTCGAGTACCTGACCCGGGGCGCGGGCAGCGTCGAGGTGCGGGAACTGGCGCCCGGTGGTTCCGCGCCCGAGCCGTCTGCCGGCGCCCCGGCGGAGCAGGAAGAGGCCGCGCCGGCCGAGAGCGCTGCGCCCCCCGCCCCGGAGACCGGCGACGACGCGCCGGAACCGTCCCCGCCGCCCCGGAAGAAGGGGCTCCTGTCCCGGATGTTCGGGGGGGGCGGGTAAGGGGGGTTGTCCGAGGTCCGGTTCATCGGTGCGGGGCCTGGCGACCCGGGTCTCCTGACCCTGTCCGGCCTCGAGGCCCTCGAGACGTCCCCGTCGGCCCTGGCTCCGTCGCCGTTCTCCAGCAGCTTCGCGCACTGGCTCGCCGGCAAGGACGTGGAAAGCCCGTTCACCATGCCCCACGAGGGGGTGGTGCGGTGGATCGAGGAGCGGCTGCCCCGGGGGCCGGTGGCGTTCCTCGTTCCCGGCGACTTCGCCAACTTCACCCCGTTCCTGTCGTTCGTGGCCCACTTCGGGGACCGGGCCCGGGTGATCCCGGGGGTGGGGTCCCAGGCCGTGGCCGCGGCCCTGCTGAAGAAGTCGTTCGACCTGCCAGGGGTGGCCCACGCCACGATCCTGACGAGCCCCCGGGCGTTCACCGCCGGCGGAGAGCGGGTCCGGGTCCGGGACTACGCCCGGCCCTGCCACACCCTGGTCCTGTACATGAACGACCTGCCCCTGCAGGAGCTGGTCGCAGAACTCCGGGCCGGGTTCGGCCGGCCCGTGCCCGTGGCGATCCTGGAGAACCTGTCCTGCCCGGACGAGCGGGTGACCCGGGGAACCCTGGACACCATCGAGGCCCGGTTCGCGGGCCGGGACCCCTTCGGGATCGGCTCGGACAGCCCCGAGCCCACCCTGGCCCTGGTGGTGGCCGGGGAGGTGCTGGCAGCCACCGAGGACCCGGGCTGGTGGAACCGGCGGTACGAACGGCTGTGGAAGCCCCGGGGGCTGCGGTAGCGTCCACCGGCGCTGATCCAGTGCATGAAGAATTCGTCCAAACTACCCGAAACAACTGATCATGGCATCCAGAAAAAGCGGCCTGACCCTGCTCGCCCCGGTGGACGCCCCGGACGAGATCCCTGCCCTGGCCCGGGCCGGGGCCACGGCGGTGTACGGCGGCGTGCAGCCGGCCGGGTGGCCCGGCCGTGCCCTGTCGGCGACCCAGCGCACGTTCCCGTCCGCCCACCTCCAGGACGAGGACGCCCTGGCCGGCGCGATCCGGGCGGCCCGGCAGCACGGTCTTGCGTTCCACCTCGTCCTGAACGCGCCCGTGTACCCGCCCGGCCGGGTGGGGGACCTGGTGTCCCTGGCGGCCCGGGCAGCGGCGTGGGGTGCGACCGGGGTGATCGCGGCCGACCTCGAGCTGCTGCGGGCGCTGGACCGGGCCGGCACCGGCCTGGCCGTCACCCTGTCGACCCTGGGGGCGTTCCTGAACCGGGAGGCCGTGGGGCTGTACCGGGCGTACGGCCTGTCCACGGTCGTGTTGCCCCGCCACCTGACCGTGTCCGAGACGGCCTCCCTCGTGGCGGCCCACCCGGACCTCGCGTTCGAGGCGTTCGTGCTCGTGGGCCGGTGCCCCAACGACGAGGCCCTTTGCACGTTCCAGCACACCGCGCCGGACAAGCGGTGGCCGTGCGAGCTCTGGTACCGGTTGACCGCCCCCGGCGGCGAAGAACTCGCCCCGGACCACCCGTTCGTGCGGTGGCACCGGTCGTGGGAGGCGGCGGACCGCCGGCTCGCGTGCGGGCTGTGCGCGGTGAAGGCCCTGAAGGGGGCGGGGGTGCGGGGGTTCAAGGTGGTGGGGCGGGGCGGGCCCACCAGGGCCAAGGTGGACAACGTGCGGCTGGTGGCCGGGTTCCTGGGCGGCGAGCACGGGCCCGGCGACGGGCCGGCAGCCTACCGCGCCCGGTTCGGGCGGCCGTGCCACCCCCTGACCTGCTACTATCCCGAACTGTTCCCCGCCCAGCAGGATGCGGAAAAACCCCATCCGTGGGGCGCGTAGCAGGTTGCTTTTTCCGCAACCTGCTAGGGCCGGAAGACCGCCACCACCGGCGCGTGGTCGGACCCGGCCGAGGCCGGGGCGCCGGCCGGGTTCTCGTCGGCCGGCCGGAGGGTCTCGTTGTACACCCGGGCGTCCACGAAGTGGGGGACCAGGGCCGGGGAGATCAGGATGTGGTCGAGCATCTCCCCCTTGCCCCGGTAGATCTGGGTGAACCGCAGGTCCCGGGGGATCGCCCGCTCACACGCCACCAGCTCTTCCCCTTCCAGAGCAGGGCTCGCCGCGGCCCGGGCGTCGCCGGCCACAATCCGGAGCCCCTCGGACCCGAGGGTGTCGTTGAAGTCCCCGAGCACCGCGACCCGGGCGTCCGGGTCGGCGGCCAGCAACCGGTCCACCTCCCTGCGCAGTTCCACGGCCTGGGCCAGGCGCTTGGCCTCGGTGACGAGCCGGCCCGCGGCCACGTCCCCCAGCCGCGCCCACGGCTCGTCCGGCCCGGGCCTGCGCGCCGGGGTGGGGGACGGGATCTTGGACTTCCAGTGCACGACCACCAGGGTGGTCTCCAGCCCCGGCGCCTCCCACCGCACCCGGAGGGCGGGCCGGCTGAACGGGCCCCGCACGACGACCTCGAGCCCGGTCCTGGGGTCGGTTACCGCCAGGTCGGTCCGGCTGGCCACGGCTCCGGCCCCGGTCAGCGGGTGCCGCGACGCCACCCCGACCCGCAACGGGCTCGAGCCGGGCTCGGCCACCACCACGTGGGGGTAGCCCAGCCCGTCCAGGAGGGGGGGCAGCAGGGCCGGGTCGATGAGCTCCTGGAACGCCACCGCGTCGGCGTCCAGTCTGCGGAGCACCGAGCGCAGGGCGGCCAGGTGGCGGGGGAGGCGCGCGCGGCGGTCCGGGTCGTCCTCGCCTTCGCGCACGCCCAGGTTCTCCAGGTTGAAGGTGGCGAGCCGGAGGTCCATGCCCGGGCTCACCGCCCGTCCAGGGCGGCGGAGATCTTGTCCTTGAGCTGGTCGGCGGTCAGAAAACCGCTGTCCACGCGGACGGCCCCTCCCGGATCCACCAGGAACAGCCGTGGGATCAGCTGGACGCCGTACAGGGGAAGGGTTGCCCCATCCGGGTCCACGAGGACCTCTCCGTCGTAGGCGCGCGGGATCTTCTCCTGCTCGGCGAGCACCGTTCGCGGCGACTCCTTCAGGAACACCTCCACCACGCGCACGCCCACGTCCGCGAGCCACGGGGCCAGCAGGTTGAACTCCCCCACCTGTCGGGCGCACTGGGGGCACCAGGTGGTCCCGAACTTGAGCAGCGTCCACCCGGCCTCGGACGCCTCGGACAGGGACCGACTCGCCCCGGCCGTGGTCTCCAGGACCGCGTCGGGCGCGACCGTGCCCGGGCCGCCGTAGGCGGTGTCCGGGGGCGCTCTGAAGCCGGTGAGGAGCAGGAACGCGGCTGCGCACGCGGCGGCAAGGCAGGGGCGGGGCAAGGGGGCCTCCCGGGGAAGGGGACAATGACCAGTATTGTCCCCGATTCCAGACCGGAGGGGAACCCTTTTCGCCGGCCGCGGGAAAAGCTGCCGGCGGAGCACCCCGCGGGCGGGCCCTCCGGGCATCCTGTCAGCCGAACACGAGCAACCGGATCGAGACCGCCAGCAGCACCGCGGCGAACAGCCGGCGCAGCAGGTCCGGCGAGACCCGGCCGGCGACGCGGACGCCCCGGCGCGCGCCGGCCAGCGCTCCGAGCCCGCCCAGGGCCCACGCGCCCACGTGGACGAACCCCACGGTGCCGGGCACCGGGTTGTGCTGGACCCACCCGGCCCACAGGTGGGTGGCCACCCCGGCCGACGCGGTGAACAGCATCAGCCCCGAACTGGTGGCCGCAGCCTCGTGGATCGGTTTTCCGAACGACCGGTGGAGCAGGGGCACGGCGAGGATCCCGCCCCCGACCCCGAAGAACGAGGCCAGCGCGCCCACGCCGAACCCCCCGGCCCGCAGCCCTGCCGGGAGCCCGGAACGGGCCGGCGGCCGGCCGCGGGCCATCCACAACCCCACCACGGCCAGGAACACGCCGAACGCCACCTGGAGCACCGACGGCGAGGTCCACGCGGCCGCGACCCCCCCGGCCAGCGCTCCCACCACCACCCACGGCGCCAGGGAGAGCACGGCCCCCCAGTCCACCCGGCCGGCCCGGGCCTGCTCCCGGGCCGCGATGGCGGCCGACACGAGCACCACGGCCTTGGACGTGCCCATGGCGGTCTGGACAGACAGGGGAGGGTAGCCGTGGGCCCGGAAGAACTCGAGGAACAGGGGGACCAGGAGGACGCCGCCGCCGATGCCGAGCAGCCCGGCGACGAACCCGGCGCCTGCGCCCAGGGGCAGCAGGAGCAGCCAGGTCACGGCGTCAGGGTCCCGCCCAGATCGAGCACGGCCGCCCGCTCGCCGATCACCTCCTTGCGGTGGTTGCGGACCTCGGGGCGGTGGAACCGGGCCAGGGCCGCGACCTGGTCGCCGGTCAGGGCGCCGGCCTGGCGCAGCACCTCCACCACCACCGGGTCCAGCGCCCGCGGGGAGCCGTCCTCGATCTTGAACGCGACCCCGATCCCCCGGTCCAGGAAGGCGATCCCGTAGGACCCCTCTGCCCCGGTCTTGGCCACGAAACGGCCCCGGCCCTCGCGCATGGCCTCGGTGCACACCCGGTCGTCCCCGGCCACCATCTCGGGGTGGGCCGTGCACGCGGCGGCCAGGCGCCGCAGGGCGGCGCGGTCGTCGTCTCCAAGGGCCGGGTCCCGGTCCGGCCCGGCCAGCCGGGCGTACGCCCGGGCCAGGTGGCGCAGGGGCAGCCGGAACACCGGCACCCCGCACCCGTCCACCCCGACCCCCACGTCCCCGGGGACCGCGCCACACAGGCGGGCCACGGTCTCCAGGATCAACCGCTGGACCGGGTGGTCCGGGGCCGTGTAGCCTCGGGGGGACCACCCGTGGTGGGCGCACAGGAGCAGCATGGCCGCGTGCTTTCCCGCGCAGTTGTTGTGCACGGGCTGGTACGGCTCGCCCGTCTCGGCCATGCGCCGGGCCGTGGGCCTGTGGCTCGGCCGGTGCACCCCGCACGCGAGGAGGTTCTCGCCGAGGCCGGCCTTGCGCAGTACACTGCGCACGGCAGCCACGTGGAACGCCTGGCCGGACACGCTGCCGCACATCAGGGCCAGCTCCGCCGGGGTGATCCCGAACCGGTCGGCCGCGCCCGACGACACCACGGGCACGGCCTGGAGCGGCTTGGCCGTTGACCGCAGGAAGGTGGGGAAGTCCGGGTCGCCCAGGGCGGCCACCACGGTTCCATCGGGCCGGGCCGCGACCAGGTGGCCCCGGTGGAGGCTCTCTTCGAGCCCGCCCCGGACCACCCGGACGAACACCGGGGGCACCGGCGCGCTCACGGGCGCGCCCCGGGCACGACCACCACGTGGATCTTGCGGGTGCGGGGGCCGTCGAACTCGGCGAGGTACAGGCCCTGCCAGGTGCCCAGGGCCAGGCGCCCCCCGACCACCGGCACCTGGACGCTGGCGCCCATCAGGCTGGCCTTCACGTGCGCGTCCGAGTTTCCCTCGCCGTGACGGAACCGCCAGTCCCGGGGCACCTTTTCCGCGAGGAACGCGAGGATGTCCCGGGCCACGTCCGGGTCCGCGTTCTCGTTGATCGTGACGCCGGCCGTGGTGTGGGGCACGAACACCGTGCACAGGCCGTCCGCCACCCCGCTGGCCCCAACAGCCTCGCGCACCCGGCCGCCGACGTCCACCAGGCACTCCCGCTCTGGAGTCTGCACCGAAAATGTCATGGAAACGCACCTCGGAACCGATAGGGAAACGGCCCCAACATACCACACGGACGGGGGGCGATGAACGCCGAAAAACGGCGTCTTTCTTGACTTGCCACGGCCGAACGGGTAGAAGAAAACGCCGCGCCGCAAAAGGGGAGCCCCATGGCCACCTGGGCCATCGGTGACGTCCACGGGTGCCTGGACAAGCTGCGCCGGTTGTGGGCCGAGATCGGCCCCGGCCCCGGGGACCGGGTCGTGTTTCTCGGGGACATGATCGACCGGGGGCCGGACTCCCGGGGGGTGCTCTCGTTCGTCCGGGGGGCCGGCCGGCACGGCGTTTCCGTGGTGGCGCTCCGGGGCAACCACGAGCAGATGTGCCTGGACTGGCACACCACCCGTAACCCGGCCGCTTGGTCGATGTGGCGGACCAACGGCGGCCGGGATACCCTGGAGAGCTACGGCGTTCCGGTGGAGGGGGGGGTGCCGCTCGGCGACCTCCCCCCCGACGACATCGCGTTTCTCGCGTCCATGCCCCGGCTGCACCAGGAGGGGGCGGTGGTGTTCGTCCACGCCGGCCTGCGGCCGGGCGTGCCCCTGGAACGCCAGGACCCCGACGACCTGATCTGGATCCGGGACGCGTTCTACCGGAACGCGGACCAGGTGCCCCACCGGGTGGTGTTCGGGCACACGCCGTTCCCCGAGGTGTACCGCAGCGGTCGGATCGTGGGCATCGATACCGGCGCGGTGTACGGGGGGTGGCTGTCCCGGTTCGGCACGCTCACC
>JAJRUI010000109.1 GCA_024277875.1 Deferrisomatales bacterium
CGCCGAGATGGTGAAGACCGGCGGCCTGCGCGACGACATCTCAGACCTTCCGGTGGCGGGTGCCGCCCCCGAGTACATGAGCGAGAAGGCGATCGCGATCGGCCATTACTTCGTGACCAGCGGGGTGTTCACCGTGTTCGGCGTCACCCTGCCCCACGTGGCGGGTACCAAGTTCGCCGACTACCTGTTCGGCGGCATCGAGGAAGACCTCGGCGGCAAGTGGGCCGTGGAGCCGGACCCGTACAAGATGGCCAAGCTGATGATCGACCACATCAACTCGAAGCGCGAGGCCCTGGGCATCATGGAGAAGAAAGAGCGCGTACTCTTCGACATGGAAGCCCGTCGCCAGCTCGAAATCTAAGCCGAGGGAGGCACTCGAATGTCCAAGATCATCCTTTCCGGAGTCATCCGCGGGGCGCACGAGATCTACGCGCGCGCGGAGAAGAAGGTCAACGACGCCATCGCCAAGTTCGGCGAGGACAAAGAGGTCCAGCTGCCCAACACCGGGTACTACCTGCCCGTGATCTACGGCATCCTCGGTCACAAGGTGGAAACCCTCGGGGACATGAAGCCCGTGCTCGAGCGGTGCCAACAGCTCCTGCCGCCCCAGGTGCGCGACGAACTGTGGGTGCCGTACCTGGGCCAGGGGCTGGACGCCGGCATGGCGACCCTGTTCCTGTTCGAGATGGAGGAGGCCCTCAAGTACCTCGAGGACCCGATCCCGTACTGCCTGGGCGAGGATCCCACCGAGGACAACATCTGGCTGGGCGCGGCCGACGACGTGATCATGCGCAAGCGCGGCGTCGAGTTCGTGGACGGCTCGGCCCCGGGGTTCGCGGCCGTCGTGGGAGCCGCCCCGGACAACGAGACCGCGGTCAAGATCGCCAAGGAGCTGCAGGAGAAGGGCATCTACGTGTTCATGGCCGGCTCAGACAAGGGCACCACGTTCGCAGAGCAGTTGGTGGCCGAGGGCGTCCAGGTGGGCTGGCCCACCCGGCTCGTGCCGTTCGGCCGTGACACCTCGGCCGCGATCCACGCGGTCGGGTTCGCCACCCGGGCCGCCATGGCGTTCGGCGGCGTGGAGCCCGGCGACTTCCGCGGCATCCTCAAGTACAACCAGAACCGCGTGTTCGCGTTCGTGGTCGCCCTGGGCGAGGTCACGGACGAGTGGTACGCGGCTGCCGCCGGCGCCATCAACTACGGGTTCCCGACCATCGCCGACTCGGACATCCCCGAGATCCTGGTCACCGGGATCTGCACCTACGAGCACGTGGTGTCCAACATCCCCCACGACCAGATCGTGGCCAAGGCGATCGAGGTGCGGGGCCTGAAGATCCAGATCACCAAGATCGACATCCCGGTGTCCCATTCTCCCGCGTTCGAGGGCGAGCGGATCGGCAAGGACGCCATGCACGTGGAACTGGGCGGGCCCAAGGCGGACGGGTTCGAGTTCTGCCGGATGCTGTCCCTGGACCAGGTCGAGGACGGCAAGTTCGAGGTGATCGGGCCGGACCTGGACGAGATGGAAGAGGGCAAGACCTACCCGCTGGGCATCTGGATCGAGGTGGCCGGCCGGAACATGCAGGAGGACTTCGAGCCGATCATCGAGCGGCAGATCCACCACCTGCTGAACGGCGCCGAGGGCGTCCTGCACATCGGCCAGCGCGACATCGTGTGGATGCGGATCTCCAAGAAGGCGTTCCAGGCGGGCTTCAGCCTGAAGCACTTCGGCACGATCCTGCACGCCAAGTTCCACAACGAGTACGGCAAGATCGTGGACAAGGTGCAGGTGAAGATCTACACCGATCCCGACAAGGTCAAGGAGCTGATGGAGGAGGCCCGGGCCACCTACCGGATCCGGGAGGAACGGCTGGGCTCGATGACCGACGAGACGATCGACACCTACTACAGCTGCACCCTGTGCCAGTCGTTCGCGCCTGACCACGTGTGCGTGATCACGCCCGAACGGCCGGGGCTGTGCGGCGCGTACAACTGGCTCGACGGCAAGGCGGCCTACGAGATCACCCCCACTGGCCCGAACCAGCCGATCGAGAAGGGCGAGGTGATCGACGAGAAGCTGGGCCAGTGGACGGGCGTCAACGAGTTCGTGTACACCAACTCCCACGAGGCGGTGCCGAGCTTCAGCGCGTACTCCCTGATGGTTGACCCGATGACCTCCTGCGGGTGCTTCGAGGCGATCGTGGTGCTGCTGCCCATGGCCAACGGGATCATGGTGGTGGACCGGGACTTCGCGGGCATGACGCCGTGCGGCATGCCGTTCTCCACCCTGGCCGGCTCGGTGGGCGGCGGAGCGCAGACCCCCGGGTTCGTGGGGATCTCGAAGTTCTACATCGGCTCCAAGAAGTTCATCTCGGCCGAGGGCGGCATCCTGCGCCTGCTGTGGATGCCCAAGGCCCTGAAGGAGAGCCTCAAGGAGACCATCGACCGGCGGGGCGAGGAACTCGGCATCCCCGATCTGTACGACAAGATCGCCACCGAGGAGGACGCCACCACCGAGGAAGAGGTGATGGAGTTCATGCAGAAGGTCGGTCACCCCGCCCTCGAGATGGATCCCATGATGTAGTGCCGGCGCGGGGAGGGGCCGGATCGGCCCCTCCCCCTTGCCCCGCTTCCCGGGGCGTTCGTAACGAGTCTGCGCGAACGCGCATTTGTATGACGAAAGGAGAAAGGCATCATGGGACTCAGCGGAATCCAGATCTACAAGATGCTTCCCCAGACCAACTGCAAGGAGTGTGGGGACCCGACCTGCCTGGCATTCGCCATGAAGCTGGCCGCGGGCAAGGCCGAACTGAGCCAGTGCCCCCACGTCAGTGACGAGGCCAAGGAGAAACTGGCCGAGGCGAGCGCGCCGCCGATCCGGGTGACCACCCTGGGGCAGGGCGACGCGGCCCACAAGGTGGGCGGCGAGACCGTGAAGTACCGCCACGAGAAGACGTTCGTGAACCCCACCGGCATCGCGGTGGCCCTGAGCAACCAGATGGACGCGGGCAAGGTGGACGCCGAGTTGGGGCTGCTCAACGAGCTGGCGTTCGAGCGCGTGGGCCGGTCCCTGCAGCCCAACTACGCGTTCGTGTGGGACCAGGCCGGCGACCAGGCGTCGTTCCTCGACCTGGTGAACAAGGTGGGCGGCGCCACCGACAAGGGCATCATCGTGTCGTCCCAGGACACGGCCACCCTCAAGGCCGCGGCCGAGGCCCTCAAGGGCAAGAAGTTCGCGATCCATCCCGTCACCGCGGACAACGCCGACGAACTGCTGGCGCTGTGCAAGGACGTCGGGGCCGTGCCCGTGGGCAGGGGCGACGACCTGGACGCCCTGGCCGCGGTGGGCGAGAAGATCGTGGCCGCGGGCTTCAAGGAGGCCCTGCTCGACACCGGGTGGAACGGCCTGCGGGACACCCTGACCGCGAACCTCGCGGTGCGCCGGGCCGCCCTGGACAAGAAGTTCCGCCCGTTCGGTTTCCCGACCATCGCGTTCCCGTGTGCGATGACCGACAACCTGTACCTCGAGGCCAGCTACGCGGCGATGCTGATCGCCAAGTACGCGGGCGTCGTGGTGGTCAGCACCCTGGATCCGGCGGTCATGCAGCCCCTGCTCGTCAACCGGCTCAATATCTACACCGACCCGCAGCGGCCGATGACCATGGACCAGGGCATCTACGAGATCAACAACCCGGGCCCGGACAGCCCGGTGATCATCACCACCAACTTCGCCCTGACCTACTTCGTGGTCAGCGCCGAGGTGGAGGGAAGCCGCGTTCCCACCTGGCTGCTGATCATGGACACCGAGGGGATGAGCGTGCTGACCGCGTGGTCGGCCGGCAAGTTCGTGGCCGACGCCATGGCCCCGTTCGTTCTGAAGAGCGGGATCACCGACAAGGTGAACCACAAGAAGATCATCATCCCCGGCTACGTGGCCCAGCTGTCCGGCGAGTTCCAGGAAGAACTCGGCGACGGTTGGGAGGTGATCATCGGAACCCGCGAGGCGGCCGACATTCCCAAGTTCCTCAA
The DNA here is from genome assembly GCA_024277875.1 of Deferrisomatales bacterium. GTDB lineage: Bacteria > Desulfobacterota > Deferrisomatia > Deferrisomatales > Deferrisomataceae > JAJRUI01. The sequence continues at coordinate 4,030 of JAJRUI010000109.1, forward strand.
GGACTACGTGGCCTGACCCGCTACTGCGGCGGGGAGGCGGCCGGCCGGCCGCCTCCCCGCGTTTCTTGGGGGGGCCCCGCTTTGTTTACCGCGTCTTTCAGGAGGAGGACCGTAGTATGAAGATCTACACGATCGCCGAGAGCATCAATATCATGTCCAAAACGATCGGGCCCGCGATCCGCGAGCGCAACAAGGGCCCGATCCAGAAGATGGCGGAAGAGGAGCTGGCGGCAGGGGCCGACATGCTGGACCTGAACCTCGGCCCGGCCCGCAAGGCCGGCGACGAGGTGATGAAGTGGCTGGTGGAGACCGTGCAGGAGGTGAAGAAGGACGTGCGCCTCGCCCTGGACACCACCAACACCATTGCCGTGGAGGCCGGGCTCAAGGTGTGCAACGAGCGCGCCCTGGTCAACTCGATCTCGGCCCAGCCCCAGAGCATGGACGAGCGGCTGCCCTTGGTGAAGGAGTACGATGCCGACTTCGTCGCCCTGACCATGAGCGAAGAGGGCATCCCCCGGGACGCCAACGAGCGGGCCGTGGCCCTGACAACGATCATGGCCAAGGCCGAGGAACTCGGCATCGACCACGCGCGCTACTGGGTGGACCCGATCGTGCTGCCCGTGTCCGTGGACATCAACCAGGTGAAGGCGTACATGGAGTTCCTGCCCATGGTCGACGTGATCGTGCCGGGCGCCAACAACACCTGCGGCCTGTCCAACGTGTCCAACGGCGCGCCGGACGACCTGCGGCCGATCCTGAACCGGGTGTACCTGATGATGCTGTACAAGCTCGGCCAGAAGACCGCGATCGTCGACTCCTACGACGACGAGATGATGGCCCTGTGCCGGGGCGAGCGGGTGGCCGAGATCGAGTACGTGGGCAAGCTGATGGACGGTGAAGACGTGCAGCCGGCCAACGACACCGAAAAGGTGTTGTACAAGACGTTCCGGGTGCTCAACGGCGACGTGCTGTACTCCCACTCCTGGCTCGAGGACTAGCCCGGCGTCCCTTTGCGCAACGGTCTTTTCAGCGGCCCCGGCGCTCTCGAGCGCCGGGGCCGCTTCCTCTGGGGGCGGGGCGTTTCGTCGGACCGTCCCGTCTTTTCCCTTGACAGGACTAGAACGGCTTTTTACTCTTCTCCGGGAGCACGCCGCCTTCGGGCCGGCCGGGCTCGTGGCTGGGGGGGGGCTGCTGGCGACGCACCTCTCAAACCCCGTGGGGCTGCGAATTTTCGGGGTAGCCTGCGGGGCTGGCCCGTTTGGAAGATATCCCAAACCGTTTGGATCTTGACGGTGGCGGGGGCGTCCGGTAGGTTGCGTCTCGTCCCGGATGGTGTGGGTTCCCGGGGCGGGCCGCTGCGGCCGATTTCGGTTCCCTCGACCCAGGCAGGTAGACCGGTGGGTAGACGACAGAAATCCAGCTATATCATCCAGTCGGTGACCAACGCCCTCGACCTTCTCGAGGAGTTCCGGGGGGAGGACACTGAACTCGGCGTGACCGAGCTTTCCAAGCGCCTCGGCCTGCACAAGAACAACGTGTTCCGGCTCCTGGCCACTCTGGAGAGCCGCGGTTACATCGAACAGAACAAGGTCACCGGCAACTACCGGCTGGGCTTGCGGGTGCTGGAACTGGGCCAGGTGTTCATCAAGCACATGGGCCTTTTGAAGATGGCCCGGCCGATCCTCGAAGAGATCGTGGAGCGGTGCCAGGAGACCGCGTACCTCGGCCTGATCCGGGACGACCGGGTGGTGTACGTGGACGTGGTGGAGGCGACCCAGCCGGTGCGGGTGATCTCCCGGGTGGGGGTGGGGCTGCCGGTCTACTGCTCGGCCGTTGGCAAGGCCCAGATCGCGTTCGAGTCCGAGGACGAGGTGGACCGGATCCTGGGCGAGCAGGTCCTCAAACGGTACACCGACAAGACGGTGTCCAGTTGGGAGGAACTCGGCCGGCAGCTCGAAGAGATCCGGGCTCGCGGGTACGCGATCGACGACGAGGAGTTCGACGACGGCATCCGGTGCGTGGGCGTGCCGGTACGGGACTACACCCGGCGGGTGGTGGCCGGCATCTCGATCTCGGGTCCCGCGTACCGGTTCACCGACCAGCGGATGGAAGAAGAGTTGATCCCCCTGGCCCTCGAGGCCGGCCGCAACCTGTCCCTGCGCCTGGGGTACGACGCGGGGTCCGGCGGCTGATCCCCGGCTTCTTCCCCCCCCCTGCCTGTCGGGCAGGGGGTTTGTTGTGCCCGGCCTATTTAGTGACACTAAAAAAATTCATCTAGCCTAAACAGGCTTGACCCCTCCGTCCCGCCCGCATACAATGCGCCCGCTTTGTATTTTCCCGCCGTTCCCCCCGCGAAAGCCGTCTGACGTTGTCCGAGCAGTCGCACGAGAACGAACAGCGCGCCCGCCGTCCGGATCGGCCTGCCAAGCGCCGGGGCCACAAGGCCCGGGCAAAAGGGGGGCGGTCCGCCGGCGGTGACGAGGTGGAGATCGGCGCCAAGATCAAGGCCCTGCGCCTGGGGCGGCGGAAGACCCTCCAGGAGGTGGCGGACGGGACCGGGTTCAGCCCGGCGTTGATCTCCCAGATCGAGAACAACAACGTGTCCCCTCCCCTGGCGACCCTGTCGAAGATCGCCAAGGTGCTCGGGGTGCGGGTGGGGTACTTCTTCCGGGACGAGGGGCCGGAAGAGGCGTACGAGGTGATCCGCCGGGACCAGCGGCCGGTGATCACCCGGGTGATCTCGCGCTCCGGCGGGGACCACGGGTACGTGTACCAGGCGTTGACCCATCACAAACGCGACAAGGTGATGGAGCCCTTCCTCCTGCATGTGGATCCCGGCATGCGGGAGGACGAGAGCCAGTACAGCCACGAGGGAGAGGAGTTCCTGCTGGTCCTCAAGGGTGAGGCGGTCCTGCTGTTCGAGGACGAGCGGATCGTTCTCCACGAGGGGGACAGCGTCTATTTCGAGTCCAGCCGCAAGCACCGCCTCCTCGCCCACGGCGAAGGGGGGGCCGAAGTACTGGCCGTGCTGGCCAAGGGCTCCTGACGAGGGGTGAGGTTTTCGATGGGAACCACGCGCAGCAAACAGGTCGCGGCAGCCGTGGCCGCGGTGCTCCAGTACGCCGCCGAGGTGGAGGCCGCGGCCTCTGTGTCCCCGGCAGCCCCCCCTCCTCCGGCACCGGCCCGGCCCGGCCCGGCCCTCTGGGGCTCGGCCGGCCGGCAGGACGCCATGATGCTGCGGTCCCTATGGCAGCGCCGGATCACCCGTTCCTGGTAGCCCCCTTTTCGTTGTAGGGATCTGAGATCCGTCTCGGGGAAGGAGTGCGCAATGAGCAAGGCCCGGAAGAACCCGCTGAAGATCACCGACCTCACCTTTCGCGACGGCCACCAGAGCCTGTTCGCCACGCGCATGCGTACGGAGGACATCGAGGCGATCGCCGAGACCGTGGGCCGGGTGGGCTACCACTCCATGGAGGTGTGGGGTGGCGCGACCTTCGACACCATGCACCGGTTCCTGGGCGAGGACCCGTGGGACCGGCCCCGCCGGCTGCGCAAGTACATCCCCAAGGAGGTGAAGTTCCAGATGCTCCTCCGGGGGCAGAACCTGGTGGGCTACCGGAACTACGCCGACGACATGGCCGTTGCGTTCGTGGACGAGGCGTGCGAGGCGGGGATCGAGATCTTCCGGATCTTCGACGCCCTCAACGACGAGCGGAACTTCGAGACCGTGGCCAACCGGGTCCTGGAGAACGGGATGCACTTCCAGGCCGCCCTGTCCTACACCGTGCTCGGCCGCCGGATGGGCGGGAACCTGTTCACCCTGGATTACTGGGTGGGCAAGGCCAAGACGTTCGCGTCCATGGGCGCCCACTCGATCTGTATCAAGGACATGGCCGGGCTGCTCGCGCCCGAGGACGCGGCCGTGCTGATCCCCGCGATCAAGAAGGCCACGAACCTGCCCGTGGAACTCCACTGCCACACCACCTCGGGCATGGCCGAGTACACGTTCCTCAAGGCGATCGAGGCCGGGGTGGACATCATCGACACCTGCTCGGCACCGTTCGCCGGCCGGTCGAGCCACCCGGCGATCGAGCCGATCGTGGTGCTGCTCCAGGGCGGCCCCCGGGACACCGGGTTCGACCTCGAACTGCTGAGCGAGGTCGCTGCATACCTGGAGGAGATCGCGCCCAAGTACCGGTACCTGCTGGACACCACCCGGCTGGCCGTGGCTGACATCGGGGTGCTGCTCCACCAGACGCCGGGCGGCATGCTGTCGAACCTGGTCAACCAGCTCCGGGAGGCCGGGGCCGAAGACCGGCTCGGAGACGTGTTCGACGAACTGCCCCGGGTGCGGGAAGACCTCGGGTTCCCGCCCCTGGTGACCCCGTCGAGCCAGATCGTGGGCGTCCAGGCGGTGATGAACGTGCTCATGGGCAAGCCCGGCGGGACGATCCCCGAGCGGTACAAGATGATCTCGGGCCAGGTCAAGGACTACTGCTACGGGCTGTACGGCACGCCGCCGGCCGGGATCAACCCCGAGCTGCGCGCCCTCGCCCTGAAGGGGTACCCCCGGGGCGAGACGCCGATCACCTGCCGGCCCGCCGACGTGCTCGAGCCCGAGCTGGAAAAGGCCAAGGCCGAGATCGGGGACCTCGCCAAGACCCGGGCGGACCTGGTGCTGTACAACATGTTCCCCACCACCGGGAAAAAGTTCCTCGCGGTGAAGTACGGCAAGGAGCCGGCCCCGGAAGAGTGGAAGCCCCGGACGCTGGAGGACGCCCGCCGCGACCAGGAGTTGGTGCGAAAGGCCCTGGCCGGCGAGCTGGTCGAGAAGGCCGAACCGCCGCCCAAGGGGCCCAACGCCCGCACCTATAAGGTGTACGTGGACGGCGAGTACTTCGAGGTGTCCGTGGAGGGCGAGGGCAGCGCGCCGGTGGTGACCCAGGTCGCCGCGCCGGCTCCGGCCGCCCCTGCTCCGGCATCACCCGCACCCGCCCCGGCGCCCGCCCAGGCTGCCCCGGCGGCCGACACCCCGGCCGGCGGCAAGGGGGTGGTGACCGCGCCCATGCCGGGCATGGTGGTGGACGTTCTCGTCCAGCCCGGCGACGCGGTGAAGGCCGGCGACGTGGTGCTGGTGCTCGAGGCCATGAAGATGGAGAACGGCCTGGAGGCGCCGGTGGACGGCGTGGTCGGCGAGGTGCTCTACGGCAAGGGCGACAGCGTGGCCAAGGACGCCGTGCTGCTGACGATCAACTGATTCCCGGTACCCGGATCCCGTGGGTTTCGGCGCCCCTCCCGGGGGGTGCAGGAGGACGAGCATGAGTCTGCAGGACAAGTTCGAGCTGTTGGCCCGCAAGAACGCCGAGGCGGAGGCCGGCGGCGGCGAGAAGCGGGTGGCGAAGCACCACGAGCAGGGCAAGCTGACGGCGCGCGAGCGCCTGGACTACTTCTTCGATCCAGGCACGTTCGTGGAAGTGGACAAGTTCGTGACCCACCGGTGCACGAACTTCGGGATGGAGGACACGAAGTTCCTGGGCGACGGGATCGTGACGGGCTACGGGAAGGTGGCGGGGCGCACGGTGTACGCGTACGCCCAGGACTTCACGGTGTTCGGCGGGAGCCTGAGCCTCACCATGGCCAACAAGATCTGCAAGGTGATGGACATGGCGCTGAAGAACGGGGCGCCCATGGTGGGGCTGAACGACTCGGGCGGGGCGCGGATCCAGGAAGGGGTGGGGAGCCTGGCCGGCTACGCGAACATCTTCCACCGAAACGTGATGAGCTCGGGGGTGGTGCCGCAGATCTCGGGCATCGTGGGCACGTGCGCGGGCGGAGCAGTATACAGCCCGGCGCTGACCGATTTCGTGTTCATGGTGGACGGCACGAGCCACATGTTCATCACGGGCCCGCGGGTGATCAAGTCGGTGACCAACGAAGACGTCAGCATGGACGCCCTGGGGGGCGCGCGCACCCACAACCAGCGCTCCGGGGTGGCCCACTTCATGGCGGCCGACGACCGGGAGTGCCTGGACCAGATCAAGCGGCTGCTGTCGTACCTGCCGTCGAACAACCTGGAAGACCCGCCGCTGGTGGCCAACGACGACCCGGTGGACCGCAAGGTGCCCGAGATCAACGAGACCGTTCCGGACAACCCGAACCGGGGCTACGACATCAAGGACATCATCCACGCGATGGTGGACAACGGAGAGTTCTTCGAAGTCCACGCCCTGTACGCGCCCAACATCGTGGTGGGGTTCGCCCGGATGGGCGGCCGGGTGGTGGGGATTGTGGCCAACCAGCCCAACCACCTGGCGGGGTGCCTGGATTGCGACGCGTCCATGAAGGGGGCGCGGTTCGTGCGGTTCTGCGACGCGTTCAACGTGCCGCTGGTCACCCTGGAAGACGTGCCGGGGTACCTGCCGGGGACCGACCAGGAATACCGGGGCATCATCAAACACGGGGCCAAGCTGATCTACGCCTACTCCGAGGCCACGGTGCCCAAGATCACGGTGGTGACCCGCAAGGCCTACGGCGGCGCGTACTGCGTGATGAGTTCCAAACACCTGCGGGGCGACGTGAACCTGGCGTTTCCCACGGCAGAGATCGCGGTCATGGGCCCCCAGGGCGCGGTGGACATCGTGTTCCGCAAAGAGATCCAGGCGGCCGAAGACCCGGCCGCGGCGCGCCAGGAGAAGATCGCCGAGTACTCCGAACAGTTCGCCAACCCGTACCAGGCGGCCGAACTGGGGTACGTCGACGAAGTGATCCTGCCCGAAGACATCCGGATCCGTGTCAACCAGGCCCTGGACGCGTGCGCGAGCAAGCGCGACACCAACCCGCCGCGCAAACACGGCAACATCCCGCTCTAGGAGAGGCCGGCCGTGACCGTACCCGAACATCTGTGGCAGTTCGCCGGCATGACCACCGCGGTGGGGATGGGCGTGGTGTTCGTCGCCCTGTTCCTCCTGTCGGTGTACATGCACATCTTCAAGGATCTGACCGCCCGGATCGAGGGCCGGGCCGTCTCCCGGTCCAAACCCGCCCCCTCTCCGGAAGCTGCGCCGGCGGTGCAGCCCCGGCCCGAGGCGGCCGGGGACCCCGGCGCGGACGAAGACGCCCGGGCCGCGGCTGCCGTGGCCGTATCCCTGCACCTCGAGGGCGCGGGGGGTGACCCGTCCCAAGAGGCGGCCGCGGCGATCGGCGTGGCCCTCGTCCTGGAGCAGGGGCGGGCCGCGGCGATCGCCACGGCGCTGGCGCTGCACCGGGGGGCGGGCGGGCCGGTGGCCCGTCCGGCCCAGGCGGGCAGCGCGTGGGGCGTGGCCGGCCGGCTGGCGGCCATGGCCGCGCGGGTGGCGCGCCAGGAGCGCGCGTTTCGCTGACCCGGGATCCCGGCCCCGGCTGCCGGGCCCCCTTCGAACGACCCGACCCAAACGAACAACGAACAAGGAGTCTGTTCCGATGAGCCGCTACGACCTCGTGATCAACGGAATGAACTACAGCGTCGAGATCCAGGCGATCTCGGGCTCCCGGGCCACCGTGTCGGTAAACGGGGTGAGCTACCAGGTGGAGATCCCCGGGGGGGCGGGGCGGCCCCGGC
>JAJRUI010000110.1 GCA_024277875.1 Deferrisomatales bacterium
CCGAGTGCCTCATGAACGCTGGAAAATCAAACGGCTGCAACGTGTTTCGGCTCACCGGCAGAGCGGATATCGGCTGAGCGCCGGGGGCAGCGACTGTCGGAGCCACGCCCGGCGCCCCACCAAGCCCCTTGCCCCTCTGGTCAGGGATCGATAGCGTCAATTTATCCGCCGGGTTGATAGTATCGGGGACGGCCCCGTCGAGGTCTTTCAAATCACTCGAGTTTTCAACCCTCGTGATTTGGCACCCCCTCCGTGGGGTGCGCGCAGGCCGCTTTTTCAGCGGCCTGCCAGGACGCTGGGATGCCAGAAGGCCAAGAACCTCTTTCAAATCCTGGCGTTCCGTTGGCACTGCGCCACGGCATTTTCCTGTCTCCTGGCCCCTGAATTCCGCCCCCTGAAACCCGGGCCCCGACGCAACCCCCGGGATTCGCGTCAGGACACCACGTTCACCGGTTTCCCGGCGAGGAACGCGCGCACGTTGTCCGCGGCCACGGCCGTCAGGCGCGCCCGGGCCTCCCGGGTGGCCCACGCCACGTGGGGGGTGACCACGCAGTTGGGCGCGGCCAGCAGGGGGTTGTCCGGCGGCGGGGGCTCGGCCGAGAGCACGTCCAGCCCGGCCCCGGCGATCCGCCCCTCCCGGAGCGCCCGGGCCAGGGCCGCCTCGTCGACCACGGGGCCCCGGGACGTGTTGATCAGGTAGGCCGACCGCTTCATCGAGAAGATGCGGCGTTCGTCGGCCAGGTTCCGGGTATCCGGTGTCAGGGGGCAGTGGAGGGTCACCACGTCGCACCGGCCAAACAGGGTATCCACGTCCACCGCCTCGACCCACCCGAACCCGTCCGGCAGGCCGCTTCGCACCGCAGCGGCCACCCCCATGCCCAGGGCCCGGCCCACCTCGGCCACGGCCCGGCCGATCTGCCCCAGCCCCACGATCCCGAGCGTCTTGCCGGCGAGTTCCACCAGGGGCCGGTGCCAGTAGGCAAAGTCGGGGCTCGCGCTCCATCGGCCGGCCCGGACCCCGGCCGACAGCGCGCCCACGTCGTTGGTCAGTTCCAGCAACAGGGCGAACACCGCCTGGGCCACGGACCGGGTGCTGTAGGCGGGCACGTTGGTGACCACCACGCCGGCAGCCCTCGCCGCGTTCACGTCCACCACGTTGTACCCGGTGGCCAACACCCCGATGTAACGAAGCCCGGGCAACGCACCGATCTCGGCCGCCCCGAGCACGGTCTTGTTGGTGAGCACGATGTCCGCGCCCCGGCACCGGGCGACCACCTCGCCGGGCGGCGTCCGGTCGTGGACGACGACCGGAGCCAAGGCCTCCAACGCTGCCCAGTCCAGGTCTCCGGGGTTGGCGGTGTACCCGTCCAGCACGACGATCCGGTGCTCCATCACAGCCTCCTCTGCTGCCGCCCCCCCTCGACGCAACCGGACCGAGGGCGCGGGGGGTTCGATCACGCCAAAAAACAAAACAAGGTTTTAGGGCAGCGGGCGAGACCGGTCCGACCCCCTGCCCAATCCCGCATAGAACAGCATAATTTGATTTTATAACACGAAAACCGTTCGAGATCGCGCCGGATTTCACGTTCGTCCCGTCCCGCGGCCCGTCTTCCGGTTGACAGATCCGCGCGGGTTGGCATATGGTCCCGGCCCGATCGACCGGCCAACCCCGTTCCGGGAGATGGATCCGTGGATCACAAGTGGGTTCTCGACCACGTCTACGTCCTCGTCTTTTTGGGGGTCGGTTTTGCGGCCGCCGCCCTCCCGTTCGTCATTGCAGCCCTCCTCGCCCCGCGCAACCGGTCCACCAAGACCATGGACACCTACGAGTGCGGCATGGACCCGATCGGGCCGGCGTGGATCCGGTACGGGGTGCTGTACTACCTGTACGCCCTCATGTTCCTCGCGTTCGACGTGGACGTGCTCTATCTGTACCCCGCCGCCCTGGCCTACCGCAAGATCCCCGGGTTCGGGGTGTTGCTGGAGGTGGTGCTGTTTGTCGCGATCCTCGCGCTCGCCATCGCGTACGCGTGGCGCAAGGGAGTGTTCACGTGGCCCCGAAAGATCCAAACGCGCTAGCCCACGCCGGGTGCAGGTCCTGCCCGTCGCTGGAGCCCGGCCCCGGGTACAGCTACGAGGAACTGCCCCCCCGGCTCCGGAACCCGGCCCTGGACAAGGTGCTGGACTACTGCCGGGCGAACTCGATCTGGCCGATGACGTTCGGCCTGGCATGCTGCGCCCTGGAGATGATGGCCGCGGGCATGGCCCGGGTGGACATCTCCCGGTTCGGCGCCGAGGTGTTCCGGCCGAGCCCGCGCCAGTGCGACCTGATGATCGTGGCCGGCACGGTGAACAAGAAGATGGCGCCGGCCGTGCTTACCCTGTACGAGCAGATGCCGTCTCCCAAGTGGGTCATCGCCATGGGAAACTGCGCGATCTCCGGCGGCCCGTTCGCGATCCCGGAGAACTACAACGTGGTGGAGGGGGTGGACCGCCTGATCCCGGTGGACGTGTACATCCCCGGGTGCCCGCCCCGGCCCGAGGCCGTGCTCGAGGGGATCTTCAAGCTCCAGGAGAAGATCAGCGGCGTGCGGCACCCCCTGCCCCAGACCAAGGGCCGGTTCCGGCCCAGACGCGACCCCGAGGCGGGGAGGTGGGACGGCCATGGTGGATGAGGTGCGCGCCGCCCTGGAGGCGGCCGGAGCCGAGCGGGCCGACGCGGTCGACCACGGCGCCCTGGGCGTGCACGTGGACGCCCGGGTGCCGGCCGGCGCGCTGCGCAAGGCCGTGGAGGTCCTCCGGGGCTGGGAGTTCCTGATCGAGGACGTGGTCGGCGTGGACGCAGCGCCCGAGATGATGGTGGTGTACCACTTCAACCACGTCGGGGGCGGGTGCCGGGTGCGGCTGCGGGTGCTCACGGATCGGGAGTCCCCCGAGGTGCCCACGATCCAGGACATCTTTCCCGGCGCCAACTGGCACGAGCGCGAACAGCACGACTTCTACGGCGTCATGTTCGCGGGCCATCCCGACCTGTCGCCCCTGATCCTGCCCGAGGACGCCGGCGACCTGCGGCCGCTCCGCAAGAAGGACAAGCGCCTCAAGTCCCTGGGCGACGTACTGCCCGCGTTCGCCCCGCCCGAAGCCGGAGGTGAGGACGCATGATCCCCCGCCCGGACCCGTCCCAGGAGACCCTGGTCCTCAACATGGGCCCCCAGCACCCGAGCACCCACGGGGTGCTGCGGGTGGTGCTCAGGCTGGACGGCGAGTACGTGCTCGAAGCCCACCCGGTGATCGGGTACGGCCACCGGATGCACGAACTGATGGGCGAGGTGCGCACCAGCAGCGGGTTCTACGCCAACGTGGGCCGCATGGACTACGGCGGCGCCCTGTCGTTCGGCCACGGCCACGTCCTGGCGGTGGAGAAGCTGGCCGGGATCGAGGTACCCCCCCGGGCCGAGTACATCCGGGTGATCACCACCGAGATGAACCGGATCGCCAGCCACCTGCTGTGGTTCGGCGCGTTCCTCCTGGACCTCGGGGCGTTCACCCCGATCCTCTACTCGTTCGACGACCGGGAGTTCATCCTGGATCTACTGGAGCACGTCACCGGCGCCCGGCTCACCTTCAGCTACCACCGGATCGGGGGAGTGGCCCGGGACCTGGACGACAAGTTCATCGAGGGGACCCGGGTGTTCCTGCGCCGGATGCGCGAACGGCTCGACGTGTACGACAAGCTCGTCACGGGCAACGTGATCTTCCGCAAGCGGGCCGAGGGCGTGGGGGTGATCGACAAGGACACGGTCCTCAAGTACGGCGCCACCGGCCCGGTGGCCCGGGGCAGCGGCCTGGCCTACGACATCCGCCGGGTCGAGCCGTACTCGGTGTACCCGGATCTGGAGTTCGAGATCCCCACCGCGACCGAGGGCGACAGCTTCGCCCGGTACCGGGTGCGGCTGGCCGAGATCGAGCAGTGCCTGCGGATCGTGGAGCAGGCCCTGGACCGGCTGCCCGACGGCCCGGTGCAGGCCAAGGTGCCCAAGAAGGTGAAGCTCGGCCCCGGGGACGCGTACCAGGCTGTTGAGGCCGCCCGGGGGGAATTGGACTACTACCTGGTGGGCGATGGCTCGGACGTGCCGTACCGGATGAAGATCCGGCCGCCGTCGTTCTCGAACCTGAGCCTCCTGGGCGAGGTGTGCCAGGGGGTGCTGCTGTCGGACCTGGTGACGATCATGGGGAGCCTGGACCTGGTCATCCCCGAGATCGACCGCTGAACCGCATGATCCCGGCCGCCGGTCGGCCGGGACCCCGGGAGCGCCCGAACCGCGACCGCCGCACCCCGGGCAAACGGGAGCCGAAGGACGAAGCATGTCGAACGCGTTGCCGCCGGACCTGATCCGACTCGTCGTCTCGCTGGCCGTTGTGGTGGGGTTCGCCTTTGCCAACGCCGCGGTGCTCGTGCTGGTGGAGCGGAAGGTGTGCGGCCACATCCAGCGCCGGCCGGGCCCGTTCGAAGTGGGCCCCCACGGCCTGCTCCAGACCGCGATCGACGGCCTGAAGCTGATGGGCAAGCAGATCCTGGTGCCCGACAACGCGGACACCAAGCTGTTTCGGCTGGCGCCGATCTTGAGCTTCGTGCCGCCGATCGCGGCCCTGATCGTGGTGCCGTTCGCCAAGGTTCTCCAGGTTCGCGACCTGGACATCGGGGTGCTGTTCATCCTGAGCCTGGCCGCGGTCAACGTGCTGGCGATCCTGGTGGCCGGGTGGAGCTCGGCCAACAAATACAGCCTGTTCGGCGCGATCCGGGCGGTGGCACAGAACGTGGCCTACGAGATCCCCCTGCTCCTGAGCCTCCTGGTGGTGGTGATGTGGGTGGGCAGCTTCCGGATGAGCGATATCGTGGCCGCCCAGGACGGGTTCTGGTTCGTATTCACGCCGATGGGGTTCGTGGCGTTCCTGATCTACTTCGTCACCGGCCTGGCCGAGACCAACCGGGCCCCGTTCGACCTGCCCGAGGCCGAGAGCGAGCTGACCGCCGGGTTCCACACCGAGTACGCGGGCATGGGGTTCGGCCTGTTCTTCCTGGGCGAGTACACCAACATGCTGCTGATGGCGGCCATCGCCACCACGTGCTTCCTGGGCGGGTGGAACGGACCGTGGTTCCTGGCGGTCTCGGGCACGGGCGTGGTGGCCACCCTGATCCAGCTGTGCTGGTTCCTGGTCAAGGTGTACGGGATCATCCTGGTGATGGTGTGGATCCGGTGGACGTTCCCCCGGGTGCGGTTCGACCAGCTCCTGAACTTCTGCTGGAAGGTGCTGATCCCGATCTCGATGGCCAACCTGGTCGCGACCGCGGTGGTCGCCAAGCTCGTTCCCCTGGGGTGAGCCGATGATCCGCTACTTCCAAGAGATCTTCTCGGGGCTGTGGAGCCTGCTCGTGGGCATGCGCCTGACGGCGCGCATGGCCGTGGCACCCACCATCACCACCCACTACCCGTTCGACACCCTGGAGATCACCCCGAACTTCCGGGGCCACATCGACCTGGTGATCAACCCCAAGACCGCCCGGGACAAGTGCATCGTGTGCATGATGTGCCAGCGGGCCTGTCCGTCGGGGTGCATCTCCCTGAAGGGCGAGAAGCCCGAGGGCGCCAAGAAGAAGGTGCTCACCGAGTATCACCTGGACTTCACCAAGTGCAGCCTGTGCGGCAACTGCGTGGAGACCTGCCCGGTCAACGCGCTGGAGTACAGCCGGGACTACCAGCTGGCCGGGTTCTCCCGCCACGAGTTCCACTTCGACCTGGTGGACCGGTTCCGCCAGCGGGCCCGGGAGCAGGGCCTCGACCCCAAGGTCGGGGACCTGACGCCCCCGCCCCCCAAACCGCCGAAACCGGCCGCCACCGAGACCGCCCCGGATGCGTCCGGGTCCACCGACGGCTGACCGCTGACGGGTGAACGCGATGAACTTCACTTTCGACCCCGCACTGAGCCCGTACATCTACTTCGCGGACCTGGCGTTCGTGGGTTTCGCCGCGGTGGCCCTGTTCGGCGGGGTGGTGGCCGTGGGCGCCAGGCGCCTGATCCACGCGGTGCTCGGCCTGGTGACCTCGCTCGTCGGTGTGGCCGGCCTGTACGTGTACCTGGGCACCCACTTCATCGCGGCCATGCAGATCCTGATCTATGTGGGCGCGGTCTCGATCAGCATCACGTTCGCGGTGATGCTGGCCCGCCCCCCCAGCGAGGCCGAGAAGGATCCGCGCCTGGCTCCGGGCAAACTGGTGGCCGGCGCCACCGTGGCCCTGTTCTCGGCCGCGGTCCTCGGCGCGGTGGTGCTGGGCTACCCGTGGGAGGCCGAGCCCACCCGGGTCGAGGGAACGATCTTCCAGGTCGGCGAGGGGCTGCTGACCCGGTACGCGTTCGTGTTCGAACTGATCTCCCTGGTGCTGCTGGTGGCGATCGTGGGCTCCGTGGTACTGGCCCGCAGGGGGCGGGGCCGGCACCCGACCGGAGGCGAGTGATGGAACCGTTGCTGTTCGGCCGGCTCGAGCCGTACCTGGTGATCTCCCTGTGCCTGTTCGCCCTCGGGCTGTACGGCCTGATCAGCCGGCCGGGCCTGATCAGCATGCTGATCAGCGTGGAGCTGATCCTGAACGCCGCCGGCCTGAACTTCGTGGCGTTCAACACGTTTCTCGCGCCGGACAAGACCGTGGGCCAGACGTTCACCCTGTTCATCATGGGGCTGGCCGCGGCCGAGGCGGCGATCTGCCTGTCGATCGCCGTGGTCGTGTACCGGCGGTTCCGCACCATCCTGGCGGACGACATCGCCGAACTGAAAGACTGACGGGGTCGCCATGTACGAGATCGAGACCGCCCGCATCGTCGTCCCCATCCTGATCCCGCTCGCAACGGCGATCGCGGTGCTGGCCACCGACCGGTGGCCCAACGTGCGCGAGTCGTGCTCGGTGATCGGGGCCGTGCTGACGTTTGCGTTCACCATGACCCTGGTGCCCGCCGTGATCGGTGGCGGGGTGTACACTCTGCACCTGTTCGAGTTGCTGCCCGGAGCCTCGATCAACCTGCGGGTGGACGGCATGAGCCTACTGTTCGCCGGGATCAGTTCGTTCCTGTGGATCCTGGCCGGGTTCTACTGCGTCGGCTACATGCGGGGCCTCGACGAACACGCCCAGACCCGGTTCTACGTGTGCTACGCGGCCACGATCTTCGCGGCCGTGGGCGTGGCGTTCTCGGGCTCGCTGCTCAGCCTGTACCTGTTCTACGAACTGGTCAGCATCTTCACCTACCCGCTGGTCATGCACCACCAGGACGGCGCGGCCTACGACGGCAGCCGCAAGTACATCACGTACCTGATGGTGACCTCCAAGCTGCTCCTGCTGCCGGCCCTGGTGCTCACCTACGTGACCTGCGGCACCCTGGACTTCGCCACCGGCATCCAGGCCGGCATCTTCCCGGCCACGGCCAGCCGGGCCCTGGTGACCACCCTGTACTTCCTGGCCCTGTTCGGGTACGCCAAGGCCGCGCTCATGCCCCTGCACAACTGGCTGCCGTCGGCCATGGTGGCGCCCACGCCGGTCAGCGCCCTGCTCCACGCGGTGGCCGTGGTCAAGGTGGGGGTGTTCTCGATCTGCCGGGTGATGCTGTACGTGTTCGGGGTGGACCTGCTCCAGCGTTACGGCCTCGGGCTGATCACCGCGTACCTGGCGTCGTTCACGATCCTGGCCGCGTCGGTGATCGCCCTGACCAAGGACAACCTCAAGGCCCGGCTCGCCTACTCCACGATCAGCCAACTGTCCTACATCGTGCTCGGCGTGGCCCTGCTCACCCCCAGCGGGATCACGGGCGGGCTGATCCACATCCCGAACCACGCGTTCTCCAAGATCACCCTGTTCTTCTGCGCCGGCGCGCTGATGGTGGCCCACCGCAAGACCGAGATCAGCGACATGGACGGCATCGGGTACAAGATGCCGTTCACCATGGCCGCGTTCGGCCTGGCCAGCCTGAGCATGATCGGGGTGCCGCCCGTGGCCGGCTTCGTGTCCAAGTGGTACCTGGCCGTGGGCACGATGCAGCTCCACAGCGTGGGCCTGCTGGTGGTGCTGCTGGCCAGTTCGCTCCTGAACGCCGGGTACTTCGTGCCGATCTTCCTGCGCGCGTTCTTCCCGCGGGGCGGAGGCGCAGCCCGGCTCCAACTGGCCGAGGCCAGCCCGTTCATGGTGGTGCCCCTGTTCCTGACCGCGGTGGCCAGCGTGGCCTTCGGGTTCTATCCCGACCTGTTCCTGAAGCTGATCGAGGTCGTCCGATGAGCGCTCTTCCACGGGCCGTGGTGGCCGCGCTGGACGCCATGCGGGAACGCCCCCACGTGCTGCGGGCGGTGTTCTTCGGCGCCCTGGTGTTGTTCGTGTTGTTCGATGTGTTCGCCCCCCGCCACGGCGGCCACTTCATCGGCGACCGGATCCGCGGGTTCTGGGCCCTGTTCGCCCTGGCAGGGTGCGTGGGCATGGCCAAGCTGATCAAGGGCGTGGCCCACCTGTGGCTGGAGAGGCCCGTGGACTTCTACGACCGGAAGGAGGAGGGCTAGGCATGGGCATCATGCACCCGGCGCTCCTGTTCGTGATCGGGGCCGTCCTGGCCGCGGTGCTCAACGGGACCGCCCGCAAGGTGGCCCTGGTGGCGATCCCCGCAGTGGCGTTCGTCAACGTGGGCCTGATGGAGCCGGGCACCTACGGCGAGCTGAGCTACCTGGGATTCCACCTGGTCACCGGCCAGGTGGACAAGCTGTCCCTGGTGTTCCTGCACGTGTTCACCCTGATGGCCCTGATCGGCGCGATCTACGGCCTGCACGTGGCCGACCGGTGGCAACCGGTGTCCGGGTTCCTGTACGTGGCCGGCTCCCTGGGGGTCACCCTGGCCGGCGACTACCTGACCCTGTTCATCTTCTGGGAGCTGATGGCGTTCTCGTCCGCGTTCCTGATCTTCCTCAGGCGCCGGCCCGAGTCGCTGCGGGCGGGGTTCCGGTACCTGCTGATGCACACGCTGGGAGGGCTCGTCCTGATGGCTGGCATCTTCCTGCGGTGGCAGCAGACCGGGGACCTGGCGTTCGGGCCGATCGCGCCCGAGGCGGCCAACCTGGCCGCGTACCTGATCCTGATCGGGTTCGCCCTGAACGCGGCCGTGCCCCCGATCCACGCGTGGCTGCCCGACGCCTACCCCGAGAGCACCGTGATGGGCGGCGTGTTCATGTGCGCGTTCACCACCAAGACCGCGGTGTACGTGCTGGCCCGGGGGTTCGCCGGGTACGAGGTGCTCGCGATCCTGGGCGCGATCATGACCCTGTACGGGGTCGCGTACGCGATCATCGAGAACGACGGCCGCAGGATCCTCGCGTACCACATCGTGAGCCAGGTGGGTTACATGGTGTGCGGCGTCGGGATCGGCACGGCCCTGGCGGTCAACGGCGCGGTGGCCCACGCGTACGCCCACATCCTGTACAAGGCCCTGCTGTTCATGGGGGTGGGCGCGGTGCTCGAGATGACCGGAACCTGCAAGCTGTCCGAACTGGGCGGCCTGTACAAACGGATGCCCCTGGCCCTGGTGGCCACGGTGATCGGCGGGATCGCGATCTCGGGGTTCCCGCTGACCAGCGGCTTCATCTCCAAGTCCATGGTGATCGCGGGCGCGGGCGAGGCCGGCCGCACCGTGCTCATGCTGATGCTGACGCTGGCCGCCGTGGGCACGTTCCTGTCGGTGGGTATCAAGCTGCCCTACTACATCTGGTTCGGCAAGGACAGCGGGGTCGAGGCCAAGGACCCGCCGGCGAACATGCTGGTGGCCATGGGCATCGCCGCGTTCTTCTGCATCTTCCTGGGCGTGTACCCCGACTACTTGTACAAGATGCTGCCGCTGCCCGTGGAGTACCACCCGTACACCGCGTACCACTTCTCCGAGACGATCCAGCTCCTCGGGTTCACAGGGCTCGGTTTCTACCTGCTCCGCAAGAAGATGACCCCCAAGCCCAAGCTGAACCTGGACGTGGACTGGCTGTACCGCACCCCTGCGTCCACCCTGATGCGGTGGGACAAGGGCTGGGTGTCGCCGGCCAACGAGTGGGTCGGAGAAGTGTACCGCCGGGTGGGCTACCGGTTCGCCCTGGCCAGCGCCGCGTTCTGGTCGCGGTTCGACGCCAACGCCATCGACGGGGTGGTGGACGGGTTGGCCACCTCGGTGCGCGACACCGGCGACCTGGTTCGCCGGACCCAGACCGGCAGGATCCAGCAGTACATCGCGTTCGGCGTGGCCGCCCTGTTCGCCGTGCTCGCCGTTGCGGTGAGTTTCTGAGCCGGGCCGTGACCGAACGGACGGGGGGCGAGCGCTTCCAACCGGCGGCGGCCTGGGGCCCGCGCTCCGGTCGGCGGCACGGCACTGCCGCGGTCTACCAAAGCTGAGAGCTGACAGATGACGCCTGCGTTTGCCATCGATCACAGTCTCGGGTACCCGATCCTGAGCATCCTGATCTTCCTGCCCCTGGCCGGGGCGGTGGTCGGCCTCGCCCTGCGGGGGGACCGGACGCTCCGGCTGTGGGCCCTCGCGGTCACGGTGCTCGAGGCCGTGGTCTCGGTCGCCCTGTACACGGGGTTCGACCCCACCACGGCCAAGTTCCAGTTCGTGGAGATGGCCGACTGGATCCCGGCGTTCGGCATCCGGTACGCCCTGGGGATCGACGGCATCAGCCTGCTCCTGGTGCTCCTGACCACCTTCGTGATGCCCCTGTGCGTGCTGTGCTCGTGGAAGTACATCGAAAAGCGGGTCAAGGAGTTCTTCTTCTCGCTGCTGGTCATGGAAGCCGCCATGATCGGCGTGTTCGCCGCCCTGGACCTGGTGCTGTTCTACGTGTTCTGGGAGGCGATGCTGATCCCGATGTACCTGCTGATCGCGGTGTGGGGCGGGCCGCGCAAGGTGTACGCGTCGGTCAAGTTCTTCCTGTACACCCTGGCCGGCAGCGTGCTGCTCCTGGTGGCGATCATCGCCCTGTACCTGAACGCGGACACGTTCCTGATCCCCGACCTGATGGCCAAGGGGTACGGGTTCGCGTTCCAGTTCTGGGTGTTCCTGGCGTTCGCCCTGGCGTTCGCGATCAAGGTCCCGATGTTCCCGTTCCACACCTGGCTGCCGGCGGCCCACGTGGAGGCGCCCACGGCGGGCTCGGTGATCCTGGCGAGCGTGCTTCTGAAGATGGGCACCTACGGGTTCCTGCGGTTCTGCCTGCCGATCACCCCCCTGGCAGTGTCGTACCTGGCGCCGGTGTTCCTGTGGGGTTCGATCGTGTCGATCCTGTACGGCGGGTTCGTGGCCCTCGGGCAGTCCGACATGAAGAAGCTGATCGCGTACTCGTCCGTGGGCCACATGGGGTTCGTGACCCTCGGTATCTTCCTGGTGAACCTGCGGGGCATCGAGGGCGCGGTCCTCCAGATGGTGAACCACGGCATCACCACCGGCGCCCTGTTCATCTGCGTGGGCATCCTGTACGAGCGCACCCACAGCCGCCAGATCGCCGACAACTCGGCCGTGGGCGCGTTCATGCCGGTGTACGTGGCGTTCCTGGGCCTGTTCAGCCTGTCCTCCCTGGCGTTTCCCGGCACCAACTCGTTCGTGGGCGAGCTGCTGGTGCTCGTCGGCGCGTTCTCCCAGAACAAGCTGCTGGCCGCCCTGGCGATCCCGGGCGCCCTGCTGGCCGCCACCTACATGCTGCGGCTGCTCCAGAAGATCATCTGGGCCCGGTCGGACGGACACCACCACGGGCATGACGCAGACGACCGATACCTGAAGGACCTGGACCTGCGCGAGGGGTTCATGCTCGCGTTCCTGTCGGTGTTCGTGGTGTGGATCGGCCTGAGCCCCGGACCGTTCCTGCGGGTGATGGACACCAGCATCGGCCACGTGGTGGCCCAGGCGAGCGTGGCGGGCGAGGTCCCGGAAGACCTGCCCGCCCTGTGGAACACCCTGTTCCCGTCGGCCGGCCACCACGGCGGCGGCGAGCCGGCGCAGGGCGGCCACGGGAACGAACCGCCGGCAACGGGCCACGGCGGACCGCCGCCGGCCGAACAAGGCGCACCCGGACACTGATCCGGCATCGACCACACGAAAACGGTTCGGACACGGATTCCCCATGGCATTCGCACACGAAACCTACCTCTGTCTCGCGGCCCTGGCGCTCTTTTTCGTCTCCCTGGGCACCCCCGCACCCGGGGTGGCCCGGCGGTGGGCCCTCGTCCTCGCGGCGGTCGGGGTGGTCACCGCGGTCGGGACGTTCAGCTCCCGGGCCGACCTATTCCACGGCACGTACCGGGTGGACGCGTTCAGCCAGTCGTTCAAGGTGTTGATCGCGATCGGGTACCTGTTGGCCGTGGCCCTCGGGGAGGGCGTGCGGGGGATCAACCGGGAGCACGAGCCCGAGTACTACCTGTTCCTCACCCTGAGCGTGCTCGGACTGACCTTCCTGGTGAGCGGGGTGGAACTGCTCACCCTGTACATCGCCCTGGAGCTGGCATCCTACGCCCTGTACATCCTGGTGCCCCTCAGGCGCAGCGAGTACACCCACCAGGTGGAGGCCGGCATCAAGTACGTGATGTTCGGCGCGGTGGCGTCGGGGATCAGCCTGTTCGGCATGAGCTACGTATTCGGCATGGCCCACACCACCCGGGTGGACGAACTCCTGCGGATGTTCCCCTCCCTGGCGTCGAGCCCGATGGGGATCGTGGGGCTGACCATGATGCTCGGCGGGTTCTTCTTCAAGCTGGCCCTGTTCCCGTTCCACTTCTGGACCCCGGACATCTACCAGGGCGCGGCCAACGAGACCACCGGCGTGATCGCCACCCTGCCCAAGATCGGTGCGGTGGCCGTGCTGATCCGCCTGACCGGCCTGGGCGCGGGCGAGAGCGCGGGGTTCGTGGGGGTGCTCACGGTGCTGGCCGTGCTGTCCATGACCTACGGCAACCTGGCCGCCCTGGTCCAGACCGACCTCAAACGCCTGCTCGGGTTCTCGTCGATCAGCCACGCCGGGTTCATGGTCACCGGCATCCTGAGCGGCACCGTGGCCGGGTACGCCGGCGCCATGTACTACGTGGCCGGGTACCTGCTGATGAACCTGGCGCTGTTCTTCGTGATCTACACCCTGGCCCCCCGGGGCGAGAACGTGTCCCTGGACGACCTGAGGGGCTTGCACCGCCGGGCCCCCCTGCTCGCGTTCACCCTGGCCGTGGGCGCGTTCGGCCTGGCCGGCATCCCGCCGACCGCCGGGTTCGCGGGCAAGTTTTTCGTGCTCACGGCGGCCCTGTCCCGGGGCAACCTGGCCCTGGTGATCATCGCCGCCCTGAACACGGCCATCGGCGTGTTCTACTACCTGAAGATGGTGAAGGCCGCGTACAGCCCGCCCGAGGAGGGCGTGGCCGAACCCGAGGGCCGGGTGGGCCTGTCGCCCGTGGGCCAGGTGCTCGGCTACGGATTCGTCCTGTCGATCCTCCTCGTCGGCGCCCTGCCCGGTTCGATCGTCGGGCTGTTCCGCCGCGCCCTGGACTGGGTCGCGTAGGGCCCGCCCGTCTCGATCCACGTCAACGGGAGCCTCCGGGCTCCCGTTCTCTTTTCCGGCCGGGAACGAGGTCGAACACCGTGATCTCGGGGCGCGCCAGCACCCGCATCGGCGGCCCCCAGGTGCCGGTGCCGCGGCTCGCGTACAGGTGGCCGCCCCCGGGCAGCTCGTACAGTCCGTCTTGCAGCGGGTAACGGAGCCCGGTCACGAACCGGAACGGGAAGATCTGGCCCAGGTGTGCGTGGCCGGACAATTGTAGATCGAACCGGCCGGCGGCCCCGGGCGCCACCTCGGGCCTGTGCTTCAGGAGCACCGTGAACCGGCCCGGATCGGGTGGGCCGGACAACGCCCCCTCGTCCACCGCGCGCCCCCCCGCGTGGGGGTCGTCCACGCCGGCGATCCACAGGCCCCGGCCCGCGTCCCGCCCCTCGTTCCGGAGCACCGTGAAACCGCTGCCTTCTAGAAACGCGAGGCTGTGGGAAAGGCCGGCGTACGCCTCGTGGTTGCCCACCACGGCGTACTTGCCCAGGGGCGGTTCCAGTTGCCGCCACAGGCGGCCGAGCTCCTCCAGGTGGTCCACCTGGGCGTCCACCACGTCGCCCGTGGCCACCACCAGGTCGGGCTGGAGGTCCTGGATCGCGGCGACCACCGGGGCCAGGGTCCGTTCCCGCAGCAGCAGCCCCAGGTGGAGGTCCGACACCTGGACGAGCCGCAGGCGGCCGGCGATGCCCTCCGCGGGGAGCACCACGGTCTCCACCCGCACCCGGGCCGCCTCGAACAGGCCGTACACGCCGACCGCCAGTACCGCGACGACCCCGACCGCAGCCGCTGCAGGCCCGTGGAGCGACAGGCTCGCCACCGACGGCCTCCACCACCCGGCGAAACGGAGGAGCGCCTCGCCGACCGCGAGCGCGCCGAAGAAGACCGCTGCCAGGAACAGGAAACCGAGCCAGGTGTACGCCAGCCACGCCACCGCCCGCGCAGCCGCCTCGAACCGGGCCCGCTCCAGGAGCGGCGCCACGAACAGGCCGGCGACAGCCAGCCCCATCCACCCCAGGACAACGACCAGTCCCCCGGGCCAGAGACGCAGGAGCGGGTGCACCCCCCACAGCACCACGGCGTGCAGGGCCGCGTAGACCGCGCCGGCGATCGAGACGAACGCGAGAATGCGCATGGGTTCCTCTGGCCCGATGGGGCGATCTCTCGATGGTACCCGGTCGCGGCACCGCCCGAAAGGACCGCTGGCGCGCGGCCGGCAGCGGGTCCCGGCCGGGAAAGCGTTGGCCCCGGCCGTAAAAAAGCCGGCTCTTCGTGAGCCGGCTTTTTCGGGTCCTCTGCGCGGGTGCGGTCAGCAGTCCAACCAGGACCGGGCGCCGCGGGCGAAGATCGCGTGGGATCGGCACGGGCGCCGAGCCGGAAGCAGGGACTTCAGCCACCGGGAGAACCGTTGCCGCAGGGTGTCGAGGGGGGGCAACCCGCGCTTCCACACCACGGTCGACGTCATGAGGAGGAACACGGCAAGGAACTGGGGCAGGACGACATTCTGAGGCATGGATCCCCTCTCTCTCATCGCGGAGCCGGTGGACCAGGGACGATCCTATAACCCGGCGCCGGAGCCCGTTCAAGGGAAAAAAGTCAAAAAGCGTTTGCGTGACGGGCTGTTACCCCTGGACACGAACGGCTGCCCGCCCTCCCCGGCGACCGCCCTGTGCTGTCGAGGACCGGCCGCTGCCAGACAACAATAACCACTTTGGTCTCTTTTAGCAAGGGCGCCCCCGTTCCCCGGCCCGGACACCGGCACGAACCCCGCCTCCACGACCCCGGCGCGGCGCTCGCTCCCACCGGGTCCGCCGGCCGACCAGGTGGCGGGATGCCGGAAAGAAACGCCGCCTCAGTGGCACCCAGTTTTTTTTCGTGCTACTATCGTGCGGGGCGGCCGCCGGGCCGCCCGTTGTTCCCTTCCCCGACGAGAGGCCGACGCCATGGGACGGAGGACGCCCGCGGACAAGATGGTGGTGCTTCCAGGGAGGTGCCGGCTACACCTGAGGCTGTGGTCCGGGGACGGGGCCCCGTTCCTGCTCCTCCACGGGCTGGCCAGCAACTGCCGGATGTGGGACCGGGTCGCCGGCCGGCTCGCCCGGGCCGGTCACGCCGTGGCCGCGGTGGACCTGCGCGGGCACGGCCGTAGCGACAAGCCGGCCGGGGGCTACGACTTCGCCACGGTGGCCGGCGACGTGGCCGCGGTCCTGGATCACCTGGGCTGGGACCGGCCGGTGGTGGCCGGGCAGTCCTGGGGCGGCAACGTGGCGGTCGCGTTCGGCGCGCTCCACCCGGGCCGGTCCCGGGGGCTGGGCCTGGTGGACGGCGGGTTCATCGACCTCAGGAGCCGCCCCGGGGCGACCTGGCCCGCGGTTTCCACGGAGCTGCGCCCGCCCGACCTGTCCGGGCTGACCCCCGGCGCCCTGCGCGCCCGGATCCGGGCGGCCAACCCCGACTGGAGCGATGACGCCGTCGACGCCATGATGACCAACTTCGAACGCCTGGAGGACGGGACCGTGCGGCCGTGGCTCCCCCTGGACCTTCACATGATGATCCTGCGGGCGATGTGGGACGAACCCCCGTCCCGGTTCTACCCCGCGGTCCGGGAACCCGTGCTGCTGTGCGTGGCCGGAAACGGCCTGGCCGCGGCCGCGCACCACCACCGCAGCATCGGTCTCGCCCGGTCTGCCCTGCCCCGGGTCACCACGCGCTGGTTCCCCGGCATGCCCCACGACATCCACGTGCACGATCCCGCCCGGTTGGCGCGGGCGATGGTCGAGGAACTGCCGGTCTTTTGACCCGGATCATGGGGATCCCGGTCCTCCGGTGGCATAGTGGACCCAAGGGCGCCCTGCGTCACCCTCCCCGCGCCCGTGGAAGGAGGTGTCTGACATGGATCGACACACCAAAGGGTTCATCGTCGCGTCCCTCGTGTACTTCGTGCTGGCCGCACTGCTGGGGCTGTGGATGGGGGCCGGCGACGCCCCGGACTGGGCCCGGTTCGCCCACGTGCACTTCAACCTGCTCGGGTTCATGGCGATGATGGTGTACGGCGTGGGGTACTTCGTGATCCCCCGGTTCAACGCCCGGGAGCTCCGGTGGCCGTCCTGGGTGCCGGTGCACTTCTGGCTGGCCAACGTGGGGCTGGTGGGGATGGTCGTCACCTACCCCCGGATGCCGTCCACCCTGTTCGGGGTGTTCGGGGGGATCTCGGTGGTGTCCGTGGTGCTGTTCGCGGTGAACCTGATCGTGACCGTGGTCGGTCCGGAGCCCGAGACCGCGGCGGCAGCGGCGCCCCGGCCGGCCGCCCCCGAGCCCCCGCCGCCGGACGTGCCGGACGCGCGCACCCTGGCCCAGATGCGGGTGGGCCAGATCCTCGTCCAGTGGCCCCACGTGGCCGACGTGCTCGTGTCGGGCGGGCTGGAGGGGCTGGCCGACCCGGCCCACCGGGAGCAGGTCAAGGAACTTCCGGTCACCCTGGACATGGCGTGCGCCCGCCACGGACTGGACGTGGAGGCGTTGGCCACGAACGTCCGCGACGCGATCGTCTCGGCCGCCCCCGGGCCGGCCAACCCGGCCATCGGGCCCGATGACGTGCTCGGCGACATCCTGGCGCGCTACCCGTCCGTGGAGCCGGTGTTCCTCAAATACTACGGCTCCGGGTGCTTCAGCTGTCCCGGCCAGGCCACCGAGACCGTAGCCCAGTCGGCCATGATGCACAACGTCCCCCTGGACGAGGTGCTGGCGGCCCTGAACCGGGCGGCGTCCGGCGGGGACGCGTAACCGGCACCCCGCGACCCGGCCCACCGACCACCGGGCTCCGTCCCCGGCGTTCCGGCCGGACGGGGCCCGTTTTCCCGCCGGCAGCCCCCCTTGCCATAGAAAAAACCGATCCGAACAACCCGGACGTCCAAACTACCGATTGGACCGTGTGCAGGAGGCGCCGGTATACTAAATTCATCGAAAGTATTGCCAGATCCCTATCCTTCCCCTTGGATAGTGCGGGGTGGGGGTCTG
The DNA here is from genome assembly GCA_024277875.1 of Deferrisomatales bacterium. Taxonomy (GTDB): domain Bacteria; phylum Desulfobacterota; class Deferrisomatia; order Deferrisomatales; family Deferrisomataceae; genus JAJRUI01. The sequence goes on from JAJRUI010000110.1 coordinate 17,654, forward strand.
GTGGAGCGCCGGGTGCCGCTACTGGCGCCCGGCCGGAACCAGGCCCCCGCCCCGTACCCTGGCAATACAATTGCAGGTCTTAGTAACGGCGCCGTACCAGAGCCTTCCCGGCCCCGGCCGGCCATATCCAAACCACGCTCGCCCAGGAGAATCCCCGCATGTGCAGCCACCCGCCCTCCCCGGGCCGGACCGCCGTCCTCGTCACCGCCGACCACATCGGCGGCGATCCCGAACTGGGGGCCGTCCTGATGCAGTCGTTCCTGAACACCCTGGCCAGCGCACCGGCCAGGCCCGACCGGGTGATCTTCCTCAACACCGGCGTGAACCTGACCACCCTGGGCTCCCCCGTTCTCGACGCGCTCCGGGAGCTGGCCGAGGCCGGGGTGGAGATCCTGAGCTGCGGCACGTGTCTGGCGTTCCTGGAAAAGAAGGACCGGTTGGCGGTTGGCGCGGTCACCACCATGCACGACACCGTGGACACCATTACCGGCCCGTGGCGGGTGGTCACCATCGGGTGAGTAGCCGCCTGCCGGGCGTGCCGGAAGACCGGGGGAGGCCCCCGGCCCGGGGGGATCTGAGCGGAGAGCAGAGCGGGAGCCGCCGCTGCGCAGTGCGGCCGCTCCGCTTTGTCAGTCGTCGAACTGGGGCGGCAACGGCTGGGGCCCGGGAACGATCCCGGCGATATCCGGATCCTCCCCTTCGTCCTCCCGGGGCGGCTGGCTCGCCTTGAGCTCCCGGGCCTGCGCCCTGCGGGCCGCCTTCTCGCTCTGCCGCTCCTGCCGATTCTTCTCTTTCATCCGTTTCAAGAACGTCTGTCTCGTCTTTTTTGCCAAACCTTCACTCCTCGTCCTGGTTTTTCGCGTCTTCGCGAGCCCAGAGGGCGAAGTTGTCCAGCCCCTGGTCGTCCTCGTCGTCTTCGAAGTCCGCGTGGAAGAACAGCTGTCCTCCGCGGCGCTCCTGGAGCGGCCCCTTGGGCCTGCGTTCCTCCCGGGCCGCCCGGCCCTTCTGCTTGCGTTTGTCCCGGGCGGTCGCGTCCGGGCCGAACGTCCGCTTCGGCCGGGCAGCGGGCGGGCCGTCCTCCTCGGCCGGGGGAGGGGGTGACCCGGACCACGACGGCCGGGGAGCCGGTCTCGGGCGAACCGGGGCCTGGCCGGCCGGCCTGGACTCCCGGGCCCGGGCCTCGTTGACCACGAGCGGCCGCTCCCGGAACACCTGCTGGTTGAACCGTCGGATCGCCTCCTCCGCCTCGGGGCGGTCCCCGAAGTCCACGAACGCGAACCCCCGGGGCTTGCCCGTCTCCCGGTCGGTGGGCACCCGCACCTGCGACACCGTGCCAGCGGCCGAGAACAACTCCCGCACCTCGTCCTCGGTCACACCGTAGGCGAGGTTTCCCACGAACAATCGAACCGCCATCATCACTCCTGTAGATCGGGTTCTCCACGGCCGCCGTCCGCTGGCCCGCTCGGGGCGAACAGCAGCAAACCGGGAAAAAGGGCGGGCCCCTGTGGGAACCCGCCCCTTTCGGACGCGATCGGCGCGGTTACACCGCGCGAACGGCCGAGGCCAGGGGGCCCTTCTGGCCCTGGGCCTCGTCGAACTCCACCGCCTGTCCCTCGGCAAGGGTCTTGAACCCCTCGCCCTGGATGGCGCTGAAATGGACGAACAGGTCGGCGCCGCCCCCGTCGGGGGTGATGAAGCCGAAACCCTTCTGCTCGTTGAACCACTTCACTGTTCCCGTTGCCATGGTCGTTCTCCTCTTTCTGGGCGTTTCCGACCCGAGATGCTGCAACCGCGATGGGTACGGAAACCAGCGGGGAAACGACTCCCTGGCGCCGGAACATAGCCATCCAATTGCCGGTTGGCGCACGGCTGTGCGCCGGAAGACTGAAAAGAGGGAGAGGCGACGGTCGCCTCTCCCTCTTTGGAATTGCTCACCGATGCTGTCCGCCCGGGCTGCCTCGCGTTCCGGCCCGTCGACGTGGGAGGGATCCTACGCCCTTCCGGGGGAAAGCGCAAGGAGAAAACCCGCCCGTCCCGGGCCAGGCTGCCCGGGGCCGCTCGTTGTCGTTGACTCGGACCGGCTTCGGACGGTAGAAAGGGAACAGAAAGGGGGTGGTTGATGTCCATCGGCACACGACCGGCCCAGGGGAGCCGCCACGGGAGCCCGGCCGGCTCCCAGCGCCCCCCCTCCTGCCCCTGCTTCCCGCCTCCGTCCGCTGCCCCTCACCCCAGGCCCGACGGGCGGCCGTGACATGACCCCTGACCGGTACCGGGAGCTGTTCGAGCGTTCCGCGGACGCGAGCCTCGTGCTCGCCGGGGGCCGGTTCGTGGCCTGCAACGAGGCGGCTGTCCGGATGCTCGGATGCCACAGCCGGGAGGAGGTGCTCGACATCCACCCGTCCCAGCTGTCCCCGCCCCGCCAGCCGGACGGGCGGTCGTCCTACGACAAGGCCAACGAGATGATCGCGGTCGCCCTGCAGCAGGGATCCCACCGGTTCGAGTGGGTGCACGTGCGGGCGGACGGCGAGGCGTTCCCGGTGGAGGTCCTCCTCACCGTGCTGGAAGGCGGAGACCCCCCCGTGCTCCATGTGGTCTGGCGGGACATCACGGCCCGGAAGCGGGCCGAGAAGGCCCTCCAGGACAACCTCGCGTTTCTCAAGTCGATCATCGAGAACCTTCCCATCTGCGTCAAGGTCGTCGCCCGGGACGGGACCCTGCTGGACCTGAACCCCGCCGGCCTGTCCATGATCGGCGCCACGGCCAAGGACGCGGTCGTGGCCGAAGACGTGTACGCCTTGATCCACGAGGACGACCGGGACGCGTTCGTCCGGTTCAACGAACGGGTGTGCGGCGGGGAGAAGGCCGCGCTGGACTACCGGATGATCGACCTCGACGGCACGACCCACCACATGTCGTCGGTGGGCGTTCCCCTGCCCTACGGCCCGCGGGGGCAGACCGTCCACCTGGGGATCACCCGGGACGTCACCGAGGAGCGGGCGGCCCGGCGAGAGAAGGCCCGGCTGGAGGTCCAGCTGCGCCAGGCCCAGAAGATGGAGTCCATCGGCCGGCTGGCCGGGGGGGTCGCCCACGACTTCAACAACGTGCTGACCACGATCCTCGGCTACAGCGACCTGATCCTGATGGGCCTGCCGTCCGGCGCCCCGTTCTTCAGGGAGATCGAGATGATCCGCAACGCTGCGGAGCGGGCGGCGGGCCTGACCCAGCAACTGCTGGCGTTCAGCCGCAAGCAGGTGATCGAGACACGGCTGGTGTCGATCAACGCGATCGTCCACGATCTGGTGAAACTGCTGGGAAAGGTGATCGGGGAGGACATCGAGATCCAGGTGGCTGCCGAGGCGGTCCGCGACACCATCGAGGCAGACCCCAGCCAGATCGAACAGGTCTTGATGAACCTGGCCGTGAACGCCCGCGACGCGATGCCGTTGGGCGGGCACCTGGTCATCGAGACCCAGGACGTGGCCCTGGGACCCGAATACGCGCGCGCCCACCCCGAGGTCCGGCCGGGCCGCTACGTGATGATCTCGGTCACGGATTTCGGCGAGGGGATGAGCCAGGAGGTGCTCGACCAAGCGTTCGACCCGTTCTTCACCACCAAGGAGCAGGGCAAGGGCACCGGGCTCGGGCTCGCCACCGTGTACGGGATCGTCAAGCAGCACGACGGACATGTCTACGCGTACAGCGAGCCGGGCAAGGGGACCACGTTCAAGGTGTACTTCCCGGCGAGCGACGGGAGCGTCGACCCGGCCGGCGAAGACGTCCGGGCCGACCGGCTGCACGGGACCGAGACCGTGCTCGTGGTGGACGACGAGCCCGCGATCCGCCAGATGACCGCCGACGCCCTCGGGCAGTTCGGCTACCGGTGCATCACGGCCGGGGGCGGCCAGGACGCGATCGAGCGAACCCGGGAGATCCTGCACGACATCGATGTACTGGTGACCGACGTGATCATGCCCGGGATGAGCGGCCGGGAGCTGGCCGACACGCTCACCGCCCGCAACCCCTCCATCAAGGTCCTGTTCTTCTCCGGGTACACCGAGAACGTGATCGCCCACCACGGCATCCTGGACGAGGGCGTCCACTTCCTCCAGAAGCCGGTCAAACCCACCGAACTCGTCCGGAAGATCCGGACCGTGCTCGACGGCTGAACGCCCCGGCAACCCGCTTCTGCCCGGCTCTGCGCGCCGGGTGCCTGGCACGCCTCAGCCCCGGCGTCTCCAGAACACCCGCAGCAGCACCGGCCCGGCCACGGTGGTCCCGATCAGGGCCAGGGAGAGGGACGCGAACTGGGCGCTGCCGATGAGCCCTCCGGCCACCCCGACCTGGGCGAACACGAACCCCACCTCCCCCCGGGGCATCATCCCGCTGCCCACGACCCACCGGTCCAGCTCCGGCCTGCCCATGAACCATGCCGCGAACAGCTTGCCGAAGCCGGCCACGACGAGGAGCAGGAGCCCTGCGAACAGGTTCGACCGGCCGGCCGCGGTGAGCGGGTCGAGCCCCCCGAGCTCGATCGAAGCGCCGATCATCACGAAGAACAGGGGGGTGAGCAGGTCGACGAGCGGGGCCAGCTGGTCCTCGATCCGGGCGCGGTCCGGGTGGCGGGTGAACGCGATCCCCGCGGCATAGGCCCCCAGGATCATCCCGAGCCCCACGGCCTTCGCGGCGGCGGCCAGCAGCAGCAGGTAGCCGAACACCAGCACCAGCAGGGTGGCCGGGCTCCGGCTCCACCGGGTGAGGGCCAGGGTGGCCGAGACCACGGGCCTTCCCACGGCCAGGGCTGCGGCGAGGAAAGCCAGCGCCTGGAGCACGGCCCAGGCACTCGCCCGGACAGGGGATGCACCGGGTGTGGTCAACCCGACCAGGGCCGCGAGCAGGACGAGGCCCAGCACGTCGTCCAGGATCGCCGCCCCCACGATCACGGTGCCCTCGGGGCTGGCCTCCGCGTCCAGCTCGGCCAGGACCGAAACCGTAACCCCGATACTCGTCGCGGTGAGCGCCGCCCCGACCAGGAGCGCCGCAGAGGAGGTCACCCCGAACGCCCACATCACGCCCCACCCCAGAGCGAACGGCACGACCATGCCTGCGAGCGCCAGCCGGGTGGCCGACGCAGCCACCGGGCGCAGCTGGGACAGGCGCGTCTCCAGCCCGACCCGGAACAGGAGCACGCACAGCCCGATCTGGGCCAGCTCCTGGATCGCGCCGTGGCCGGCCGGGCCGGCCTCGCCGCCCGGGACGAGCCCGAGAACGTACGGCCCCACCACGAACCCGGCCGCGATCTCCCCCACCACCGCGGGGAGCCGGAGCCGCCGCATCACGGCCTGGCCCGCGACCGCTGCCAGCAGGACGGCCGGGAGCAGGAGGTGGAGCTTCACCGAAGGCCCCCGGCCATCTCGGGTCCCGGAAAGGAACGGGTCCGGCTCAACGCCCGGCCGCCGCCCCGGCGATGCCCGCCAGCGCCCGCTGGAGTTTCGGCACCACGCCGCACCCCCCGATGCCGTGCCGCCGCGCCAGGTACCGGGGGTCGTTGTAGGAAAGCCACACCCGCCCCTGGCCGTCCTCCCAGACCAGGGCCTTTTTCTGGGGCAGGTCGATGGCCCCGCTCTGGGCGCACTGCATGAGCCGGCTCCCCACCGTTGGGTTGCCGAAGATCACCAGCTCGGTGTCCCGCAACTCGATCCCGGCCCCGCCGGCAGCGGCGGAGTGCCGGATCCGGTCGAACACGGTCATGCCCTTCCGCTCCAGAACGGCCTTCAACCGGTCGGCGGTTTCGGCCACGCCGAACGCGCTCTTCACGTCGATCACTCCTTCCGCCCCGGGGGCTGCAGAGGCCACGACGAGCGCAAGCGCCAAGGATCGCTGCCTTCGTCATCGGGTTCTCCTTTCCGCCCCCTGCCCGGCGCGGGGAAAACAGGTATCGATCGTCCGCCCGACCTCGGCCAGCCACGACGTCCTCTCCCCCCGAGAGCCGGCCACCACGGGGCCGAACGTCTTCCGGTGCAACGAAGCCCCGCTGTACAGGCGGAACACTCGGTCGCGTCGCCCGGTGCCGAGCCCGCTGCCCGCCCGCCGGCAGGAAGGCCCTGGTGGCCGGCAACGCCGTTGCGCGGACTGGCAACGTACAGGAAAACGGCGCCGTGTCCATGGATCAGGGCGTCCCTGGCCCGTCCGCCGCCCGTTTTTCAGGAAAAACGCCCCCCTGCCGGCGCCGAAACGCGCCGGGGCTTCCAGTTTCGGGCCGGACGGCCGATACAAGACAGGGGGCGCGGATCTCACCCGGCCGGACACCGTAGAGTTGCCCATGAAGAAATGGAACCTGGCGGCCCTCGTGCTGCTCCTCGGAGGGCTGCTCGCCTACACCCTGTTCTCGACCTACGAGGAGGTCCGGAGAAAGACCATTGCCGACGCCGATGCCCAGCAACTCCTCCTGGCCAGACAGGCGGCGGGCGGCATCGAGGACCTGTTCCGCCGCTACCGAAGCGAACTCCTGTTCCTGTCCAGGATGGCCCACGTGGCCAGCCTCGACGCGTACGGCCGGCAGCTTCTCGACTCGTTCTGGCGGGAGAACCGGGAAGAGTTGCGGGGGGTCACCCGGGTGGACGCCGACGGGGTGATCGTGTACACGGCGCCGCGCAACGACCGGGCGCTGGGCACCAGCATCCGTTTCCAGGAACACGTTGCCGAGGTCCTGTCCAGCCGCCGTCCGGTGTTGAGCGACGTGTTCACCACGGTGCAGGGGTTCCGGGCGGTCGCCTACCACGTGCCCGTGTGGCAGGGGCAGGAGTTCGCCGGCTCCCTGGCCATCCTGGTCCCGTTCGACACCATCGCCCGGCGATACCTGGAGGGGATCCGGATCGTGCCGGACGGCCACGCGTGGATGATCAGCGCCAAGGGGGTGGTCCTGTACTGCCCCGAACCCGGCCACGTGGGCCGGCCTGCGACAGAGGTGTTCGACGGGGTCCCGTCCCTGCTGGCGATGACCCGGGAGATGACGCGGGGGCGGCACGGAACGGCCCAGTACGAAAGGACGTGCGGTCCGGGGAACGCCTCGGCGTGGCACGCGGTGTACTACCCCGTGGACCTCGGCAACACGTTCTGGTCCATCGCGGTGGCCGCCCCGGAGGACGAGATCGTCGCCACCATGGAGGGCTTTCGGAACCGGTGGGGCGTTTTGGCCGCGCTGCTGCTCATGCTGGGCGGGGCAGCCACCTACGCGCTCCAACGGGCGTTCGTGGCCGTGCGGGAGGGCAAACGGCTCCGGGAACTCGCCGCCCGCCTGGAGGAGAGCGAACGGTACTTTCGGATGCTGGTTGAGCTCTCCCCCCTGGCGATCAGCGTGTGCGATCGGGACGGCCGGATCGAACTCGTAAACGAGCGCTTCGTCGCCCTTTTGGGCTACACCCGGGACGACCTGGCCGATATGGACGACTGGTGGGCCCGGGCGTACCCGGACGAGGAGTTCCGGAAGGAGGCCCGGCAGCGGTGGGAGGCGGCCCTGGAGCGTCTGGCCTCGTCCGAGGAGGTGGTGCACTTCTCCGGCATTCGGGTCACCTGCAAGAACGGGACGGCCCGACACATGGACGTCACGTTCTCGTTCATCGGCGACAAGGGGGTGATCCTGCTCGCCGACGCGACCGAGCGGGTCCAGGGCGAGAACACCCGGCGGGAGTTGGAGGAGAAGCTGGCCCGGTCCCGGAAGATGGAGGCCCTGGGGATGCTCGCGGGCGGGGTGGCCCACGACCTGAACAACATCCTGTCCGGGATCATCACCTACCCAGAGATCTTGCTGATGCGCCTGCCCGGCGACAGTCCGTTCCGGAAACCCCTGGAGACGATCCAGCAGTCCGGCGAACGGGCTGCGGCCGTGGTCTCGGACCTCCTCACCCTCGCCCGGGGCGTGGTCAGCCGGCGCGAACACCTGGACCTGGGCAACCTGGTCCGGGAGTATGCCCGGTCGCCCGAGTTCATGGGGCTGCAGGCCAGGTTTCCCCGGGTGCGCCTCGTCCTCGACCTGGAGGACGACCTGCCGCCCGTGGACGGCTCCCCGGTGCACGTCGAGAAGACCATCATGAACCTGGTGACCAACGCGATGGAAGCGATCGGGTCCGGGGGAACCGTTGCCGTGCGCGCGTTTCGCCAGGAGGTGTGCGATGCCGTCCCGGGCTACGAGGAGGTGCCGCCCGGTACCTACGCGGTGCTCGTCGTGGAAGACGACGGCCCCGGCATCGGCCCCGAGGACCTGGAACGGATCTTCGAGCCGTTCTACACGAAAAAGGTCATGGGCCGGAGCGGCACGGGCCTTGGCCTGTCCGTGGTCTGGAACACGGTGAAGGACCACGGCGGCCACGTCCAGGTGGAGAGTTCCGGGGCCGGGACGGTGTTCCGGCTCTACTTCCCGGCCACGTCCCGCCGCAGGGCCGAGGCAGCGGGCGAGGCGCCCGTGGAGGCGTACCAGGGGAACGGCGAGCGGGTGCTGGTGGTGGACGACGAACCCGCGCCCCGGGAGATCGCCCGGGACCTGCTCGCCCGTCTCGGCTACCGGGTGACGACCGCGGCCAGCGGCAACGAGGCGGTGGAGGCCCTCCGGGCCGGGCAAGAGGTGGACCTGGTGGTCCTGGACATGCTGATGCCCGGCATGGACGGCCACGAGACCTACGAGGCGCTCCTGCGGGTCCGTCCCGGTCTCCGGGCCGTGGTGGTGAGCGGGTTCTCCAAGACCGCCGACGTGGACCGGTGCCTGGCGCTCGGGGCCCACGCGTTCCTGAAAAAACCCTACCGGATCCAGGAACTCGGCCTGCGGGTCCGGGGCGCCCTGGACCACGGCTGGCCGTCCACGGGGTGACCGGCGGCCGGCAACGCCCCGGCTGGCGCAGCCCTCACGATCGCCCCTGCCGGTCCGAACGGGCGGCCCGCACGTACACGGCCGCGGTGAGACCGGTCCACACGACGGCGGCGGCCAGCACCGCCCACCGGGGCACCGGCGCGTACACGACCGTCTCGGCCAGGCGGCCGAGGAACGTGCCGGAGTAACCGGTCGCCCCCCCTTGCTGCAGCAGCCACACCTCCAGGTGGGTCAGGGGGCACAGCCACCCGGACGCGGTCAGGGCCACGGCCAGGCCGAGGCCGGCAAGGTGCAGCCGCCGGACCCACCGGATCCGCCGGCCTGGGACCACCCCGAGCACCAGGAACGCGATCCATCCGAGATGGAGCCACACGGTCGCGTCCGCCAAAACCAGGTAAACGTTCGGCCCCACCTCGCGCCGCCCTTTCACCCCACGCCGGCCAGGGAAATTCCCGGCCGTGCGCACGCCCCCATCGACCGCTCCACCCCTTCCGCTCCCACGCGCCGGACAGTCCCGGTCACCCGAGACGACCGAGGACCCCGCGCAACCCTTCGATCGCCATCTGCGTTCCGATGACGGCGATCAGCAGTCCCATCATGCGGGTGATCACCCCCAACGCACTGGCTCCGAGGTAGGTGACGAACTTCTCCCCGAAGACGAACAGGACGTACGTGATCGCGCACAAGAGGCCGAACATCGCGATCGTCACGGCCACCTCCACGAGGCCGCCGCCAGCCGAGAAGCTCATCGCCGTCGCGATCGTGCCCGGTCCCGCGAGGATCGGCATCGCCAGGGGGGAGGCCGCAACGCCGAGCGCCGCCTCCTTGGATTTTCGCTTGTCTTCCTCGCTCGGGTGCTGAACGCTCGACGGGTTGCCCTGGAGCATGTGGAACCCGATGAGGAAGACGAGCAACCCGCCCGTGATCCGGAATGCGGGAAGGGAGAGCCCGAACAGCGCGAAGATCAGCTTGCCGGCCACCGAGAACAACGCGACGATCAGGAACGCCAGCACCACCGATCGCAACGCGATGGCCGCGGTCGTCTGCTCGTCGTCCCCGCTGGTGAGGCCGATGAAGATGGGGACGTTCGCGATGGGGTTCATGATGGCGAAGAACCCCATGAACACCGTTGCAGCGTGAAGCAGCGTGCCGTTCACCGAAGTCGCCCTCCCCTCCTGGTCCGTCCTTTTGCCCCCTCCCGTGGGATGGTACCCGGTGCGCCGGCAGGGGCCAACGAAGAAAAGCGGATTCGGGTTCCTCCCCGGTTTGACGGGACCGGCTGCGATTGGTACAAATTTCTCCTTTTCACCCCGAACCCTCGAGGCGGACCTCATGTCCACCAACTTCTACCAGGACACGCCGGACATCCGGTTCCGGCTCAACGCGGCCGACTTGGAGGAGGCGGTCCGCCTACGGGAGCAGGGCTTCACCGAGCACGAGGCCCATCCCGAGGCCCCCCGGGCCTACGAGGAAGCGGTGCAGGTGTACGACATGGTGCTCGGCATGGTGGGCGAGTTGTGCGCCAGGCGCATCGCCCCCCGGGCCCGGGGCGTCGACGCCGACGGCGTCGCGTTCCGGGACGGACAGGTCACCTACGCCGCCGGCACCCGGGCCAGCCTGGAGGACCTGCGGGGTGCCCAGTTGATGGGGGTCACCCTGCCCCGGCGGTTCGGCGGCCTCAACATGCCCAGCACCGTGTACAACATGATGATGGAGATGGTCTCCCGGGCCGACGCGAGCCTCCACAACCTGGTGGGCCTCCAGGCCATCGCCGAGACCATCAACCGGTACGGGAGCGAGTAGCAGCGGGCCCGGTACCTGCCGCTCCTGGCCTCGGGCGAGGCCGACGGCGCCATGGCCCTGACCGAGCCCGAAGCCGGCAGCGACCTCCAGGCGGTCCAGATGCGCGCCCGGCTGGACCCGGACAGCGGCCGGTGGCACCTGAGCGGGGTGAAGCAGTTCATCACCAACGGATGCGCCCGGATCCTGCTCGTGCTGGCGCGCTCAGAACAGGGCTCCAACGACGGCCGGGGGCTGTCCCTGTTCGTGTGCGAGAGCGGTCCCGGGCTCACGGTACAGCGGATCGAGGACAAGCTCGGGATCCACGGCTCCCCCACGTGCGAACTCCACTTCGACGAGGTGCCGGCGGAACTGGTGGGGGCCCGGCGCCGGGGCCTGACCCGGTACGTGATGTCCCTGATGAACGGGGCCCGGGTGGCCGTGGCAGCCCAGGCCGTGGGGATCGCCGAAGCGGCCCTGCGGGCGGCCGTCGCGTACGGCGCCGCCCGCAGGCAGTTCGGCCAGGCCGTGGACCGGTTCCCGGCCGTGTACGAGATGCTCACCCGCTCCAAGGCCCGGATCGTGGCGGCCCGGGCCCTGCTGTACGAGACCACCCGGTGGGTGGACCTCAAGGACGGCTACGACGACCTCGCCGGGCAGCAGGGCGGGCGCCTCACGGGCGAGACGCGAAACGAGGCCAAGCGGGCGGCGCGCATCGCCGCCGTGCTCACCCCCCTGTGCAAGGCCTACAGCACCGAGATCGCCAACCAGGTGGCGTACGACAGCCTCCAGGTCCACGGCGGAAGCGGCTACATGAAAGAGTACGACGTGGAACGCTACGTCCGGGACGCCCGGGTGACCAACATCTACGAGGGGACCACCCAGCTCCAGCACGTGGCCGCCATGGGGGGCCTGATCCAGCGGGTGCTCGACCCCTTGATGGAGCAGATGAGCACCCTTCCCTTCGAGGGGCGGCTGGCCCGACTGCGGGCCGAGGTAGACGAGGCCCGCCAGCACCTGGGCCGGGCGGTTCGGTTCGTGGTCGAGGCCAAGGACCCCGAGTGCCACGACCTCGCGGCGCGGCGACTGTGTGAGGCCGAGGCCGAGGTTTTCACGGCCTACCTGCTGCTCCGGGACGCCCTGGCCGATCCCCGGCGGCAGGCCCTGGCCGAACACCACGTGGCCGAGGCCGTGCCCGCCGCCCGGGCGGGCTGCGACGCGGTGCTCCGGGCCGACCGCACCCTGATCGACCGGCGGGAGGAGATCCTGGGGCTGTAAAGTCCCGGACCCCGGCCTCAGACCGGCACCAGCACCTCCCGAACCCGTCGAGCCGTGTCAGGAGCTGCCCGCGCCAGCGCATCGAGCCCTTCCCGAACCCCCGACCGCCACGTTCCAGCCTCCGGCGCCGCCTCCCAGGCCGCAACTAGGTCGCCCGGCCGGTCCTCGACCAGCACTTCGAGAACCTCCAGCGCCTGGAACAGGTCCTTCCCGGCTTTCGCCTGGCTCGCCGCGTCCCGGCGCCGAGATACCCAGAGCTTGTGGAGCGCGAAACGGCCCGGGCTCGGTACGTTGACCAACACCCCCTCCCCGCCGACCACGGCGCCGCGCACCGGCTCCGCCACCAATAAATCCAACATGGGCACTGGTTGCGCTGCCGCCTTCAGGCGGGGGAGGTACACGGGCGTCCTCTGTGCGGACGAGGCCGCCGGCGTCAAGAGGTCCACCCGAAGCGCCTTGCCGCGCACCTTGAACGATGTGGACGGGTGCCGGGGGTCGAACGGCGGCACGGGAAGAAACCCCAGGTCGAGGCTCTCCAACGCGCTCGGGACATCGGCCTCCAGGAACGGGACGGCCACAGCCAGTTGCGCCTCGGCAGCGATGTCCACATCCTGCGTCCTCAAGCTTCCCGAAGTCCAGCGCACGCCCAGCAGGTTCCCCAGGACCCGAAACGCCTGGGTTCCCACGAGGACACCGCCCAGACGGAACACCCCGGCGTCCGCCAGCGCCGAGAGCACCTTGGCGGTGGGCGGATCCGTGGCCCCCACCCCTCCTGCCCGTAGCGCCGCGCAGAGCCGCTGAATGTCCTTCCGGGTGCTCTTGAAAAACCCTCCCTGTTCCCGGTGCCGACGCACGACCCGTTCGAGCACCGGTTCCCGCCGCCCCACGTACACCTGCCGCGGCGACCCGCCTGGGACCGGCTGCTGAAAGTAGCAGTACACGTTCCCCTTGACGGTCTTCGTGACGAAACAGCCCGGTACCGCCCCCACCGAGCGCTCCGCCTCCAGGGCCACCAGTCGTTCCAGGAGTTCCGAGTAGAGCGTTTGGACGTCGAGAGGGAGTCGCTCCACAGAAGCCCCCAGGTGTTATACGCATAAAGTCATGGTACAGCGTATAACCCGGCGCACAGCGTGTCAACTCGAGGACTAGAGTCCCCGGACGTGGTGTAAGAAGGATCTTGCAGGAAAGAGACGAGGAGTGGCTCGTGTCGCGCCGATACATGAGCCTGGAGACGATTCAGATGGTTCTGGGCCGAGGGGCGTCGGCACCAGGATCACCGGAGCTGCCCGAAGCGGCTTGAACAGAAACCCGAGGATGGCTCGGTTGCCTTCTTGCACCACTTGACGGGACGTGACCCCAGGCAGGTGCGAGGATACCACAAAACAGCTAATAATTACAAGATGTTACGATATTCAAAACAACAAAAAACCGTTGTTGGGCTCACGGATTCAGGTTAGATGAAATTCCGCAAGGGGTCGGCCCCCGGAAACCCAGGAGGAGACCCTGTCCGTGAGTCGGGAAGGGAGCCCTCCCCCAGGGGGACTCAGACGCCCTTCCCGTCGAGGCCGATCTCGGCGGCCACGGTGCGCATGCCCTCGATGGTGTCGGCGATCAGGTCGGACACCTCGACCCCCAGCAGTTCGGCGCCCTTGCGGATGACCTCCCGGTCAACGCCGGCGGCGAACGCCTTGTCCTTCCACTTCTTGCGCACGCTCTTGACCGGCAGGTCCGCGACGCTCCGGGACGGCCGCACCAGGGCTGCAGCGGCCACCAGTCCGGTGAGTTCATCGACGGCGTAGAGGGCCTTTTCCAGGTCGGTGCGGGGCTCGACATCGGTGCACAGGCCCCAGCCGTGGGCCAGCACGGCCCGGATCAGGTCGCCGGGCCACCCGGCGGCCTCCAGGATCGGCCGGGTGTGCTGGAGGTGCTCGTCGGGGTGGGCCTCGTAGTCCACGTCGTGCACGAGGCCCACCACGCCCCACACGTCCGGGTCCTCGCCCCGCTTCCGGGCGAGGTGGCGCATGACCGCTTCGACGGCCAGGGCGTGGCGCCGGAGGTTGTCGCTCTCGACATGCTCGCACAGCAGGTTCCAGGTCGCTTCCCGGGACGGGATCTCGGACATGGGTTCGCCTCCGCGTCAGAGGGGGATCGCGCCCCCGGTTACCGCCGTCCGGCCTCGTGCACGGCGTCCACCAGGGCCTCGGCGTTCTCCGGCGGGACCATGGGCAGGATACCGTGGCCCAGGTTGAACACGTGGCCCCGGGCGGCGCGGCCCTTGGCCACGATCTCGGCCGCCCGCTCGCGCACCAGGGACTCGGGCCCCAGGAGCACGGTGGGATCCAGGTTGCCCTGGACGCTGAACGCGCCGCCCACCTGGCGGATCGCGTCGGCCAGGTCGATGTGCCAGTCGATGCCGAGCACGTCGCCCCCGGCCTGGCGCACGAGGTCCAGCAGCAGGCCGCACCCCTTGACGAAGTGGATCACGGGCACGGACCGGTCCAGGCCCGCGATCACCCGCCTGGAGTACGGCAGCACGTACGCCGCGTAGTCGGCCGGTGACAGGATGCCGCCCCAGGTGTCGAACACCTGGAGCACCTGGGCGCCCGCCGCGGCCTGGGCGTTGAGGTACCGGATCACGGTTTCGGTGACCTTGTCCATCAGGGCCCGGTACACGTCGGGCGCGGCGTACATCATCCTCTTGAGGTTCTCGAAACTCCGGGACCCCTTGCCCTCCACCATGTACGCGGCCAGGGTGAACGGCGCGCCCGAGAACCCGATCAGGGGCACCCTGCCGCCGAGTTCCCGCCGGATCAGGCGCACAGCGTCCAGGACGAACGGCACGTCGGCCTCGGGCTCGGCGGGCCGCAGCCGGTCCACGTCGGCCGCGGTGCGCACGGGCTCGGCGAACACCGGGCCGGGGTCGAACGCGATCCGGCACCCCATGCCCTCGAGGGGGATCATGATGTCCGAGAACAGGATGGCCGCGTCCACGCCGAGCCGGTCGATCGGCTGCAGGGTGACCTCGCACGCCAGTTCGGGCTGGTGGCACACGTCGAGGAACGAGTGCCTGGCCCGCACCGCGCGGTACTCGGGCAGGTACCGGCCGGCCTGGCGCATGATCCACACCGGGGTGGTGTCCACGGGCTCGCCCCGGCACGCGTTAAGGAAACGGTCGCTCCGGCTCATCTGGGCTCCTTGTGAAAAGGGGTCACGCGTCCCGGGCCCGGGCGAGCCGGGGCGGGACGTAGCTGCAGAACGGCTCCTCGTCCAGGTAGTCGCCGGTGACGGCGTACGCCCGGGCCCGGCACCCGCCGCACACGTTGATGAACTCGCACGCGCCGCACTTGCCCTTGTACCGGTCGAACGCCCGCAGGTCTTGGAACAGCGGGCTGCCCTCCCAGATCTCCCGGAACGGAGTGCGCTTGACGTTGCCCGCGGACAGGGGGAAGTACGAGCACGGCTTGACGTCGCCGAAGCAGTCGATCAGGCAGATCGACTGGGCCGCGATGCACCCCTTGCCCCCCCCGGTGGAGAACGTGAGGCTCCGGCGCTGGAACTTGACCCCCTCCCGGGCCGCCAGCTGGGGCACGATCCGGTAGTAGTGGGGCGCGCAGGTGGGCCGCATCAGGATCGCGTCCTCGCTTTTCTCCTGCTCGTAGTGCCACTCGAGGATCTCCTCGTAGTCCTCCTTGGAGATCAGCTCGGCGAACAGGTCCTCGCCCCGGCCGGTAGGCACGATCATGAACAGGTACCACGCGGTGGCCCCCAGGGCCTTGGCCTTGCGGAACGTGGCCGCGATGTGGGCCTGGTTGCGCTTGGTGAACGACGAGTTCACCAGGAACTTGACGCCGTGTTCCCGGAACAGGGCCGCGGCCCGCTCCACACCCTCGAACGCGCCGGGGCACTGGCGGAAGTCGTCGTGCACCGCGGCCGTGGGCCCGTCGAGGGACAGGGACACCATCTTGATGTCCGCGGCGTTCATCTGCCCGCACACCTCGGGGGTGACCAGAGCGCCGTTGGTCGCCATGCACATCCGGAACCCCAGGTCGGTGCCGTACCGGGCCAACTCGAAGATGTCGGGCCGCAGCAGGGGCTCGCCCCCGGACAGCACGACCACCGGCCTGGACACCGCGGCGATGTCGTCGAACATCTTCTTGGCCTCGGCCGTGGTGAAGTCGCCCTGGGCGGCGTCCATGTCGGACGAGCACCGGCAGTGAACGCACCGCAGGTTGCACCGCTGGGTGGTCTCCCACGCGATCCACTTGGGGACGAACTCGGGGGTCACGGGCGCCTCCCGTAGCCGAGCATTCGGCTGTATTCTATTTTTGTTTCAGTATGTTGCATCGCTTTGTTCAACCATTTTCAGGCGTTCTCCCGCGTCCCCGGAAGTACGCCTCGGCCGCGTCCACCACGGCCTCCAGGGTGTAGGTGTCGGGCATCACGGCCACGGGCAGGCCCCGGGCCTCGGCCGCCTTTCGGGTGGCCGGCCCGATCACCGCGCAAGGCACCCGGGCCGGGTCCACCCCGTGCGCAGTGCACAGGTCGGCGTAGTTGCGGGCGGCCGACCCGCTGGCCAGGACCACGAGATCCAGGTCGCCGGCCTGGAGGGCGGCCAGCCCCTCCTCGGGGTAGGTGGCGGGCTTGACGTTCTCGTAGATCGGCAGCACCTCGACCCGGGCACCCCGGCGCTCGAGCTCGGCCGGCACCACCTCCCGGGCGTCCCGGGCCCGGGGGATCAGCACGGACGCACCCCGCAGCTCGGCCGCCGACGACAGGGCGGCCACCAGGGACTCGGCCACGTACCGGTCGGGCACCACGTCGGGCCGGATGCCCCGGGCCTCCAGGGCGCGGGCCGTCTTGGGCCCCACCGCGCACACCCGGGCCGCGCCGAACGTCCGGGCGTCGAGCCCGAGGCCGTCCAGGCGCTCGAACGCGAACCGCACCGCGTTGACAGACGAGAACACCACCCAGTCGTACGCGAACAGCCGCCGCAGGGCCGCGTCCACCGCGCTCGCGTGGCCGCACGGCTGGAGCGCGATCACGGGCAGCACCACCGGGTCGGCCCACCGGAGCCGCAGCAGGTCGCAGAGCTCTTCCGCCTGGTGCGCCGCCCGGGTCACCAGGACCCGCCTCCCCAGGAGGGGTTTTTGCTCGAACCAGGCCAGGGCGCTCCGCAGCCCGACCACCGCGCCCACCACCACCACGGCCGGCGCCCGGAGCCCGGCCCGGTGCACCCGGTCGGCGATGCCGGCCAGGGTGCCGGTGACCACCTGCTGGTCCGGCCAGGTGGCCCGCCGCACCACGGCCACCGGGGTGTGCCCCGGCCGGCCGGCAGCCACGAGCCGCTCGGCGACCTCGGCCAGGTGGCGGATTCCCATGTACACCACCAGGGTGCCCGACGCCCGGGCCAGGGCCTCCCAATCCAGGTCCGGCCCGCCCCCGCCGTCGGTGCGGCGATGGCCGGTGACCAGGGTGACCGAGGGGGCGTGGTCCCGGTGGGTCAGGGGGATGCCCGCGTAGGCTGCCGCGCCGGACGCCGCGGTCACCCCGGGAACGATCTCGAACGGCACGCCCGCCGCGGCCAGGGCGCCGGCCTCCTCCCCCAGCCGGCCGAACACCGCGGGATCGCCGCCCTTCAGGCGCACCACCACCCGGCCGTCCCGGGCGTGGGACAACAGGGCTTCGTTGATCTCGGCCTGGGGGGTCCCGTGCAGGTGGCCGATCTTGCCCATCCGGATCCGCTCGGCCCCGTCCGGCGCCCAGTCGAGCACCCGGGGGTGCACCAGGTTGTCGTGAATCACCACCTCGGCCCGGGCCAGCACGTCCCGGGCGCGCAGGGTCAGGAGCCCGGGGTCACCGGGCCCAGCGCCCACCAGGTACACGAACCCGCGGCCCATCACGTGCGCCGCGCGTCCGGCGAGCACTGGGCGTACACCGCCTCCAGGATCTCCCTGCCGCCCCGGTCCAGGAGTTCCCCGGCCAGGCCAGAGCCCAGGGCACGGGCGTCGGCCGGCTCGCCCCGGCGCTCGGCCTTGAGCAGGGTGGCTCCGTCCACGCTGCCCACGAGCCCCCGCAACCGCAGCCCGCCGTCGTCCAACTCGGCGAACGCCGCGATCGGCACCTGGCACCCGCCCTCCAGGGTGGCCAGGAACGCGCGTTCGGCCGCCACCGTGGTCCAGGTAGGCTCGTGCCGCAGGGGCGCCACGAGGGCGTTGGTGTCCGGGTCGTCGGCCCGGCACTCGATACCCACCGCGCCCTGGGCGATGGCGGGCAACACCACGTCGGTGTCGAGCAGCGCGGTGATCCGGTCGGCCAGCCCGAGGCGTTTGACCCCGGCAGCGGCGAGCACGATCGCGTCGTACCGGCCCTCGGCGAGCTTGCGCAGCCGAGTGTCCACGTTGCCCCTGAGGCTCTCGAACACGAGATCCGGCCGCCGGGCCCGGAGCTGGGCCTGGCGCCGCAGGCTCGAGGTGCCCACCCGGGCGCCGGCGGGCAGATCGTCGAGCCCCGCGCCCGACGGGCAGAACCACGCGTCCCGGGGGTCCTCGCGCTCGCACACCACGGGCAGGTGCAGCCCGGGGGGCAACTCGGTGGGCACGTCCTTCATCGAGTGCACGGCGATGTCAGCCCGGCCTTCCAGCAGGGCGTCCTCGATCTCCTTGACGAACAGGCCCTTGCCGCCCACCTGGGCCAGGGGCACGTCCAGGATCTTGTCGCCCTTGGTGACCACCCGCACGAGCTCCACCTGGAGGCCGGGATTGAGGGCTTCGAGCCGGTCCTTGACCCAGTTCGCCTGCCACAGGGCCAGCTGGCTCTTCCGGGTCGCGATGCGCAGGGTGTTCAAGACGGGGGCTCCTTGTCGGTTGGTTCCTCGTCGAGGCCGAACATGCGCCGGACCGCGTCCACCGCGAACTCGAGTTCGGGATCGTCGGCCACCCGCTTCAGGTACACGCTGGGCTCGTGGAGGATCTTGTTCACAATGGCCTGGCTCATGGCCTCCAGGCTCTTGCGCTGCTTCTTGGTCAGGTCGTCGCCGAACACCTTGAGGGTCTTCTCGATCTCCGCCCGGCGGATCGCGTCGAACCGGGCCCGCAGGTCGCGGATGGTGGGGGTCACCTCCAGGGTCTTCATCCAGCCCAGGAACGCGGCCACCTCCTCGGCCACGATCGCCTCGGCCTTCTCGGCCTCCTTGGCCCGTTCGCGCTTGTTGGCCTCGACCACGCCCTGCAGGTCGTCCACGTCGTACAGGTACACGTTGGGCAGGTCGTTGATCCGGGGGTCCATGTCCCGGGGCACGGCGATGTCGATCAGGAACATCGGCTTCTGCTTGCGGATCTTCATGGCCGCGCGCACGGCGTCGGGACCGAGCACGAAGTGGGGCGCGCCCGTGGACGAAATCACGATGTCCACCTCGGGCAGGTGGTACGCGAACTCCTCGAACGGCACGGCGCGGCCGTCGAACCGCTCGGCCAGGGCCTCGGCCCGGGCCAGGGTGCGGTTGGTCACCTGCACGCCCCGGGCGCCGTTCTCCAGCAGGTGGGTCGCGGCCAGCTCGCACATCTCGCCCGCGCCGATCACCAGCACCTGCTTGCCCTCCAAAGAGCCGAAGATCGCCCTGGCCAGTTCCACCGCGGCGAACGACACCGATACGGCAGACTGGGCGATCCGGGTCTCGGTGCGCACGCGCTTGGCCGTGCTGAACGCCTTGTGCATGAACCGGTTGAGCACCAGCCCGGTGGCCTGGCCCTGGCTCGCGGTCTCGTACGCGTCCTTGACCTGGCCCAGGATCTGGGGCTCGCCCACCACCATCGAGTCCAGGCTCGACGCCACCCGGAACACGTGGCGCACCGCGTCCGAGCCCGCGTGCACGTACAGGTGGGGACGGAGGTCCGGCTCGGGCACGCCGTGGTACGCGGCCATGAACCGGATCAGGTTCTCGACGCCGTCCTCCCGGCCCCGGCTGGCCGCGTACACCTCGACCCGGTTGCAGGTGGACAGGATCACCGCCTCGCGCACCCCGGGCAGGTCCCGCACCGCCCGCAGGGCGTCGTGGAAGCAGTCCGGCGCGAACGCCACGCGCTCCCGGATCTCCACCGGAGCGGTCTTGTGGCTGAGGCCGACGACGATGATCTCCATGACCGGTTTCCGCCCTCGCTCGGTCAGCCGGTGTAGATGTGCAGGCTCTCCAGGTCGGGCACCAGCCTGGGGAGCACGAAGTTCACCCCGAGGAACGTGAACAGCACGGCCCCGAACCCGATGATCGCCCAGATCGCGGCCCGCCGGCCGCGCCACCCGATGGTGAGCCGGCCGTGGAGCACGGCCGCGTACAGGAGCCAGGTGATCAGTGACCAGGTCTCCTTGGGATCCCAGCTCCAGTAGGTGCCCCACGCCTGCTGGGCCCAGATCGCGCCGGTGATGATGCCCGCGGTGAGCAGGGGGAATCCGATCGACAGGCACCGGTAGTTGAGTTCGTCCAGCACCTCGAGGTTGGGCAGCCGCCGGAACCACGCCCCCAGCCGCTTGCGCTTGAGCTGGCGCTCCTGGATCAGGTACATCACCCCGGCGGCCGCGGCCAGGGCGAACGCGCCGTCCCCCAGGAACAGCAGGCCCACGTGCACCGGCAGCCACGCGGACTGGAGCGCGGCGGGCAGGGGTTCCATGTGGCCGGTCAGGCTGGCCGCGGCCAGCACGAACATCGACGCCACCGGCGTGACGAACGCGCCCAGGGTGGGCAGGTGGTACCGGAGCTGGAGCACCAGGTACAGCCCGGCCACGCACCACCCGAAGAAGCTCATGGACTCGTGCAGGGTGGTGACCGGGGTGTACCCGACCTCCACGAACCGGATCACGAGCCCGGCGGTGTGCAGAACGAACGCGGCCCAGGTGACCCGGCGCGCCCACTTGAGCACCGGCTCGCGCAGGGTGACCAGGTACACCAGGTGGAACGCCGTGGCCACCAGGTACACCACCACCGAGCTGTGCAGCACCCAGATGTTCGTCATCGCGTTTCCTTCCCCGGGCCGTCCCGGGCGGTCCACCCAGGCACCTCGCCCGCCCGGGCCAGGACCTTGCGGGCCGCGGCCCGGCGGTCCCCGCGCTCCAGGTCCTGGACGATCCCGTCGTTCAACAGGGTTCCCAGCACCCGGTGGCGCGCCATATCGCGCAACCGGCGGGCCAGGTCCGCCACCTCCCCCACCGCCGGCGGCACGGCCTCGGCGACCCGGTCGCGGACCCACGCGGCCAGGGCCGGCGACGCGCCGCCCGTGGCCACGGCCACGGCCACCGCGCCCCGGCGCACCACGGCCGGCACGTGGAAGCCGCTGCCGCCGGGGTCGTCGGCCACGTTGACCCACACTCCCCGGCGCCGGGCCTCGGCCCGCACCCGCTGGTTGACCGCGGGGTCCGAGGTTGCGGCAAAAGCAAGAACCGTTCCGTCCAGGTCCCCGGGTTCGAACCCGCGCCGCGTCCACGTCCCCTCGCCGGCCCGGGCCCGGGCCGCCAAGGCCGGGCACGCCTCCGGCGCCACCACCGTGACCCGGGCACCGCACGCCAGGAGCCCCGCGACCTTGCGCTCGGCCACGGTCCCGGCGCCCACCACCGCGCACGGCCGGCCCGCGAGGTCCAGGAACAAGGGGTACCGGGGGGGGGCGGTCACCCCTCCTCCCCCGCCAGCGCCTCTTCCACCAGGGAGAACAACAGGGGAACGAGGAGCTCGTGGGGGCCCGTGAGGTGGTAGCCCCGGCCGCCGCTGCCGGTAGGCCGGCCCACCACGTTGGCCGACGGCCGGTAGTGGCGGATGAAGTCGAGGTTGGCCGTGGTGAACCGCTGGACTGCGTGGCCCCGGTTGCGCACCAGGGTCAGCGCCTTCAGGAACACCTCGGGCAGGATCACGGCGCTGCCCACGTTCAGGAACACCCCGCCCTCCAGGCGCGACACCACCGCGCAGAACCTCTTGAAGTCCGCGAGGCTGGCCCCGCCGATGGCCGCGCCGTCCGCGTCGGGGTGCATGTGCACGATGTCGGTGCCCACGGCCACGTGCACCGTGGCCACCACGCCGTGGCAATACGCTGCGGCCAGCAGGCTCCGGTCCCGGTACGGCAGGCCCTCCTCCCAGATCGCCTCGCCCACTGCGTGGCCCAGGCCCTTGCCCCGGCGGTGGCCGTCGCGCACCACCCGGTTGAGCCATTCCCCGGTCTCCCGGGCCATGCCGAACCGGCCGTCGCCGAGCTGGGCGCCCACGTCCTCGGAGGTATGACCGGCCAGGGCCAGCTCGAAGTCGTGCACGATGGCCGCGCCGTTCAGGGCCACGCTCGTGAGCCGGCCCCGGGCCATCCAGTCGGCGTACCACGGCTGGAGCCCCACCTTGATGTTGTGGGCCCCCAGGGCCACGGCCACCACCCGGTCGTCCCGGTGGGCCCGGACGATCGCGCCGGCCACGGCCTTGAGGTCCTCGGCCATCAGGAACGGCGGCAGGCTGTCTGCGAACGCGCGAAACGACCCGCCCGGACGGAACGGGGCCCGGAACGAGGCTGCGTGCACCTTGCTCGGCCGGGACGCCAGGGGGTAGGTGTCCACCGGCCCGTCGGGCAGGGTCGCGCCAGGGGGCAGCCGCAGGGCCATCACGTCCCCCCGGCGTCCGGGTACAGGATCGCGTCCACGGCGTCGCACAGGGCGTGGACCCACGCCGCGTGGCACTCCTGGACCCGGGGGGTGTCGCCGGTGGGGGCCTGGAACAGGCGGTCACACAGGGGGGCGAGGTCGCCGCCGGCCGCGCCGGTGAGGCCGACGCACAGGCACCCCGCGTCCCGGGCCGCCCGCAGGCCCGCCGTCACGTTGGGGCTGGTGCCGCTGGTGGAGATGCCGATGGCCACGTCGCCCGGCCGGGCCAGGGCCGCCACCTGCTTGACGAACACCTGGTCGAACCCGAAGTCGTTGGCGATGGCCGTGAGGGCCGAGGTGTCGGTGGTGAGGGCGACGGCCGCCAGCGGCGGCCGGTCG
Source organism: Deferrisomatales bacterium (assembly GCA_024277875.1). GTDB lineage: Bacteria > Desulfobacterota > Deferrisomatia > Deferrisomatales > Deferrisomataceae > JAJRUI01. Next base: position 40,569 of record JAJRUI010000110.1, read on the forward strand.
ATCCGGAACCGGTTCACGAACTCTGCCGCCAGGTGCTGGGCGTCGGCCGCGGACCCGCCGTTGCCGAACACGAGCACCTTGCCCCCTGCCCGCAGCCGGTCGGCCACCTCCCGGGCAAGGTCGGCCAGGCCGGGCGCCGCGGCCCGGCCGAACGCCTCCAGGGCCCTGGCCCCGTCGAGGAACCCGTCGCGAATCCGCTGCTGCACCCCGCACCTCCGGTCACCGGCCTCTGCGCGAAATAGCGCAGGATAGGGGCGGCCCCCTCCCGTGTCAAGCCGCCCGCCCGGCGTCGAACGCGGCCCGGGCGGCCCGGGCCCAGGCCTCGAACGCGTCCGGATCCAGGGGGGGGCGGCCGGCCAGGACCGGGTCCAGGGGGTCCTCCACCCGGCACCGTTGGGGGGTGTACCGGACGGGCGCGGCGCGGCCCCGGCACCGCCGGCCCAGGTCCCCGGCCAGGCGCACGAGTTCGTCCCGGGACAGCAGGTCGGGGTGAACCGTGGTGCGCAGCTCCACGGGCAGGTTGCCCGCGGCCAGCCGGTCCACGGTGCGGGCCACCGGCCCGGGCGCTGCGCCGGGGCCGGCGTTGCGGCGGTACGGGATCGGCTCGAGGGGGGCCTTGACGTCCACCGCCACCGCGTCCACCAGGCCGGCGTCCACCAGGCCGGCCACCACGTCGGGCCGGGAGCCGTTGGTGTCGAGCTTGACCGCCCACCCGTCCGCCCGGAACCGGCGAAGCAGCTCCGGCAGGCCCGGGTGCCCGGTGGGCTCCCCGCCGGTGACGCACACCCCGTCCACCCACCCCCGCAGCCGCCCGAGGGCCTCGAACACCGCGTCCAGCGGCCAGGTCGGCACGGTCTCGGGCGCGGTCACCAGCCGGTGGTTGTGGCAGTACGGGCACCGGTAGTTGCACCCGGGCACGAACACGACGGCCGCCACCCGGCCCGGCCAGTCGCTGAACGAGGTCTCCAGGAACCCCTTGATCTCGGGCAGGGGCTGCCGGCGGGCCGGTTCAGGCGTGTCCACCCGACTCCAGGAACTTGCGGATCCGGATCGCACCGGTGAGGTACCGCTCCCGGTCGAGCACCAGGATCGGGAGCTGGCGCTCGGCCACGGTGACGAGCCCGTGCCACGCCAGGTGGGCCAGGGCGTCCGGGTTCTCCGGACCCAGTTCCTCCACGGCCACGCCGAGCCCTTCGAGGTCCACGGCGTGCTTGACGTAGTCGCACTTCTCGCAACCGGTCTTGGTGAACAGGGTCATTTCGCCTCTCCTTCGGCCCGCCGGCCGCCCTCGGCCGGGGTGCCGGTGAAACAGCCCCGGTTGCGGCGGCGCTCGTGGAGTTCGCCGATCTTGCCCTGGTTCCAGGAACTGATCTTGGTGAAGTACCCGGTGATCCGGGTGATCCCCTCGACCTCGTCGCTGCCGCAGTAGGTGCAGCTCTCTTCCAGGCCCCGGGCGGTGCGGCCGCACGCCACGCAGGTGGTGAATTCGGGGCTGAACGCGATCTGGTCGTTGTGGGTGTTGCGGAACACCTTGGTGACGAAGTTCGCCAGGCTCTCCGGAGACGGCTTCTCCTCGCCGAGCCAGATGTGGGTGATCGCGCCGGCCTCGATCAGCGGGTGGAACAGGCCCTCCTGGCGCACCCGGTCGATCGGGTTGGTGGGGCTGCCCACGTGGAGCTGGGTCGAGTTGGTGTAGTACACCTCGCCCCGGGACAGGTCACCCCGCACCGCGGCCCCCGCCTGGGGCGAGTAGTACTTGAGGTCGAGCTTGGCGAACCGGTACGCCGTGGACTCGGCCGGGGTCTGCTCGAGCACGAAGTGCATGTTGTGGTGGCGCGACATCTTCTCGCTCACCAGCTTCATGTGGGCGATCACCTTGAGCCCGAACCGGAACGCGCCCTCGGACTCGTGAAGTTCCTCGCCGGTGTGGATCTTGACCATCTCGTTCAGGCCCACCATGCCCAGCAGGTAGCTCACGCGGTGCATCCGCAGGTACGGCTGGCCGTCCTTGTTCATGGTCAGGAGCGACAGGGGCCCGCGCTCGCCCTGGCTCAGGAGGCGTTCGATGAACGCCTTCTTCTCCAGGTGGGCCTGGCACGCCGTCTCGAGCATGCCGGTCAGGTTCTGGAACAGCCGGGTGTCGTCCCCGCCGGCCCGGTACGCGAGCCGGGGCAGGTTGATCGTGGCGTTCTGCAGGGCCGAGTAGCGCATCCGCCACGGCTGCTTGGCGTCCTCCAGGTCGGACTTCTCCAGCTTGAACGACAGCCGGCAGCACTCCGAGATCTTGGCCGTGTCGCCCCGGTCGAACACGAAGTAGGTGTTGCCCTTCTCGGCCGACACCTCGCACAGGTGGTGTAGGAACGCCTCGTGGCCGTCGGTCTTGAAGAACTTCTCGGTGATGTGCACCAGGGGCTTGGGAAAGAAGAACGGCCGGCCGGACGCGTCGCCCTCCAGGTACACGTCGAACAGGAGCTTGACGAACCGCTGGGCCTCCTTCTCGTACTCGCCGTAGGTCTTGCCCGTGTACGCGCCGCCCGGGCCGATCGCGGGCACGTCCTCGAAGTGCTTGGGCACCTCCCAGTACAGGTTGATGTCCGAAAAGATCGCCTGGCCGCCCCGGGCCACGGCCTGCTGGGAGTACTCGAAGATCAGCATCTGGGCGAGTTGCTTGACGTCCCGGTCGGGCATGCCCTCCAGGTACGGCGCAAAGAACAGGTTCACCGCGTCCCACCCGATCGCCCCGGCGAAGTTGGACTGGAGCGCCGCCGAGAACTTGACCATGTGGGCCAGGAGCACCTCGGGGTGCTTGGCCGGGTGGGCGTTGGCCAGGGAGTTGGGCAGGTTCAGCCCGAACTTCTTCAGGTACTCCAGGCTCTGGCCCGAGCAGTACGGCCGGTCGATGAACCCCAGGTCGTGCAGGTGGATGTCGCCGCGCATGTGGGCGTCGGCCACGTCCTGGCTGAACACCGCGAGCAGCGCGTACTCCTTCTTGATGTTCTCGGCCAGGGTGAGGTTGGTGGCCTCGGGCCCGTGGGGCACGTTGGCGTTCTCGCGGTTGGGCTGGACCAGGAGTTCCTCGACGTCGTACAGGGGCATGCCGAGCCGGGTGTGCATCCGGCGGGCGCTCTCCAGGCCCATCTCGATCAGCTTGGCGTCCACCAGCTCGCGGATCAGCGGGGCGGTGAGCACCTCGATCCGGGACCGCTGGATCCCCTCTTCCACGGCCAGGGCCACGCGCTCGGCCGTGTCCGGATCGAGGAACGTCTCCCGGATCAGGGCGTCCACGATCCGGGCCCGGTCCCAACTGGCGATCTCCATGTCCGAGGTCCGGACGAACAGGACCCGGTCGGTCGCGTCCTGGGGCTGGGGCGTGCCCGTTCCCCCGAACTCCATCACCTCACCCATCCGCTTTCTCCTTTCGCCAGCGATAACAGCGCGTTAGGGCGGCTCTCGTGTCTATATCTAGTAGGCGGATGGAAGAATACCACAAGATCTGGTGGTCGAGAACCCCCGTTTTTCCGTTTCGAGGCGCTTGCCTCCGGCGACCCGCGTCCGTTATCCTCTGTCGGTTGGTCGATGGCCCGGGAGGGCTTGTGACCTCTGCCCTTCACACCGCATCTTAGGGGAAGGCCGATGGAAGAAGCCCGTCTCGTGCAGCGGGCTCGCCAGGGCGATTTCGGGGCGTTCGAGCAGCTGGTGACCCGGACCGAGTCCAAGATCTACGGCCTGCTGCTGCGGCTGGTGGGCAACCCGGAGGACGCGCGTGAACTCCTGCAGGAGACGTACCTGAGCGCGTACCGGAACCTGGACCGGTTCCAGGGCAACGCCGCGTTCTCGACCTGGGTGTACCGGATCGCCACGAACCACGCGCTCATGCGGTTCCGGAAGAAGAACCCGGAGACCGTGGGGCTGGACGAGATCCCGGTCCCTACCCACGAGGAGATCCGGGAACGCGGGGTGTCGGACTGGGACCTGGACCCCAAGGAGGCCGTGCTCCAGAAGGAGATCCGGGGCCTCCTGAACCGCGCGATCCTGGATCTGCCCCCCCTGTACCGGGCGGTGGTGGTGCTCCGGGACGTGGAGGGGCTCAGCACCGCCGAGACCGCCCAGGCCCTGGAGATCACGGAGGGCGCGGTCAAGACACGGCTCCACCGGGCCCGGCTGTTCCTCCGGGAGGCCCTGAGCCCCCACTTCGAGGATGCACGGGACGACCGACAGGGGATGCGATGACCCGAAAACTGTCGTGCCGGGAGATCCTGGACAACCTGTCCGCCTACGTGGACGCAGAGCTGGACCCGAGCCTGTGCGAGGAGATCGAGGCCCACATGCAGGGGTGCAACCCGTGCGTGGCGTTCCTCAACACCCTGAAGAAGACCGTGGTCCTGGTCCGCTATTCCGGTGAACCCGAACAGGTGCCCCAGGAGGTCCACATCGACCTGCACCGGTTCCTGCGGGACCGGTGCAAGGACGACGGCCCCGGGAAGGAGTCGTGATGGAACCCCTGGTGTGGATCGCGCTGATCGTGCTGGTCGGCCTCGTGTTGGCCCGGGGAGGGGGGTGAGGCAGCTGCTGAGCCGCCGGTCGGCGGCCCGAACCCTTTGCGAACCCGGACGGTTCCGGTAGGATTGGAACCCCCGGTCGTCGTGAAACCGGATTTCGACGAAAAAGGAAACGGAAGGAGAGGAAGACCGATGGCCGATGAGAAGGTCCTGACGGTGACCGACGCCGATTTCGACGCCAAGGTGCTCCAGTCAGACAAGCCCGTGCTGGTGGACTTCTGGGCCGCGTGGTGTGGGCCGTGCCGGATGATGTCGCCGGTGGTGGACGAGATCGCTGCGGCGTACGACGGCAAGGTGGTTGTCGCGAAAATGAACGTGGACGAGAACCCCCAGACCCCGGCAAAATACGGGGTGCGGGGCATCCCCAACCTCAAGCTGTTCCAGGGGGGCGAGGTCAAGGAAGAGGTGACCGGCGCCGTGCCCCGCCAGAAGATCGAAGAGATCCTCAACAAGGTGCTGTGATGCCGCTGTACGAGTACCGCTGCCCCCGGTGTGACGAGACCCGGGAGGTGCTGGCCCGCTCCGCCGAGAGCGCCCGGGCGCCCACCTGCCCGAACTGCGGGGTCCCCATGGAGAAACAGTGGGCCCCGGTGGCCACCCACATCGCGGGCGGGGGCGGCTGCTCGGCACCCGGCGGGGGCAGCCCGTTCAGCTGAGGCTGAACCTTCGGGGCCGGTCGGCCCCCAGGATCAGCCGCGGTCTTGATTTCCGGCGCCAGCCGCCGGCCCACGGGCCGGGCGGCCGGCCGATCGACGGTCCGGCGGCCTGCCGTTCGTTGCAGGAGCGCTCGCGTCGTTTTCTGTTTTCACGGAGAGGCCTGATGAGCAGGTTCAAACCCGCCGGCCGGACCGCGGCCGCGTTGCGCCGGTGCGCCGGGATCCTCCTGGTGGTGGCGCTGGCCGCGTGCTCCAACGAACCCGCTCCCCAGGCCCCGTCCGCGGTGGTGCCCGACTTCGAGCTCCCCACCGCGGACGGCGGCACGTTCCGGCTGGCCGACCACCGGGGACAGGTGCTGCTCCTGGACTTCTGGGCCACCTGGTGTCCGCCGTGCCGTGCCGCGATCCCCCACCTGAACGAGCTCCAGCGCAAGTACCGGGACGCCGGCCTCGTGGTGGTGGGGATGAACCTGGACCAGGACCCGGACGAGCTGGCCCAGTTCATGGAGCGCACCACGTTCAACTACCCGGTGGCCCGGGTGGACGAGGCCACCCGCAACCTGTTCGGGGGCGTCCCGTCGATCCCCCTGGCCGTGTTGATCGACCGCAAGGGCCGGGTGCGCAAAAAGATCATGGGCTTCAGCACCGAGATCGCCGAGCAGACCGAGCGCCGGGTGGTGGATCTGCTGGCCGAACCCCCGCCCCCGTGAGCATGTGGCCGCCGTGACCCGGGACGGCTCCGACGCCCTGCGCCGGTGGCGGGACGTCACCGACCTCAGCCTGGACCGCCTGTCTGGCCGGGGCCTGGACTGGGCTGCCCGGCCCGCCCCCCACAAGACGTTCCCGGACGCCGAACGCGTCCCCCTGCCCCGCCCCGCCGAACTGGCCGTGCCCCCGGCAGACCTGTGGCGGGTGCTGGCCGCCCGGCGGTCCCGCCGGGCGTTCTCGGGAACCCCCATCCCCCTCGAACACCTGGCCGCCCTGTCTTGGGCGTGCCAGGGCGTGACCGCCCGCCAGGGGCCCGCGCTCCTGCGCACCGCGCCGTCGGCCGGCGCCCTGTACCCGTTCGAGACCTACGTGTCGGTGCAGGCGGTGGCGGGGGTCGAACCGTGCCTGGCCCACCTGGACGTGGCCGGGTTCGCCCTGGAACGGGTCGCGGAGGGGCACCACGGCCGGGCCCTCGCCGCGGCCGCCCTGGGCCAGGGGTTCCTGGCCCGGGCGTCGGCGGTGTTCGCGTGGACCGCGGTGTACGACCGGGCGGCGTGGAAGTACCGGGACCGGGCCCTGCGCTACCTGGGCCTCGACCTGGGCCACGTGTGCCAGAACCTGGCCGTGGCCGCCGAGGCACTGGGCCTGGGATGCTGCCCCGTGGCCGCGTTCCTGGACCGGGAGATGAACGAGGTGCTCGGGGTGGACGGGGACGGTGAGTTCGCGTACTACCTGGCCGCGGTGGGGCCCGTGCAGCGCCGGGGCTGACCGCCTACCAGGATGCGGAAAAACCCCATCCGCGGGTTTTTCCGCAACGGCCTCTCGGGGGCGGCCCCGTCGAAACCTTTCAAAGCACTCGGTCTTTCAAACCTCGCGATTTGGCGCCCCTTCCATGGGGCGCGTAGCAGGTTGCTTTTTCCGCAACCTGCTACTGCACCGGCGCCAGGAGCCGCGCCACCCGCACCGCGAGCCGGTACGGGAACGGCCGGCCGTGGAACTCGGACGCCCGCACCGGCCGGCTGCGGGCGAAGTCGGCCTCCAGCATCTGCTCCACCTCCCGGGCGAACGCCGGGGAGGTGAACAGCAGCGTGATCTCGAAGTTGATCCGGAACGACCGGTTGTCGAAGTTGGCCGTGCCCACCGTTGCGATGCCGTCGTCCACGAGCATCACCTTCTGGTGCAGGAAACCGGCTCCGTACCGGTAGATCTTGACCCCGGCCTGCTCGGCCTCGGGCAGGTACGAGTAGGACGACAGGTACACCAAAAGGTGGTCCGCCCGTTCTGGCAGGAGGACCCGCACGTCCACCCCCCGCATCGCGGCCAGCTTCAGGGCCGTCATCACCTGGGTGTCGGGCACGAAGTACGGGCTGACGATCCACAGACGCTCCCGGGCCGAGTTGATCGCCTGGACGAACAGCAGGGTGCAGGTCTCGAACTCGTCGGCCGGGCCCGACGGGACGGCCAGCACGTCCAGGTCGCCCCCGGGGACCGGCTGGGGATCCCAGTCCAGCTCCGGCAGCTCGCCGGTGGCCGAGTACCAGTCCTCGCAGAACGCGAGCTGCACCGCGTGGACCACCGGCCCCTCCACCCGGACGTGGGTATCCCGCCACCGGCCGAACCGGGGGGACCGGCCCAGGTACTCGTCCCCCACGTTGTGCCCCCCCACGAACGCGGTCCGGCCGTCCACGACCACCACCTTGCGGTGGTTCCGGAAGTTGAGCTGGAGCGGCCGCGCCTTGCTGTGGATCGACGAGAACCCGATCACCGCCACCCCGCCGGCGCGCAACTCGTCCAGGTACGCCTCGGACAGCTGGTGGCACCCGATCTCGTCGTACAGCAGGTACACCCGCACCCCGTCCCGGACCCGGGCCACCAGCCGGCGCAGGAGGTCCCGCCCCAGGTCGTCGTCCCGGATGATGTAGAACTGGACGAGCACGTAGTCCCGGGCCCGTTCGATCGCACCGAAGATCGCGGTGAACGTCGCGTGGCCGTCCACCAGGAGCTCGGCCCGGTTGTGGCACGTCACCGGCATCCGGGTCACCCGGCTCACCACCCGCCCCAGGGTTCCCGGCGCGTCACACAGCAGGTGCTGGCTGGCGGCAGCCGCAGCCAGCTGGTCGGCCACACCGTGGAGCTCGGTGTCCCCGGCCCGGCGCGCCTTGACATACCCTTCGAACCGGTGGTTGCCGAACACGAGGTACAGCGGCACGGCCAGGTACGGGAACGACAGGAGCCCGATCACCCATGCGACCGTTCCCTGGACGGTGCGGCCGTTCATCACCACGTGGACGCCGGCGACCACCCCCGCACCGTGGATCAGGGGCAGGGCGACCTGGAAGAACCGGATGACGAGCGGGTGGGATTCCATCTCGGACCTACGCCGTGTCGGGCCGGGTCAGTCCGGGCAGGTCGGCGACCCGTTCGATCCACGGGTGGCCGTCGGCCGGGGCCGGTCCCACCAGCACGGTCCCCATGCCCAGGTCCCGGGCCGTGTCCAGGTTGACCGGGAGGTCGTCCACCATGCGGCACGCCTCCGGGGGGGTCAGCAGGGCGTCCAGGAGCTTGCGGTACCCGTGGGGACGGGGCTTGGGCACGTAGTCCATGAACGCGATGTCGAACACCGCGTCGAACCGGCGGCGCAGCCCCAGGCGGTCGAGCACCCGCCACGCGTGGTCCACCGACCCGTTGGTGAACACCACCTTCCGGCCGGGCAGGGCTGCCAGGGCCCGGTCCGTGGCCTCGTCCGGGAACAGGTACTGCTCCAGAGGCACGTCGTGGACGTACGCGAGGTACGCGTCCGGGTCCACCCCGTGCTCGGCCACGAGCCCCCCCAGGGTCACGCCGAACGCGTCCCGGTACCGCGCCCGCAACGCCAGCACCCGGCCGGGGTCCAGGCCCACCCGCTCCACCATGAACCGGGTGATCCGCCGGTCCACCAGATCGAACAGGCCCGTGTCGGCCGGGTACAGGGTGTTGTCCAGGTCGAACACCCAGATCGGGCTCATCGGCCGTCCCCCCCCACGGCCAGGTCGGCCCAGGTGATCCCGTCCAGCTCCCGCTCCACCGCGGCCCGGAGCCGCGCCACGGGCGCGCCGCCGGTTCCGCCCTGCCCCCCGTCCCCCAGCCGGGCCACCCGGAGCACCAGTTCGGCCGCAGGGGTCCGGCCCGGGGCCCGGGCCGGCACCAGGCCGGGGGGGTCGTCCGAGGTGGCCACCAGGATCCCGTCGTCCAGGAGCCGGTTCACCACCCGTTCCCCGTCTGCCGGGTCCAGCCGGAGCGCGTCCACCACCTCTCCGGCCGTGGGAGCGGGCTCGCCCCGCTCGAACCGCCGCGCCACCGCCAGCAGGATGTTCAGGCCCACGTCGGCCCGGGGCACCCACAGCCGGTGCCGGCTGCGCAGGTACCGGCCCCGCCCAGGCGCCTGGTACACGAACGCCAGTTCCGCGCCGAACAGCACGATGCACCAGCTGGTGTACACCCACACCAGGAGCATCGGGAGTTGGGCCATGGCGCCGTAAATCGCGTTGTACCGGGCCACCCCGAACTGGAACCGGATGTACGCCCACTCGGCGAGCATCCACACGGACCCGGCCACCACCCCGCCCAGGAGGGCCGACCGCCACGGCACCCGCCGGTTGGGCATCACCGTGTACATGGCCGCGAACGCGAGCCAGACCGCCAGGAGGGGCAACCCCTTGAGCCCGTGCCGCACCACCGGCCCGACGAGGTCCAGCCGGGCCAGGACCGCTTCGCTCTGGAGCGAGGTCGTGAGGCTCAGGCTCAGGAACAGCAGCAAGGGGCTCACCACCAGCACCGACAGGTAGTCGGCCACCTTGCGCACCAGGGAGCGGCCCTGCCGGACCTGCCAGATGTCGTTGAACGACCCCTCGATGTTGTTCAGGACCGAGATCACGGTGAACACGAGCATGGCCAACCCCACCGCGCCCAGAGCGCCCACCTCGGTGCGGTTGACGTACTCCAGGATCCGGGCCGTCAGCTCTGCGTTTCCCGCGGTGATGTGCTCGAGGAGCAGGGGCTCGAGACGGCGCTGGACCCCGAGCCCCTTGAGCACCGAGAACATGATCGCCAGCAGGGGCACCAGGCTGAGCAGCGTGGCGTAGGTCAGGGCAGAGGCCCGCAGGAAGCCCCGGTCCGCTCCGAACTTCCACCCGGTAACCAGGACGACCCGCGCCACCCGCCCCACGGGGCCCAGGTCCTGGGCGTCCCACAGGAGCCGGTCCAGGCGGTCCCCCAGGGATGGGCGCGCGGGTCCGGGCCGGCTCATCCGCCCTCCCCGGCCCGGCGGGCCGCCAGCCGGGCCAGCACCGCCTGGCGGCGCTCGGTGCACGCGGGGCTCGTCCACCACCGCCGGAACGCGGCGCCCACCCCGTGATCCAGCCGGGCCAGGGCTTCCACGTCGTCCCCCCGGAGCACCCGCCGGATCTCGGCCAGGGCCTCCCTGGGCTTGGCCACCAGCTCCCGGGCGTCCTCCAGAGCCGCGTCCAGGGCCGCTCCCGGGTCCACCAGCCGGCTCGCCAGGCCGCACCCGGCCGCGCTCTCGGGGGAGAACACCCGGCCCAGGGCGCTTGCGTCGTACACCACCCCGGGGCCAGCCGCGGCCCGCAGCATCCGCACGACCCCCGCGGGCAGGGGGAGGCCGAGGTCCACCTCGTTCAGCCCGAACCCCCACGCGCCCCGGCCGAACACCCGCCGGTCGCACGCCAGCGCCAGGATCGCGCCCCCGGCCAGGGCGTGACCGTCCACGGCCGCCACCACGGGCACCGGGGCCCCGAACAGCCGGCGGTACAGCCTGGCGAACCCGTCGAAGAACCGCTCGAACGCCTCCCCCCCCAGGGCGTCGAGGGCGGTGAGGTCGAACCCGGCGCAGAACACCCCGGGCACGGCCGAGCCGAGCACCACCGCGCCGACCGCTGAGTCGGTCAGCACCCCGGTGACGGCCCGGTCCAGCTCGGCCACCAGCTCGGGTGACAGGGCGTTGACCTTGGGGCGTTCGAGCAGGACGGTGGCGACCCTTCCGTCGGTACGCACGTTGATCATGGCAGCTCTCCCCTTTCCCAGGCTTCCAGCCGCTCCCGGAACGCGGCCTCGTCCAGAACGGGCACCCCCAGGTCCCGGGCCCGGCCGGCCTTGGACCCAGGGGCGGCGCCCACCACCACGAAATCGGTGTTGCGGCTCACCGCCGAGGTCACCTTGCCCCCCAGGGCCTCCACCCGGCGCCTGGCCTGCTCGCGGGTCAAGGCGTCCAGGGTGCCGGTGAACACGAACGTCTTGCCTTCGAGGGGCCTGGGCGCGCCAGAGGGGGCCGAGCCGAGCACCTCTACCCCCGACGCCCGCATCCGTTCCACGGACGCCCGGTTGGCCGGCTCGTCGAAGAACGCGCGCACGCTGCGGGCCACCTCGGGGCCCACGTCGGGCACCGCCTGGAGCGCCTCCTCGTCCGCAGCCATCACCGCGTCCAAGGTCCCGAACCGGTCGGCCAGGGCCCGGGCCGTGGCCTCCCCGACGTGGCGGATTCCCAGGCCGTACAGGAACCGCGCCAGGTCCACCCGCCGGGCGCGTTCGAGAGCCGCGAGCAGGTTGTCGGCGCTCTTGTCCGCCATCCGGTCCAGGCCCGCCAGTTCGGCCCGGCCCAGCCGGAACAGGTCGGCCAGGTCCTTCACCAGCCCCTTGTCCACCAGCTGGTCCACTAGCTTGGTCCCCAGGCCGTCGATGTCCAGGGCCCGGCGGGACGCGAACTGCAGCAGCCGCCCCTTGAGCTGGGCCGGGCACGCCAGGCCGGTGCACCGGGGGATCACCTCGCCTTCCGGCCGTTCGACCCGGGCGCCGCACACGGGGCACCGGTCGGGCATCTGGAACGGCCGTTCCTCCCCGGTGCGCCGCTCGGGCAGGAACCGCACCACCTCGGGGATCACGTCCCCGGCCCGCTGGACCACGACCCAGTCCCCGATCCGGACGTCCTTGCGCGCCACCTCGTCCGGGTTGTGCAGGGTGGCCCGGCCGACCGTCACCCCCCCCACCGTCACCGGCTCGAGCTCGGCCACCGGGGTGATCGCGCCGGTGCGGCCCACGCTGGGCACGATGTCCAGGACGCGGGTCACGGCCTGGCGGGGCGCGAATTTGTACGCCACCGCCCACCGGGGCGCCCGGCTCCGCTCCCCCAGACGCTCCTGGAGCCCGTGGGCGTCCACCTTGACCACGCACCCGTCGATCTCGTACGGGAACCCATCCCGCTCGGCCTCGATCCGGCGGCAATACGCCCGCGCTCCTTCCACCCCGTCCACCTGCTCCCACCGGTCGGCCACCCGGAACCCCCAGGCGGCCAGCCGTTCGAGGAGTTCCGAGTGGGCCTTGGCCCCGGTCTCCACGGGCCGGGCCACCCCGTAGGCGAGGAACTCCAGGGGCCGGCGGGCCGTGACCCGGCTGTCCAACTGGCGCACCGACCCGGCGGCCGCGTTCCGGGGGTTGGCGAACGGCGGCAGGCCCCGCTCCTCCTGCTCCCGGTTCAGGCGCTGGAACGCGGCCACGGGCATCACCACCTCCCCCCGCACGTCCAGCCGGTCCGGCCAGCCCGAGCCGAGCAGCGCCAGGGGCACCGACGGCACGGTGCGCAGGTTGGCCGTGACGTCCTCGCCCACCAGGCCGTTGCCCCGGGTTGCGCCCCGCACCAGCCGGCCGGCGTCGTAGGTCAACTCCACGGCCAGGCCGTCCAGCTTGGGCTCGCACGCGTACGCCACCGGGTCGTCGGTCCCCAGGAACCGCCGGACCCGGGCGTCGAACTCGGCCAGGCCGGCCTCGTCCGTCACGTTGTCCAGGCTGAGCATGGGCACCGCGTGGGGCGCCGGGGCAAACGCGTCCAGGGGCGGCGCGCCCACCCGCTGGGTGGGGGAATCCGGCGCAACAAGCTCCGGATGCCGGGCCTCCAACGCCTGGAGTTCCCGGAACAGCGCGTCGTACGCCTCGTCCGGGATCTCCGGGTCGTCCAGGACGTAGTACCGGTGGTCGTGGTGCCGGATGGCTGTTCGGAGGGCCTCGATCCGGCTCCGCACATCGTTCTGGGGCATGGGCGCGTCCTGGTCGTGGGAGCCCTTGAAAGGCAACGGGGGTCCGGGCGGGGATGGGGCAGCGGTCCGGGCGGACGTGCCGGGATGGAGCGTCGGTCAGGAGGCAGGCCGGGCGTCGCCCTCCCCTGCCTCTTCCTGTCCCTCGAACAGGGCCGCGATCACGTGGCGGTCGTCCGGGCCGATCTCCAGGAACTCCACCCCCACTTCCACTTGCTTGCGGCTCCTTGGGATCTCGTACACGACCCGCCCGCGGGTCTTGATCACCCGGCCCCGCACCGAGATCAGCAGGTCGAGGAACGCCCCCTGACCCAGGTGCTCGTCGCTCACGATCATGCACCCGCCGAGGCCCACGACCCGGGTCTTGACGAACCCCTCGGCCTCGGCCTGGCCCAGCTTGCGCACGAGCACCGCGTTCTCTGACGGGATGCGGGGAAACCGCCGTTTGGCAGCGTAGTCGGTCGTCATCGGCTCCTTCCTCCATCCCCCCGGGGATCCGCGTGTACTTTACCCCACCCACCCCGGCTCCGCAAAATCTCGGCGCCGGCCGGCCTTTGCAAAGCCCTCCCCTGGCCGGGGCCGCGGCCTTCTGGTATAGCAGGTTGCGGAAAAAGCAACCTGCTACGCGCCCCACGGAAGGGGCGCCAAATCACGAGGCTTGAAAAACCGAGTGATTTGAAAGGCCTCGACGATTCCGCAGGAAAGCGGAATCGGACGTTTCGTAGAAACGCCCAACGGGCGAGCCCCATGGATGGGGCGAGTCACGGGGCCGTCCCCGAGAGGCCGTTGCGGAAAAACCCACGGATGGGGTTTTTCCGCATCCTGATAGAGGTCTACCCACGCCGATCCCTTTGCCGGCCCGGTTCCCGGAAGGTTCCCGCGATGGACCGACACCTGTACATCGACCCGTTCACCGGAGCGGCCGGCGACATGCTGCTGGCCGCCCTGCTCGACCTGGGCGCCGACCCCGGGGCCGTGGGGGCTGCCCTGGAAGGCGTGCGGTTCCCCGGGGTGAAGCGGGTGCGGATCGAGACCGCCCCGGTAGAGCAGTGCGGCCTGCGCGGGCTGGGCGCGCGGGTGCTCGTCGAGCCGGAGCCCCCGGCCGGCGGCCAGCCCGTGGCCGTGCTGCGCGACGCGATCGCCGGCAGCCGGGCGCCGGAGCCGGTGCGGGACCGGGCGCTCGCCGCCCTGGAAACGGTGGCCCGGGCCGAGGCGGCGGTCCACGGGGTGCCGCCCGAGGCCGTGCACTTCCACGAACTGGGAGGCGTGGACACGGTGGCGGACCTGCTCGGCGTGTGCGCCGCGGTGGCGTCCCTCGGCGTTGCCGCGGTGACCTGCGGCTCCCTGCCCCTCGGGCGGGGAACCATCCGGTGTGCCCACGGCCGGCTCCCCAACCCATCGCCTGCCACGCTCCGGATCCTGGAGGGGGCCCCGGTGCACGGGGTGGACCTGGCCCTGGAGACGGTCACGCCCACCGGCGCGGCCCTGGTGCGGACCCTGGCCGACGGGTTCGGGCCGGCGCCGGCCGGCGTCCTGGGCCGGGTGGGAACCGGGTTCGGCACCTCCCGGATCGACGGCCGGCCCAATTGTACGCGGGTGTGGTGGGTGGCACCCGGGGCGCCGGCCCGGGAAACCGTGTGGCAGGTGGAGGCCACCCTGGACGACCTGCCCGGAGAGCTGCTGGCCACCCTGGTCCCCGCGTGCCTGGAGGCGGGCGCCCTGGACGCGTGGCTCGCGCCGGTCCTGGGCAAGAAGGGCCGGCCCGCCCACGTGGCCACGGCCCTGTGCCCCCCCGACGCGGCGGGCCCGGTGGAGGACGCCCTGTTCCGGCACAGCTCCACCCTGGGGGTCCGGCGGACCCGCTGGGACCGGACCGTCCTCGAACGCATGTGGCAGGAGGTCTCCACCCCGTGGGGGCCGGTCCGTGTCAAGGTCGGGCTCCGGGACGGACGGGCGGTGAACCGGGCTCCGGAGTTCGAGGACTGCGCTTCCCGCGCCCGGGAAGCGGGCGTACCGGTCAAGGACGTGTACGAGGCCGCGCTCGCCGCGGCGCTGGCCCGGGCCGATTGACACCCCCGGCAGACGGTCCCTAGAATCGACCGGAACCGCGGCGTCCTTCAGAGCATCCCAAGACGGAGGTCCGCGTGGCGTCCCAGCGTTCCGGCATCAAGTCCTGGCCGCGGGAGGAGCGCCCCCGGGAGAAGTTGCTGGCCCGGGGGGCGGCCGAACTGAGCCCGGCGGAGCTGCTGGCCATCCTGCTGCGCACCGGCGACGGAACCGCCCGGCGCTCGGCCCTGGACCTGGCCCGGGACCTGTGGACCGCGTTCGGGGAGGACTGGGACGCCCTGGGCCAGGCCACGGTGGCCGAGCTGTCCAGGATCCGGGGCCTGGGCGTGGCCAAGGCCGCGTCCGTGGCCGCTGCCGTGGAGGTGGGCCGCCGCCTGGGCAGCCGCCCGCTGTCCCCCCAGGTGCCGTTCCGCACGAGCCGGCAGGTGCACGATCACTACGCACCCCGGCTCGCCGGGGTGAAACGGGAACGGTTCTACTGCCTGCTCCTGGACAGCCGGAACCGGTACCTGAGGGACGAACGGGTGAGCGAGGGCAGCCTCACCGCGAGCCTCGTCCACCCCCGGGAGGCGTTCCGCGCCGCGGTGCGGGAGGCGGCCTCGGCAGTGGTGTTAGCCCACAACCACCCCAGCGGCGACCCCTCTCCCAGCGGGGAGGACCGGGACCTGACCCGCCGCCTGTGCGAGGCCGGCCGGGTGCTGGGAATCCGCGTCCTGGACCACGTGATCGTGGGCCGCGACACCTATTATAGCTTCGCCGACAGCGGGGAACTCCCCCCGCCCTGAGGCCTGGGGCGCCCCCGGGCGCAACGAAAGGAACCCGATGCGTCGTTTCCGGTTCGGCCTGTTCGTCGCTGCCATCGCGACCGCCCTTGCCGCGGTCGCAGGGGCGCAAGACCGGGTGCTGGTGCACCCCGTGGAGATCTACAACGCGCCGGACCTGAAACCCCTCGGGCAGGGACTCCAGGCGATGCTGGCCAGCCGGGTGGCAGGCAGCGGTTACACCGTGGTCCTGGGGGACGGCGAGCCGGCCGAGGCGGACTGGTCGATCCGGACCACGATCACGCACCTGGGCAAGGTCTACAGCGTGGACGCCGCCCTCACCCCGTCCAGTGCCGACCGCACCGGCACCCGCGCGTACCAGACCGTGACCGATCCCGACGACCTGGTGGCGGCCCTCGAGACGGTGGCCGGGGAGCTCCAGCGCCACCTGGCACGGCTGGTGCCGGCCGCCCCGACCACGGCCCGCTCCCCTGCCCCGGTGCCCGCGCCGGCCGCCCCCCGGACAACGACCCCGCCACTGCCGACAGCTGCGGCTGCCGGGCAACAGACGGCGGCCGGAAGCTTCCAGGATCTTTTGGCCAACGCCCTGCAGAACCCGCGCAAGGCGCCCCCTGAACCCGGCGAGGCCCGGGCCGTGGTCGTGGCGGACGTGGACGGGGACGGCCGGACCGAGGTCTTGGTGCTGCTGGACGACGCGATCGTGGCGTTCCGGGACCCGGGCGACGGCCTGATCCGGGCGTGGGAGGCGCCCGTGCCCCGGGGCATGCAGGTGGCCACCCTGTCGGTGGGCGACGTGGACGGCAACGGGCGGCCGGAGGTGTTCGTCGCCGGGATGAACGACACCCACCCCACGAGCCAGGCACTGGAATGGTTCGGCACGACCCTGGCCCCAAAAGGCGGGCGGGTGGGCGCGTTCCTGCGCGCCGTGGACGACGGCACGGGCACCCCGGTGCTCCTGGCCCGGGTCCCCGGGACCGGGGAGGACGTGTTCTCGCCCGGCGTCTACCGGTACGCGTGGTCCGGGGCCGCGTACAAGCGGGACGGCAAGTTCCCGGCACCGGATTTCGTCCACGTCCTGAACTTCGACCTCCTGAAGCTGGCGCCCGACGCCCCCCCGTACGTGGTGGCCACCAACCCCGGGGACAAGCTGGTGATCGTGGGATCGGACGGCGACCGGCTCTACGAGGGCGGCGAACCGGTCAAGGGCAGCCGCACCCTGCTGGTGGGCCCCGAGAGCCCGATGATCGACCCGCAGGTGTTCCGGGTCCAGGGCAAGACCGTGGCGTGGGCCGGCCCGGACGGCGTGACCCGGCTGGTGCTGTACCGAAACAGCGGCCCGGCGGGGCGGGTGTTCGAACGGATCGCGGCGTTCGGCCAGGGCCGGCTGCTGGTGTACCGTTACGACGGGCTGGCCCTGGTGCTCGACGCCCAAGGCCCGGAACTGCCCGGTTTCTTTCCGGACGTGGCCACGGCGCCCGGGCCGGTGAGGCCCGACCGCACGGTGTTGTACGCGCCCCTGGTGCGCAACAAGGGCACCTTCGTGAAGAAGCCCGAAACGACCCTGCTGGCCTACGATCTGCCGTGAGGGACCGGTCTTGACAGGGGGGCGGCCGTTCGTATAATAGCGCCTCCTCTTCGGCGGTGTAGCTCAGCTGGTTAGAGCATGCGGCTCATATCCGCAGCGTCCGGGGTTCAAGTCCCTGCACCGCCACCACCAGAGACACGCGGTTCCCTCGCCGGGGACCGCGTTTTTTCGTCGTGCGCCCGGCCCATCGACCCGGCAGTTCCAAAGGCGCTCCCGTACCGTGGGACCTGCCGCAGGGCCGGGCGCTGCCGTAGGCTCCCCCCCCCTTGCCCGACCGAGGGCGCGCCCATCTGGTTGCCAGCCCCACGAATGTTTCAGGTGTTGCGAAACAAAACGTTTCACTGAAACACCGGGGGCCGGGCTCCCGGAACGGCCGTTCGTTCGTCCCCCTCCAGATTCCGGGCTTTCCGGCCGAAAAGCGTGCAAGCGGCCGGTACCGGCGCCGGTGGCACGAAACGTGCTCACCTCGGCGCGGATGGCTTTCGTGCCCGAGTTCACGGTTGCCCCCGGGGCGCCCCAGGTGAGGGAATCATGGGTGGAAAACGGCGGTTGTCAGTTCAAGGATCGATCCTCCTGCTCCTGTTCGCGCTTCCAACGGCTGCCGCGGCGGTCGAGTGGGGCGGCTACTCCCGTACCACCCTGAGGGGCGCGTGGGCGGACGCCCCGTCCGGCCAGGACGACCGGGGCGCGTACTTCTCGGAGTACCTGTCTGCCGAGGTGTCCGGTCTGCCGGCCGACACCTCGCTGTACGTGAGCGGCGCGTACCAGTGGGACCTGGGGCAGGAGGACGCCGAGTCCACCTTCTACACCCCGGTGAGCCGGTTCTCGGACGGACGGCACCTGTTCGTGTACGACGCGGCCCTCTCGGCCCGCCCGGCCCCGTGGGCCGAACTGACTGCCGGCCGGTTCGACTGGAAGAGCGCCGAGGACGTCCACATCGACGGCGCGGCCGTGAGCCTTGCGGCGCCGGCCCTGCCGTTCGTGGCCGGCGCGACCGTGCGCGGGTTCGGCGGGCGGGTGGTCCGCTTCTACGACGACCTGGAGGAGAGCACCGTGTACGGGGTGGGGGTCGACCTGCGGCTGCCCTGGGACGTGCTCGCCACGGTGGACTACCTGTCCTACTTCCAGGACCTCACCCGGGCCACCCTGCGCAAGTCGTTCGGCAACGCGGTCGCCTCCAAGGCGAGCGCCGAGTGGGTCAACTCGGACCTGCGCGAGGCCCTGGCGTCGGCCACCCTGTGGCTGGACCAGACCGGCACCGAGGTCACCGGGACGTTCTACAAGAAGGTGGGCAACGAGGACTACGACGATTTCCGGTACGACTACACGGACGACGCCGACCCGGGCCGCTACCAACTCGAGCGCCTGGGGATCGAGCGCCTCGCTCCGTTCAACCAGTACCACGTGGGGGTGCACCAGGCGTTCGGGCCCCACGCGACCGCGTCGATCGGGTACACCAAACGGGACCTGATCGACGAAGAGAACCACGAGAGCGCGTCCAACACGAGCTTCGACGTGATCCAGGCCGGGCTGTCCCTGGCCGAACCCGGGTTCGCAGGCCTGTTCGTGAGCGGCCAGGTGTCGTGGTGGAAGGAAGAGCGGCTGGACGGCCACGAGGCCGGGTCCCGCTCCTATAGCCTGTCGGCCGAACAGCGCCTGCCCGCCGACGTCACGGCGTCGGTTTCGTACTACTGGAAGGAAGACGACCTGAACAACGAGTTCGAGAGCGCCGTGGCCCGGAGCCTCCGGGTGGGGCTCGTGTACCGGCCCGACCCGGTGTGGGATCTCGCCGTGGACTACACCCACGAAACCGACGACCTGTTGGAGGAACTCTACGGGGTGGACGCCGTCCAGACCGTGGAGTCCCGCCTGACCGTGCGCTTCTAGCGGCAGAGGACATCGCCATGACGATCCGGAGAAGCCTGCTGACCACCCTGCCCCTGGCCGCGCTGCTGGCCGTCGGGCTCGTCGCGTGCCGGGAGAAGCCGGACCTCAAGTTCTCCCACGCCCTGCACGCGGACGAGGCCGAGTGCTCCGACTGTCACGGGGACGAGGTCGGACGCACCGGCATGGAGCCGTGCAAGGCGTGCCACGAGATCGACGAGGCCAACCCGTCCGAGGCGTGCCTGACGTGCCACGTGCGGTCCAAGGACGGCGGCTACGCCGCGGCCCCGGCGCCCCGGGGGCGGTCGTACGCCGACGTGACGTTCGACCACGCACCCCACGACGGCGTGGACTGCTCCCGGTGCCACGGGGACACGGCCGGGGCCGAGGACCTGGCGGGGATCGCGTTCCCCACGATGGCCACGTGCCAGGCGTGCCACGACGGCGAAGACGCGCCGGCCAGTTGCGACACCTGCCACGCGAGGCTCCGCCGGGACGAACGCCCCCCCAGCCACGACGCCGCCTGGGACAGCCGCCACGGCAAGCTCACGGACCTGGACGAGACCACCTGCGCGTACTGCCACCCGGGGCGCAGCCCGTGCGACACCTGCCACCGCCAGACCAAGCCCGACAACCACACGATCGGGTGGAGGGACCGGCGCCACGGCCTCGAGGCCCGGCAGGACCGGGACAACTGCCGGGCGTGCCACCAGGCCACGTTCTGCTCCGGGTGCCACCAGGAGCCGCCCCGGGACCACTCCCCCAGGGCCGGCTGGATCGCGGACGGCCACCGGGTGCGCGGCGCCGCGTCGGCAGACGCGTGCAAGGTGTGCCACCGTCGTACCGACCCGTCGTGCACCGCGTGCCACCCGAGCGGCTTCTGACGAACCGAACCGGTACTGCCGGCCCCCCGGGGGCCGGCCCAAACCCACGACCCAGAGGTGAGAAGATGCGCAAGATCCCCCTTCTGCTCGCAACGCTGGCCGTGCCCGGCCTGCTCGCGGCCGGAGCCGTCCAGGCCCTGGCCCACCCGGGCATCAAACTCCGCACCTACGCCGACTCGGACGGCGACGGGGTCGGCGACCCGATCCAGGACCATCTCGACGCCACGTCCACGATCGGCGCCAACGGCCAGACCGGCGCGATGGTGTTGGGGCCGCCGATGAGCCCCAAGCAGTCGTGCAACCTGTGCCACTCCTACGACGCGATCACCTCGGCCTACCACTTCCAGCTCGGCCTGGACGAACGGGTCGACGCCAACGGTGACGGGTTCGCGGACGAGTTCGGCCAGGTGGCCGCGGGCGAGGGGGGTCCCCTGGAGACCCTGCCCACCCTGTTCCACCTGAACTCCCCCGGCCAGTTCGGGGCGTGGTGACCGCCCTCGTACCGCCAGTTGGCGGCACAGGACTCCGACGACGTCACCCGCTTCGACATCGGCTCTGCTGACGAGATCGCCACCTGTACCTCGTGCCACATGGGGGGCGGGCCGTACGAGATCGATCGCAACGGCAACCGGTACGACACGTTCTACGCGGCCCACAAGGACGAGATCGAGGCCGGCCTCCACGGCCGGTGGAACGGCGACTACTACCGGTACGAGCTCGAGGACATCGCTGCCGCGCCGTTCACCATGGCCCAGGACCTGATGGGCGGCGATCCCAGCCCGGCCATCAGCCACCCGCGGCTGCACGACTGGACCGAGAGCGGCGTGCTCGAGGCCGAGTGCCTCACCTGCCACCTGGACCCGTACGAGAACCGGCTCCAGACGGCCAACGGGGTGGCTGCCCAGAACTACTCGCCCCGGCTCAAGATCTTCGTGATCGCGAAGATGAACGAGGCCCGGGACGACTACGCCGACATCCTGGCCCTTTCGGTGGGCCGGTACCCGGACGCGTCCGAGGTACCCGAGGGGTACGAGGTGTTCTCGATCGACCGGTACTCGAGCCCCCTGGACCCGGCGGAGACGCTCGAGGGCACCCGGTTCTACGCCGCGCCCAACTCGCCGGTGGCCAGCACCCGGGACTCGGTCAAGGTGCCCATGGTCGAGGGCGGCAAGCCCGACGAGGCCGGCGGCACGAGCGGATTCAAGATGCACAACGCGTACGACCCGAACTCCAGGTGGGTGACCGCGGCCAACGGCGACAAGGTGTGGGGTTCCCGGAAGTTCCTGGGGTACTACTTCAAGTACGCGGCTACGGGCGCCCTGATGGGGCTCGACCTGGACGGCGACGGCGTGCCCCTGGCCTACGTGAAGCTGGTCAAGAAGGACGGGGTGTCCCTGTCCGACCTACCCAAGGACGTCCAGAACTATTTCGACGTCCAGACCTACTACGACCCGGACGACCTGGCGCTGTTCGGCAGCAACGACGGCACCGCAGCCCCCATGCTGGCGAGCACCGACACGGGCGACCACAAGTGGGACCTGATCTGCGGCCGGTGCCACGTGGCGTTCCGCGACCCGGTGAACCAGGGCCTGTACATCCGGCCCGACGTGATGGGCATGAAGGCCGACGTACCCAAACGGGCCACGTTCTGGAAGATGGACTACACCGGCGCCGAGGACTACGACGCCCTGGTCCGGGATGTCGAGGCCGCCAAGAAGAGCCCGGGGGAACTGGCCGGGTACGACGTGCACGCGGCCCGGGGCGTCGAGTGCATCGACTGCCACGCGGTCAAGGCCCAGGATCCGGCCGCGCCCGACCACAACTTCGGCAAGGGCATCGACACCGGCGGCACGGTGCGAAACGATCTCGACTTCGCCACGGTGAAGGTATGCCGGGACTGCCACAACGAGGACGCCATGGTCCTGGCGCACCGGGACAACTTCGGCTCCGAGTCCGTGGTGGGCACCCACTTCGAGCACGTGTCGTGCGAGGGATGCCACATCCCGGTCAAGCGCTATTGGCCGTTCCGGGCGTTCGACTACTCCCTGGGGTACGCGTACAACTTCGACGCCCGGTACATGCCCAACCCGGCCGACCCGGGCGACGTAAACGGCATGGTCCCGTTCTCGGTGTTCGCGCCCCTGGGCATCCAGGACCCCCAGCCCGGCTACTACGCGGCCGCGCCGTTCTACGGGATCGGCGGGCTCCAGTGGGTGGGCCAGTCCAACCCCCTGTACGGGATCGACATGGTGACGTCGATCACCTACTTCGACCCCAACGGGCCCGACCCGATGGAAGCGATGCAGCGGTCCCTGGCGGGGGACACCCCCGAGTTCGGCGGTGACCGCCCCCTGGACCCGTACGCGATGTTCTACAACATGATGACCGACATGGACGGGGACGTCTCGATCCCCCTGCCGGACGAGGAGGGCAACTTCGACCCGAACGACATCATGGCGTTCTTCGCCAGCGCCAACGGCAAGAACTACTTCGAGATGACGCCGGTGCTGTACCAGAAGCCGGACCGGGACGGGAAGATCAAGCTCTACCCGGGCAACCCGGTGGCCGTGGCCACCTGGGTCGACTACGACGAGGCCGACCGGTCGTCCATGCGGATCCTCGCGCCCCGGGAGCTCAACTCGATCCTGGCCGGCGCGGTGTCCCGGGAGCTGATGCCCGGTTCGAGCCAGATCGGGATGGTGCTGATCAACAGCACCGTGACCCGGGACGAGACGGGCGCGATCACGGACTACGACCCGGACACGATCGTGTGGGACGACAGCTTCGACCTGTACCCCGAGATCTCCAACGAGACCGAACTGGACCTGGTGCGGGGCGCGCTCGAGATGGTGCTGGCCAAGGAGGACGCGTACGCCGGCATGGCGGGCCGCCAGCACCACCTGAAGCTGGCGATCGTGGCCCACTACTTCTCGATCACCCACAACGTGCTGCCGGCGTCCGAGGCCCTGGGCGCGCCCAAGGACTACGACCCCCTGGGCGGCGTGGATCCCGAGACCGGCATGCCGATCCCGGCCCCGGGCAACGTGGAGGCGGGCAAGACCCGCCAGTGCGTGGACTGTCACGCCACGCCGCGCACCGAGACGAGCCCGCCGGCCCCGATCTACGGCGGGGACCCGGACGTGGCCATGAACGCGCGGCTGTCCAACCGGCGGGTGGTGTTCCTGCCGTGGGCGATCGCCGGGTTCGACGACCTGGTGGCCGAGGGCAAGATCTTCGTCGAGGACGAGATCGCCCCCTACGTGGGCGCGATGGACGGCAACGGCGA
The DNA here is from genome assembly GCA_024277875.1 of Deferrisomatales bacterium. Classification (GTDB taxonomy): domain Bacteria; phylum Desulfobacterota; class Deferrisomatia; order Deferrisomatales; family Deferrisomataceae; genus JAJRUI01. The sequence continues at coordinate 64,059 of JAJRUI010000110.1, forward strand.
CGGGGACACGGACGACACCAGCCCCGACTTCTCCCACGTGGTGCCCGGCGGCGGGGGCATGGTGATCCCGGCCGACTTCATCGGGTCGACCCAGGGCCAGATCGTCGAGCACACCGTGGAGGGGGCAGAGGCGTTCGCAAGGCTGGCCGGCCTGACGCCGGTGCTGCCCGGCGAGGAGCCCGTCGCCCCCGAGCCGACGGAGGGCGACGACGGCGGCAGCTCGGGCTCCACCGGCTGCTTCCTGCAGACCCTGGCGGACTGGTAGGGCACGCCAGCACAAGCCGAAAAGCCCCGGCGGCTCCAGACCGCCGGGGCTTTTTCCCGTCTCGCGGAGCCGGCTGAACCGGCCCGGCTCACAGCCCCAGGGGCTCGGCCACCAGGTACACGGCTAGGTCGGTCAGGCGCGGCCGCCTTTCCATCACGTGCACGATCCGGCAGATCCGGTCCGGGCTGTGGCAGTCCACGCACCGGCCGGTGGCGGCGCACGGGGTGGCGAAGTCCAGGCGGTGGGCGTTGGCCGGAGCCACGTCGCGTTTGATCCGGCGCACCCCGTCCTCCACGTCGTCCACCAGCTTGTTGGCACCCACCACCACCCGCACCCGTTTCGGCCCGAACGCCAGGGCCCCCACCCGGTTGCCGGTGGCGTCGATGTTCACCAGCTTGCCGTCCAGGGTGACCGCGTTGGTGCCGGACAGGAACAGGTCGCAGGTGAGCTGGCGCCGCATCACCGCGACCCGCTCCTCCGGGGTGAGGCCGGGCGCGCCGTGGACGAGGCAGGTCCTGCCCGCCTCCCGCAGCCGGTCGGGCAGCCCCAGCTCGACCAGGGTGAGGGACCCGCCGAACCCCACGGTGTCCGCGTCCCGGGCGTCCTCCAGCACCTGGTCGATCACCGCGTCCCGGTCAGGGAACACCCGGGCCCCGAACCCGTTCTTCTCCAGGGCCGCCGCCGCAGCCTCCAGCCGGCGATCCGCCCCCCACCGCGCGTGCTCGTTCATCCGCGCTCCTTTCCCGGCCCCTGGCCGGCGAGCGAGACCACCTCCAGCACCGCTCGCCCGAGCCGGTCGAGCCCGCGCTCGTCCGACAGGCGGTGGTCTCCGTTTTTGAGCAGCAACACCTCCACGTCGTCGCTGGCCAACGCCCCGGCCAGGCGGACCGACAGCGCCCACGGCACCTCCCGGTCCGCGAGGCCGTGGAGCAGCCGCGCCGGCCCGGCCAGGGGGATCGGCTCGCCGTCCAGCACGCGGCACCGGCGGCCGTCCTCGAGCAACGCGCGGGTGAGCACCGTGGGCCCGTCCCCGTGGGGATTGGGCACCTCGATCCGGCCGTCCTCGTCCAGCCTGGCCCGGGCCTCCGGCGCCAACCCCGGGCCGACCACCTCCTCGGTGAAGTCCAGGGCCGCAGCCACGGTCACGAGGCCAGCCACCCGGCCGGGCAGCGCCCGGACCACCCGGGCGGCGATCCAGCCCCCCATGCTCGACCCCACCAGCACCACCGGCCCGCGGGTCAGCCGGTCCACCACGCCCGCCGCGTCCTCGGTCCACAGGCCCACGGTGCCGTCGTCGAACCGGCCGCTGGACGCGCCGTGGCCGGTGTAGTCGAACCGGACGTACCCCTGGCCGGCCTGCCGGCACAGGCGTTCGAGGAAACGCGCCTTGGTGCCGGTCATGTCCGACGCGAACCCGCCCAGGAACACCACCGCCGGGCCCCGGCCCGGCACGGACCGGTACGCGACCCGGCGGCCGCCCCCCAACTCGAGGTGGTCGGGGCCGTCACAGCTCATAGAGGGTCTCGTCCACCCGAGCGGGAAGGAGCCGGCGACGGATCGCCCGGAGGCCCCCGGCCCTGCCCTCGCCCAGGGCGCCGAACGGGTCCTCCTCCTCGAGCACGTCCCCCAGTTCTTCTTCGATCCGGTCCGGGTCTTCCCCGGCCTCCATCCGGCGGATCGCCTCCTCCATGCCGTCCCCGAGCTTCATGCCGGTGGCGCCGTAGAGCTTGCGCATCACCCGGGCCATGGCCCGGGGGTCGTTCTCGTCCACGCTATCGAGTTCCCCGGCCAGCCCCTCCAGCGCCCGCTCCAGCCGGGCCTCGTCCAGGTCGGGCAGGTCCGGTCCGTCTCCTTCCCCCTCGTCCCCCCGGCCGCTGGAGATCGCGAAGATCGACACCTGCCTTTCCAGCGCGGGCCGCCCGCACCGGGGGCAGTCCGGCTGCCGGGTCGTGTTCACCCGGCGGGACAGGAAGTTGTAGATGGTGTGGCAGTCGGGGCAGTAGAACTCGTACACCGGCATGGTCTGTTCCCTCCTGGTCGCGTTTCGGCCGGTCCCGGAGCCGCACAATATTGGGTTTTCTGGCGTGGATGTCAAAGGCCGTTGGTCCCGCCCCCCCGGGGCCCTGTATAATTTCCCCGGACCGGTGAGAACCCCTGCCCCAACAGACCCTGTCATGCGACCCGCCCCCCCCCGTCCCCGCCGGCTCCTGGGCCGGACCTCGGCCGACGGCGGCGAGCCGTCACCGCCGGCCCGGGACCCACTGGGCGCCACGGTCCTCGTGGTGGACGACGAGGCCGTGGTGCGGGACCTGGCACGGCAGGCGCTGGAGGACGCCGGCTACCGCGTGCTCACCGCAACCAGCGGCGAGGAGGCCCTGGAGGTGTACCGGAGCCGGGGGTGGGAGGTGGACACGGTGATCCTGGACCTGGGCATGCCCGGCATGGGGGGAAAGGCGTGCCTCAAGGCGCTGCGGGAGCAGGACCCCGCCGCCCGGGTGCTCGTGTCCACCGGGTATGCGTCGGACGACGAGGCCAGGGAGGTGGAGAGGCTGGGTGCCGCCGGGTTCGTGCCCAAACCGTACCGGCTGTCCGACCTGCTGGCCCGGGTGGCCAAGGCCCTGTCGGCCGGCTGACAACAGCCCGCCCGTCCGCTGTCTCGGCGAGGGGGTTTGCTGGTACACTCTCCCCCGGACCCCGCCGGAGAGACCAAACGATGTCCGCCTACCGAAGCGAGCAGCGCATCCAGACGGTGTGCCTGCTGATCCTGGCCGGAACCGCGATCGGCGCCGCCCTCGAGTGGCTCCAGCCCGTGGTGGTGCCGTTCGTGCTGGCCCTGTTCCTGCGCCTGGTGCTCGACCCCGTGGTGGCGTTCCAGCGGGACCGGCTCCGGATACCCGGGGCCGTGGCCGTGGTCACGACCCTGTTCCTGGGGATCGCGGCGTTCTTTCTGATCGGGGGGACCCTGGCGGCGGCGGTGTCCGAGTTCTCGGCCAACGCGGGCCGGTACCAGGCGGGGCTCGAGAACCTGGTGGACCGGGTGCTCCGGGCGGTCCCGTTGAAGGCCCTGGGCATCGAACCCGGCGCCCAGATGGACGTGATGTCCCTCGTGCCGGTGGGCGCCACCCGCACCGTGCTGATGCAGGTGAGCGGCTCGCTGTTCGCGATCCTGTCCAAGACCACCCTGGTGTTCCTGTTCCTGCTATTCCTGCTGGTCGGGAGCAGCAGCGCCCGCCCGCCCCTCACCGGGATTCGGGCCGAGGTGGACAACCGGGTCAAACGCTACGTGGTGGCCAAGGTGTTCGTGTCGGCCCTGACCGGTTTCCTGGTGTACGCGATCCTGGCCGTGCTGGACGTGGACTTCGCCCGGTCGTTCGGCGCGTTTGCGTTCCTGCTCAACTTCATCCCCAGCGTGGGGTCGATCATCTCGTCCCTGCTCCCCCTGCCCGTGGTCCTGCTGGCCCCGGACGTGACCGCGCTCCGGGTGGTGCTGGCCATCGGCTTGCCGGCCCTCGTCCAGTTCGTGATCGGCAACATCGTCGAACCCCGGCTCATGGGCGGAAGCCTCGACCTGCACCCGATCACGATCCTGCTGGCGTTGATCTTCTGGGGCATGATCTGGGGGGTCGTGGGCATGTTCCTGGCGGTGCCGATCACCGCCGTGGTCAAGCTGGCCCTCGAGCGGATCGAGATCACCGCGCCGGTGGCCGACCTGCTGGCAGGACGGCGGCCGTTCTGATCACCGGACGGCCGGGGGAAACGCCGCCAGCATCCTCCGGGCGACCTCCCGGAGCCGCTGCCTGCGCTTCTCGCTGTCCAGTTGCGGGTCCACCTTGCCCTCGGCCGTGCCCCGCCACACGACCTCCCGGGTCGCCGCGTCCAGCACGTCCACCACCAGGGTGCCCGCCTCGTAGGTCTCGACCCGGGTCTTGCTGTCGTACGGCGAACGGCCCTCGGTGGGGCCCATGCCCCGGTCGTACCCGTACACCCGCTGGAACGTCCGGGAGTCGAGTTTCTCCTGCAGGCTCACATACTCGGCCACCAGGAAGTCGGGCCGCCCGTCGTCCGCGAACCGGTAGCCCTTCTCGATCAGGGCGCGGTCCACCCCGGCCCGGATCATCTTCTCCAGGGCCGCGTTGCGGAACCGCTCGGCTGCCACGTCCTCGGTGTTGGGCTCCACCCACGCGTAAGTCTTGAGCCGGGAAAAGTCGTACGACGGCGCCTGCATCGAGCGGACAGCGGGCCCCGGCGCACACCCGATCCCCAGCGCAAGCACCACCGCCCACAGCCATCCCGCGTGTCGCATCATCCCTCCTCCCGCCCGGTGTTCGTAGCCGGACCCATCCTACTCGCCGGCCCGTTCCCGGGCAAACCACCCGGGTACTAAGACCTGCAATTGTATTGCCAGGGTACGGGGCGGGGGCCTGGTTCCGGCCGGGCGCCAGTAGCGGCACCCGGTCGCCGCGCCTTGTGTTGCCGCCGTTTGCAGGTCGGTCCGGGCCTCGGCCTCGGAACCCTTGGCGTTCGGAGACGATCCGGGCGTTCGAACGGCGCGGCGAGTCAAGGGGCCGCACCCGGCGCTCCACCA
>JAJRUI010000006.1 GCA_024277875.1 Deferrisomatales bacterium
GAACGACACAACCACCTCGGCCATCCCCTCGAGCCCCTGGAGCACCGATTCGAGCTCTCCGAACGACTCCCGCGCCCGCTCGCCGCCGCCCTGGGCGGTCTCCTCGGCCGCCCGGGCAGCCTCCACCGCGTCCCGGCACAGACTGTCGATCCGTTCGAGCCCCTGTTCCAGCTCCCGGAACAGGGCGGTGACCCGCTCCACCTCGGTCCGCTGGTCGGAAACGCCCCGGGCCACCTCCTCGGTGGTGACCGCGATCTGCTCGGCGGACGCGTTGAGCTCCTCCGAGGTCGCCGACAGGTTCTGGGCCGAGGTGGCCACCTCGGTGGCCGTCCGGAGGATCTGGGCGACCACCTGCCGCAAGTTGGTCAGCATCGCGTTGATCGACGCGGCCAGGTCGTCCAGTTCGTCCGGGAACAGCCGGGTTCCCAGATCCACCCCCTTGCGCAGGTCCCCTTCGGCGATCTGGCGGGTGGCCCTCTGGAGCACGCCCACCTGGCGGGTCAGGCCCCTGGAGAACGCCGATCCGATGGTGAGCCCCACGGCGATGGCCGCCAGCGGCGGGATCAGCCCCCGGGCCCACTCGGGCAGGTCCAGCAGGGACACCGCGTACGGCACGGCCACCACGGCGGCCACCACCACGATGAACCCGATGATGAATTTGTACCCGATCTCGATGCGCATGGGCGTTCGCCTCCACGCGAAAGGGGCGGGGCCCCGGGCCTGCCGGGGTGCGCGGAGTGTACCACCGCCCCGGGAGTGCAACAAGCAACCGCAACGGTTTCAAGGGGTTCCGGGCTTTGACTTCCCTCGGCTTGCAGAGGTATCATGGCGTCCCCCCCGGAGGCCCCGTGACCCCGACCCCAGACGCACGCCTGTTCGCCCTGACCGTGCTCGACGATCTCGAGCGCCGGGACCGGTACGCCGATGCCGCGCTGGACGCGGCCCTGCGTCGGGCACCCGGGCTGGGGCCGGCCGACCGGGCCCTGGCCAGCCACCTGGTGTACGGTGTGCTCCGGTGGAAGAACCGCCTGGACGCCCACCTGGCCCGGGCCAGCGCCCGCCCGCTGTCCCGGACCCACCCCAAGGTGCTCCAGGTGCTCCGGCTGGGCGCGTACCAGATCCTGTTCCTCGACCGGGTTCCCGACCGGGCTGCGGTCCACACCGCCGTGGATCTGGCCCGCGGCGCGGGACACGCCCACGCAGCGGGATTCGTCAACGCGGTGCTGCGCCGGGTGGCCCGGGACGGTCCCGAGCCGCCCCCGGCCCGGGACCGGGTGGACCAGCTCTCCCTTCTTTACGGCTGCCCCCGGTGGCTGGTTGAGCGGTGGCTCGGCGAGCACGGCAGAGGGGGGGCAGAACTGCTGTGCAGGGCGGCCAGCCGCGTGCCGGCCCGGTGGCTCCGGGTCCGCGGGCCAGCCGGCCCGGCGGTGGCCAAACTCCGGGCAGCCGGGCTGGCGGCCGAACCGGGGGCGTTCGCCCCTGGCGCCGTGCGGGTGGACGGCGGGGGAGACCCCCGCCAGTGGCCCCTGTTGGCCGACGGCCGGGCCGTGGTCCAGGACCAGGCGTCCCAACTGGTGGTCCACTTCCTGGGCCCCCGCCCCGGGGAAAGGATCCTGGACGCGTGCGCCGGGCCCGGGATCAAGACGACCCAACTGGCCGAGGCGGTGGGCCAGGGCGGGCACGTGACCGCTGTGGACGTACACCCCCACCGCGCCCGGGCCGTTGCCCGGCTGGCCCGGCAGACCGGCGCGACCAACGTGGACGCCGCGGCCGCGGACAGCCGCTCGTTCGCGTTCCCGGCCGCGTTCGACCGGGTCCTGGTGGACGCGCCGTGCTCGGGCCTGGGGGTGCTCGCCCGCAACCCCGACGCCAAGTGGCGCCGGGGCCCCGGGGACCTTGAACGGTTCCCCGCCCTCCAGGCCGCCCTTCTCCACAACCTGGCAGCGGCGGTGCGTCCCGGGGGCGTGCTGGTGTACGCAACCTGCACGACCCTGGCCACCGAGAACGACGGGGTGGTGGACGCGTTCCTGGAGGCCCACCCGGCGTTCACGCCGGCTTCGCCCCCCGACTGCGGGGTCCAGTGGGACGGCCTGGTGGACGGCCGGGGCCGGCTGCGCACCTTTCCCGGCCCCCTGGACGGAACAGGGCCGGAAGAACTGGACGGGTTTTTCGCGGCCCGGTTGCTCCGGAAGGGGAAGCACGGGTGAAACGCCTCCTGGTGGTCGCGGTGTACACCGTCCTGGCCGTGGCCGTGGCCGGGCTGGGCGCGTACCTGGCCGTGTCCCTTGTGGTAGAACGCACGCCGGAGGTGTCCGTGCCCGACCTGGTGGGCAAGGGGCTGTCGGACGCCCTGGACGAACTCCAGGGGACCGGCCTGGACCTGGAGATCCGCCGGTTCACGTACTCGGACGCGGTGCCCGAAAACCACATCGTGCGCCAGCGGCCGGAGCCCGGGGCGCGGGTGAAGGCCGGTCGCAGCGTGGGCGTCACCCTGTCCCGGGGGCCCGAGCGCCACCCCGTGCCCGACGTGCGCGGTCTATCCCTCGAGGACGCCCGGATCCTGTTCGAGGAGGCCGGCCTGCGGCTGCGGGTCGGCCCACGGCTGCCGTGGGGGCCGGCCGGCCAGGTGGCAGCCCAGGCTGCCCCGCCGGGAATCCGGCTTCCCCGGGGCTCCGAGGTCGCGGTAGTGGCCAGTACCGGCCCCCGCCCGGTGCTGCTCCGGATGCCCCGGATCGAGGGTCTCTCCCTGGACGACGCCCTGGCCGAACTGGCGCGGTACGCCTTGCGCACGGACCGGGTCGAGGAACAAAAACCCGTGACCCCGGCCCAGCGGGGCCGGGTAGTGGCCCAGTCCCCCCTGCCCGGCTTCCCGGTGGCCGAGGGAGGCGCCGTATCCCTGACCGTGGCCGGCCGGGCGCGGTGGTCGGGCAGGACCCGCGCCGTGGTGGTGGGGACCACGGCGCCGGTGGGGTTCGCCCGCCACCGGGTGGAAGTGATCTGGGACCGCACCGGCGGCGGCGTGGTCCTGTTCGACGACTGGATCCCCGGCGGCACCCGGGTAGACCGGTGGATCCCCCTGGGCCCGGGAGAACGGGCGACGGTGCGCCTGGACGGCCGCGTGGTCTCCGAGGCCGGGCCATAGCAGGTTGCTTTTTCCGCAACCTGGTAGAGACCAACGAAAGTTTTACCGGATCCTCTCTTTTCTTGGGGCTGTTCGGGGTGGCGCCCGGTGGAGCGCCGGGTGCGGCCCCTTGGCTCGCCGCGCACCAAGACGTCTGGTGTGCCGCCAGGGCTCGACACACCGCTTTCGCAGGGCCCACAGGCGTGTCAGCCGGGCAACCTCGCGCGGCGATCGGGTGCCGCACTCGCACCCGGCCGGAACCGGGCGCCACCCCGGGGTCATGCGACAATACTTTTGAAGGTCTCTACAACGGAACTTACTGGGAAGACGCCGGACCGCCGGACGGACGGCCGGCACAGGAGCTGCCATGCCGATCATCGCCCCCAGCATCCTTTCGGCCGACTTCGGCCGCCTGGCCGACGAGATCCGGGCCGTGGAGCGGGCCGGAGCCGACTGGATCCACGTGGACGTGGTGGAC
>JAJRUI010000111.1 GCA_024277875.1 Deferrisomatales bacterium
CCGGCGGGCCCCCCGCCGGCCGAGCCCACCGAGCAGGTGAACCTGGTGTTCACCGACGACACCACGGGCCAGAGCACGGCGGGCACCAGCTACGCCGACAGCGATACGCCGTGGTCGAGCATCTGCCAGGAGTGCCACGAAGGAACGCCAGGAACGGACACGCCGTACGCGTTCGTGGACGACACGAGCGCCTCGGGCGGGAACCATCCGGGCGGCACGGGCAACCCGGGCGACTGCTCCGACTGCCATCCCCACAACAAGGCGTTCAGCCCCTCGTGCACCGGCTGCCACGGCGATCCGGCGGCGGGCACCTTCTGGCCCGACGGAACCGCAACTCCGGACCGGGCTGGTCGCCACGCGAAGCACATCTCCGAGATCGCTGCCAAGTTAGGGTACGCCAGCCCCTACACCGATGAGCAGCAGAAGGAGATGTGCGCCTACTGCCACGAGGACCCGCGGGGCTCTGCGTTCGGCACGCTCCATAACGACGGTACGGTCAACGTGACCGGGTACGTGGACCCGATCTGGACCGCGATCGTGGTGGGCACGGAAAGCACCGACACGGATGCAGCCTACGACAGCGCGGCCGACACCTGCTCCAACGTGGATTGCCACAATAACAAGGCCTCGGTTCCGGGGCAGGACGGTTGGTACGATTCGGTCTCGAACGGGTGCCTCGTGTGTCATACGCGGGGTGGGGCCACCAACGACCCCACGAGCGGCATACACGTCACCCCCGTCAACATCAAGAGCCACTCGTTCGACTGCGGGGGCTGTCACGACAGCACGAGCCCGTCGAGCGCCCACTGGGACGGCGTGTTCCAGGACTCCACCCAGGCCACGTTCTCATTCGTGAGTTTCATCACCTACAGCCAGGCGACCGGATGCGCTGCCATCTGCCACTCCGACGCAATGACCTGGTTCCGCAGGTGGATCGGGGTGGTGGACCAGAAGCCGGGGCCTGGGGACAACCCCGGGGATCCGGTGTGCGGCAACTGCCACGGCGACTTCATCAACGGCTGGCGGTGGGACGAGGCAGATCCGACCACCACCGACCATACCGACCCCTACGCCGGCAACACCGGGGATCAGATGGCCCAGCATTTCAATTGCCGGGTCTGCCACGGGTGGGGGGAGGCCAACTATGACCAGACTTGGAGCACCGGGAACCACGGGAACGGGAAGATCACCATGAACGGCCCGGACTCCACCCACGGGACCGCGGCCGGTGCGCAGTACAATGATACGACCGGAGGTTGCGAGGCCGCGTGCCACTCCAATGCGTTTGTGATGAACACGGGCAGCAACTGGACCGCCGAGTACGGCGATTTCGGGTCGGGCACCTGCGACGCGTGCCACCTGGGCACCTCGGACGTGGACGACTTTGTGTACGACAACGGAACCAAGGCGGTGGTGGGTTCGGACGAGTGGGGCTTTTCGGGCCACGGCAAAGCCACGGGCACCTACGACGTCTCGGGCAACGCCGCGGCCGGTTTTTCGGGGCCTGCAACGGACCCGCAGGGGTGCCAGTATTGCCACGACGGAGGAGTGTTCCACGGGGTGGCCACGAACCCGTTCCGGCTGGCGAACAAGGGGGCCTTGGGCAGGGGGGCCACGGAGGACGGGGGCTGGAACGACGTGTGCCTGGTGTGCCACAGCACGGCGGGCTCGGGGTACGACCCGGACGGGGCGGGCACGGGGTACGCGAGCGTCAACTCCACCCTGAACGTGGACACGAATCACTACGGCGCCAAGCACGACCAGACCACGGACGGAGGCAACTTCTGCTGGGACTGCCACGACCCCCACGGCGACCGCACGAGCGGGGGCTCCGGCAACATCTACATGGTGCAGAGGACGGTGACCCAGGTTTCGGACGGGACCTACGGGGTGCCGCAGACCACCGTGACGCCGACGTTCACCAACAACACCACCGGCACGGACTACGCCAAGAGCGCGTCCCCCTACGACGGGATCTGCCAGGTGTGCCACACGACCACGGCCCACTACACCTCGACCTCAGGGGACGAGCACAACAGCACGAGCGGGTGCACGGACTGCCACAAGCACACCAAGGAGTTCGGGGCCTCGTGCGTGCTGTGCCACGGCACGGACCGGACCACGGACCCCAACGCGCCCCAGGTTCTGTGGGAGGACGGGAGCGCCGCGAACAAGACCACGGTCTACGGCTCCCACCTGAAGGCGTCGACGGGGGAGACCCTGTCGGGCACGACGGACTGGGACGCGCAGTGCAACAAGTGCCACACGGGGCACTCGGGTCCAGTGACGGTGCCGCTGCCGCCGACGAGCTGGAACAACCGGGACAACGGCAGTGGGCAGAGCCTGAACATGCAGACCCAGTTGGGCATCGACTACACCCAGCACGGCGGGATCTTCCTGGGCGGCACGGCGACCTCGGGCGCTACCGAGGCCGAGATTTGCTGGGGCTGCCACGACGGGACCGGCGTGTCGGAGTGGGGCGTCAACAACAACCCGGTCACGGGGGGGCTCTCGTACGACTACGGGAGCCTCGACACCCCGGACTGGACGGTGGCGACCTGGACCAGCG
>JAJRUI010000112.1 GCA_024277875.1 Deferrisomatales bacterium
GCCCCGCCGCATGGCCGACGTGTGGACCGACCCGGACTACGCGTGGACCCGGGGGCCGGCCGAACGGCTCCTGGCCGCGGGTGTCGAGTACTCCCGGGAGCGCCACGTGGTGTACTGCGCCAGGCGCCCGCCCAGGGGGTTCCTGAAGCAGTACGCCGGCTGGCTCGACCGCCGGATCGTGTACGTGCCCCTGGGCAGCCTGAGTCTCCAGCGGCTCAAGAAGCTCCGGATCCTCCACCTGCTGTGGGGCCGGGACAAACGCGACATCGCCGACGAGTACATCTGGTAACCGGCCGGCCGCGCGGCCGGGACCGGCATATATCGAGACCTTCAAGCGTATGGCCGAACGACCCCGGGGTGGCGCCCGGTTCCGGGCCGGGTGCGGGTTCAGCACCCGATCGCCGCGCACCGGACACTCTTGGTGCGCGGCGAGCCGAGGGGCCGCACCCGGCGCTCCACCAGGCCCCACCCCGATATCCCCAAGAGAGAAAAGGCAAACTGGCAAAACATAGGAGGAGAAAACCATGGGCCCTGCCGACGTGCTCCGGACGGTCTACGCCCGGGTCCAGACGCTGCCCCCGTTGCCCGCGGCCGTCCCCAGGATCCTGGCCCTCGCGGCCGACCCGGAGGTCGGCACCCGGGAGATCACCGGTGTGCTTTCCCGGGATCCGGCCCTGGCCGCCGACGTGCTCAAGGTGGCCAACTCGGCCTACTACGGGTTCCGCCGGGAGATCGACAGCCTGGACCGGGCCGTGGCCCTGCTGGGCGTCAACATGGTCCGGTCCCTGGCGGTGTCGGTGGGCGTGGCCCGGGTGCTCCCGCCCGCCCGCACAAAGGGGTTCCGGCAGGAGGGCCTCTGGGTCCACAGCGCGGCCGTGGCCACGGCCGCGAGGGGGCTGTGCCGCCGCACCGGCCGGGCCGACGGGGAGCAGTTGTTCCTGGCAGGCCTGCTCCACGACGTGGGCAAGATGGTGTTGGCCCACCACTTTCCCGGGCCGTTCGGCCGCGCCCTGGCCGCGGCCCGGGCCGACGGGACCCCGTTGCCCGACGCCGAACGCGCCGAGGTCGGGTTGGACCACGCCGCAGTGGGCGGGATGCTCCTGGACCGGTGGAACTTTCCGGAAGTGCTCCGGGCCCCGGTGACCGGCCACCACGCAGACCGCCCTGCCGACGGCGGGGCGGCCCTGGTGGCCGCGGCCGACGCCCTGGCCCGCCAGGCGGGCATCGGGGACGGCGGCAACCCGGCCCCGCCGGAGGACGTTGCCGGCGATCTGCCGGCCGACGTCTTCGAGGCCGAGCGGGCGGCCCTCGAGGCCGCCCGGGACGAGATCGAGGCGTTCGCCGGGGCTATGGGGTGAGGTCGGGCCGGGGTTCGAGCCACGCCGGGTCGTACGGGGCCAGGGACACGGCCAGGACGCCTTCGTCGGTCATCCAGGTCATGTCGCTCACCAGGTCGTGCCACATCGACACCCCCGGCGCCAACTCGTCCACGCGGATATCCAGCTCACACGGCCTGGCCGAGACGTTCACCAGGGTGAGCAGGAGCTGGCCGCCGCCGGGTGCGGCCCGCCACACCGCGAACACCTGGGGGGACAGCTCCAGGACCTGCTGGGTTCCGGTCGGGTGGAACGCGGGCTGGCGGGCGCGCAACGCGATCAGGCGGCCGAGTTCCCGGCTGATCCTGGATACCTTGGACAGGGGGTCGGCCAGGGCGTCGAGGATCTTGGCCTCATCGATCTCGGCCCGGTTGATCGCCCGGTTCGAGTGGGCGGCCAGCACCGCTTCGAGGTCGTTGCGGGTGCCGACCAGGCTGTGCAGGTAGATCCCGGGCACCCCGCGGAGCACCAGGGCGACCACCCGGGTGGCCACGAACCGCCGCACCTGGAACGCGACGTCCTCGTCCCCGTCCTCCCCGTTCAGGGCGCTGAACCAGGTCACGTTGAGTTCGTAGGGCTCGTCCCGGCCGTCCGAACCGGTCTTGTACGAGACCAGGGCGCCGTGGTCCCGGGCCCGCTCGACCACGTAGGCCAGTTCGTTTTCGGGCAGGATGCCCCGGGCGCCCAGCAGGCCGATGCCGTCGTGGGAGTCCAGGAAGTTGAAGAAGGTGGCGGTGTCTGACACGGCCTCCAGGCTGGCCGCCCAGCGGGTCAGAAGGGTCGCGTCCTCCCGGTAGAACGCGTGCAGTACCAGGGGGGGCAGGGCGAAGTTGTACACCATCTGGGCCTCGTCCCGGCCGTCACCGAAGTACGACACGTTCTCCGCGTGGGGGACGTTGGTCTCGGTGATCAACGCCACGCCGGGCGCGGCCACGTCCAGGACGTCCCGGAGGAGCTTGACGATCTCGTGGGTCTGGGGCAGGTGGATGCACCGGGTGCCCGGCTCGCACCACAGGTAGGTGACCGCGTCCAGGCGCAGGATCTCGGCGCCGTGACGCACGTACAGCAGCAACACATCCACCACCCGCAGCAGCACCCCGGGGTTCTTGTAGTTCAGGTCCACCTGGTCCGGCGAAAAGGTGGTCCACACCCACCGGGGGCCGTCCACCGTGTCGGTCCGGGTCAGCACGTCCGAGGTGCGTGGCCGGAAGATCAGGGCCCGGTCCTCCGGGGTGAGCGCGTCCGGGGAGTCGAACGCCGTGAAGAACTCCCGGTACCCGGGGTGGCCGTTGCGGAACTCCCGGAACCAGCGGCTCCGGGCCGATACGTGGTTGACCACCGCGTCGAACATCAGCCGGTACCGCTCGCCCAGACGCTCCACGTCGTCCCAGGTGCCGATCCGGGGGTCCACGCTCTCGTAGTCGATCACCGAGAACCCCCGGTCCGAGGAGTACGGGAAGAACGGCAGGATGTGGATGGTGTTGATCGTGCCGTGGAGGTAGTTGTCGCAGAACCGGCCCAGGGCGGCCAGGGGCGACGGGTCGTCGCTGCGCAGCAGGTCCCCGTAGGTGATCAGGATCACGTCGTGTTCGGTGAACCGCCGGGACGGATCTGCCGCGGCGTCGGTTCGGCGCAGGGCGTCCCCCTTGTGCGCGTGGTGCACCCGGAGGAGGCGCACCAGCTCGTCCAGGGCACGCCGGCCGGCTTCGTCCCCGTACAGGAACCGGAGGCGCCCGAGGAGGCGGTCTCGAACCTCTGGAGACAGTTCCAGGGGGGGGCGGGTGAAGTCGGGCTCCCGGTCGTACCGGGGAGGGCTCGGCCGGTCGCCGGGCGCGGTCTGCCGGGGAGACGGGCGGTCCGGGTCGGTCATGGGGGTCCTGGAAAGCGGGTTGGGGTGCCGCTTCCAGGATCGGCCGGGAGGCGCGTCGGGTTGAGCCGGGGGCTACCCGCCGCGCTGCCGGTAGTCGTCCGCGGCCAGCCAGTCCGGGATCTCGTCCGGGGTCAGGTTCCAGAACCGCTCCAGCCGGTCGTGGAAGTACGCCGTGTCGGCCAGCAGTTCGGCCACGGCCCGGGCGGTCCCGCCGTCCACCACCTCCTGGCCGGCCAGGAACCGGTACAGGTGGGTCAGGGCCTCGGCGGCCCGGTCGATCTCGTCGTGGGACGGCTCCAGGGTGTGCACGATGTACCAGTGGCCCAGGTACTGCCGCACCAGGGCGGGGTCGGGGTGGTCGGGGCCCAGTTCCTTGCAGTCCACCACGAACTCCCTCAGGTACCGGTCGGCCGCGTGGGCCAGGGCACCGGCGTGGTCGGGTTCTTTTTTCCCGCCGTGGGGCTGCTGGAGCCACCGGCAGAACGCTTGCAACAGCTCGGCGCACGCCCGGTCCTTGCGGGCGAACGCCTCCAGGTCGTCGAGGGTGTACCGGCTGCCAAGCATCGGGGTCACCCGGCCAGCAGGTACAGCACGGTCACGAACACGCTGAACACGGTCAGGATCCCCAGGAGGCTCGGCATCAGGGGGAACCGGTGCCGCCCGAGGGCCGCGCTGACCGTGGCCAGGTACTCGGTGCGCCGGGGGCCCGACACCATCTTCCGGTGGAACAGGTGCAGGCCCACGCCCATGGCCAGGCTGGCCACCCCGAACACGACCGCGACCCACGGGAAGAAGTCGTCCCGGGACACGCCGATGATCCCCAGGACCAGCAGGGTCGCCCCGCCCACGTAGAAGTGGTACGTGATCAGCCGGCCGTCCAACAGGGCCCGCTCCTTGTGGCTGAGTTGCCGGTACCGTTCGAACCACATGGGGGTCTCCTCCTCCCGTCCGGCCGCTGCCGGTCACTCCCCCTGGGGCCGGTTCTTGGTCCAGGTGGGGTGGGTGATGCCGTGCTGTTCGATCTTGTAGTGGATCGCCCGCTTGGTGATCCCCAGGAGCTGGGCCGCGTCCTTCTGGATCCAGTGGGTCCGTTGCAGCGCGGCCAGGATCAGCTCGCGCTCCGCGGTTTTCAGGGACACCCCGCCGGGCGGAAACCGGAACTGGAACGCGTCCCCCTCCCACTGCCCCTCGTCGGCCTGGCCCGCCGGCCGGACGCCCGGGCCGAGCCCCAGGTCCTCCGGGGCGATCGCCGGCCCCTCGGCCAGCAGCACGGCCCGCTCCACCGCGTTGCGCAACTCGCGGATGTTGCCGGGCCAGGTGTGGCCGCGCAAGGCCCCCAGTGCCTCCTGGGAGAACGACAGGATCGGCCGCTTGAGTTCGGCCGACAGCTGGGTCGCGAAGTGCCGCGCCAGCAGGACAGGGTCGTCGCCCCGCTCCCGAAGGGGTGGCAGGTGGATGTTGACCACGTTGAGACGGTAGTACAGGTCCTCCCGGAAGCTCCCCTCCCGGATCCGCTCCAGCAGGTCCCGGTGGGTGGCTGCCACCACGCGCACGTCCACCGAGATCGGTTCGTCCCCGCCCAACCGTTCGATCCGTCCGTCCTGGAGCACCCGCAGGATCTTGGCCTGGGTCGCGAGGCTCATGTCCCCGATCTCGTCCAGGAACAACGTGCCGCCGTCGGCCCGCTCGAACCGGCCCAGCCGGCGCCGGGCCGCGCCGGTGAACGCGCCGCGTTCGTGGCCGAACAGCTCGCTCTCGAGCAGGGTGTCCGGGATCGCCGCGCAGTTGACCGGGATGAACTCGTTCGCGCTGCGGGGGCTCAGGGCGTGGATCGCGCCCGCGATCAACTCCTTGCCCGTGCCGGTCTCGCCGGTGATCAGCACGCTGGTGCGCGCCCCGGCCACCTTCCGGGCCATGTCCAGGGCGGCCAGGAGGCCCGGGCTGGCGCCCACGATGTTCTCGGGCCGGTACGGCTCGAGCAGGCTCTGGCGCAGGTCCCGCACCGTCTCGGCCAGGTGGCCCTGCTCCAGGGCCTTCTCGATCCGGGCCTCCATCTCGTCGATGTCGAAGGGTTTTTCGATGAAGTCCAGGGCGCCCAGGCGCAGGGCCCGGACCGCGGTCTCCATGGTGCCGTGGGCCGTCATCACCAGCACGGGCACGGCGGGCTGGTGGCTCCGCACCGCCTCGAGCACCTGGAGTCCGTCCGCGCCGGGCAGCTTCAGGTCGGTGACCACCAGGTCGAACGCCTGGGTCTCGACCACGGCGATCGCCTTGTCCCCGCGGTCCGCGGTGACCACCTTGTGGCCCCGGGCGCCCAGCGAGATGGCCAGGGCGTCGCGCAGGGCCCCGTGGTCCTCCACCACCAGCAGGCTAGCCATGATCGCTCTCCTCGGGCTGCGCGGCCGGCAGCCGCACCACGAACGTGGCGCCCTGGCCGGGCCGGGAGATCACGTCCAGCGCCCCGCCGTGGGCGTCCAGGATCTTCTGGGCCGTGGGCACCCCCAGGCCCGACCCCATCTCCTTGGTGGTGAAGAACGGCAGGAAGATCCGCCGCAGCACCTCGGGGGGGACCCCGGGGCCGTCGTCGGCGATCTCGATGCGAATCCGCGATCCCCTCCCCTCGCCGTAGCCTTTCAGCCCGGGCACCGTGTTGCCCAGCACCGAGGCCACCAGCACGGGCGAGTCCTCGGCCGACACCGATACCTGCAGGGAACAGTCCGGGCCGGCCGCTTCCAGGGCGTTGGCGAACAGGTTGGCCAGGGCGTCCCGGACCTGGCCGGCGTCCGCCAGCGCCGGGGGCAGGCCGGGCTGCACCTGCCACGCCACGCGCGGCGCGGCCCCCGGGAACCGCGCCAGGGTCGCGTCGAGCGCCTCCCGGCACAGGCCGGCCGCGTCGGCGGGTCTGGGATCGGGGCGCACCGGCCGTACGAAGTTCAGGATCTCGCCCATCTTGGCGTTCGCCTCCAGCAGTTCGGCGTCGGCTCGTTCCAGGTACGCCTCGCCCTCGGCGTCCCCGTCGAGCCGGCGGCGGGCCAGCCCCAGGAACAGCCGGATGCCCCCCAGGCGGTTGCGCACCTCGTGGGCCAGTTGGGCCGCCACCTCTCCCAGGTTGGCCAGCCGGTTGCGCAGGGTCTCCCGCTCCCGCTCCTCCTCCACCAGGGTAAGGTCCTTGAAGAAGATCGCGCTGCCCCTCAGGGTACCCCGGTCGTCCTCGATCCGGGACAGGCTGAACCCGATCAGGCACCGGCGTTCGCCGCCGATCTCCAGCTCCAGTTCCGCCCGGTCGGGCAGGGTGGTCCGCTCCAGGGCGCCGAGCAGCAGGTGGGCCAGGGCCGGGCAGTTCGCGAGGACCTCCCGGCAGTCCCTCCCCACCGGGTCCTCCGGGCCGGCGCCCAGGATCTCTGCCGCGGGCCGGTTGAAGGTGATCAGCCGGCCGTCCGGGTCCACGGCCACCACCCCGCACCGCATCGACGCCAGGACGTGCCGGGCCAGCGCGTCTTTCATCTCGTCCCCCCGTCGTCGAGCAAGGAGAGAAACCGGTGGAGGATCGCCGCGGTCAGTCCCCACACCCGGTGGCGGCCCCACCGGTACTCGTGTACCCGGTGCCCCGCCTCCGGCGCAAGGACTTGCCGGTGGTTGTCGCGGTTTTTCAGGTGCCCCAGGGGCACCCGGAGCACATCGGCGACCTCCCGCGGTTCAGGCCTCAACGGGTACTCCGGCAGGGGCAGCCACACCACGTGGGGGGTCACCCGGTACCCGGTGATCGACGCGAAATCGTCCAGGGTGCCCAGCACCTCCAGGTCGGCCGGGGCGATCCCCACCTCTTCCCAGGTCTCCCGCAGGGCCGTGGCACGGGTGTCGGGGTCGTCCGGGTCGGCCCGCCCCCCGGGGAACGAGATCTCCCCCTTGTGGTGTTCCACGTGGTGGGTCCTCACGGTGAGGAGCACCGCCAGGTCGTTGCCGGCGGGGACCAGGGGCACGGCGACCGCCGCCGGGACCAGGCCGGCAGCGTCCAGGGCGCGCCGCCGGGTCCGGCCGAGGGCGGTCCGGATCCGGTCGATCTCCGGGCAGTGTACGGGTGCGATCTCGATCATCGGGTCTCGTGACACTCCTGGCACAGGACCTCCCGGGGCCGGACCAGCAGGCCCGGCCGGTCCGACGCGTGGGGCTCGTGGCACCCGGCGCACGCGTAAGTCGTCCCCTCGACCGGGAATCCGGCCGAGCCGGGCAGCCGTGCCCCGGAGGCCGCGTCCAGGGGGTGGGGGTGGCCGTCCCGGTCGTGGCACCCGAGGCACACCGCGTCGCCCCTGGCCCGGAGGAGGGCAGGGCCGTACCCCGCGTGGGGATCGTGACACGGGACGCAGCCGTCGTCCAGGGCCGGGTGCGGTTCTCTGCGCCCGTCCCGGGGATCGTCGTGACACCCGAGGCACAGCCCGGGGGTGGGGGTCGACAGAAACGCGGGCCCGCCCCCGCCGTGGGGGTCGTGGCACGCGGTGCACACCGCAGCCGGGGGGTGGCGCTCCCGCCCGGCTCCCGGGAGCACCCCGTCGTGACACCGGCCGCACATCCAGGGTTGATCTCCCCGGAGGAGTGCGGGCAGGACCGCCAGGTGCGGGTCGTGGCACCCGGTACAGTCGCCGTCCGCCACCGGAGGATGGGGCCGGGCTCGTCCGGCCCGCGCAGCGGGCCTCAGGCTGTGGCACATGCGGCACCGGGTGGCCGGGTCCTCCACCAGGATGCTCCGGTCGTCGCCGCCGCCGTGACACACGGTGCACCGGCCCTGGCGGAGGGGGGCGTGGAGCCGCCCCCGCACCAACTGGTCCTGCTGCGACGCGTGGGGAGGGTGGCACAGGGTGCACGCGTCCGGCGGTACCGACAGGTTCCCGTGCAGGCTCCGGAGTTCCGGGTCGCCGGCCGGGTCGTGGCAGCGCCCGCACGACCTCCGGGCCGCGGCCGGGTCCCGGTCCCGGTGCGGGTCGTGGCACGACGGACATCCCGTTGCCAGGGCCCCGTGGATCGTCCGTCCCTGTCCCACTCCTTCGTGGCATCCCAGGCACGCCGTGGCTGTCCGCTTCCGGGACGGCTCCCCCCCCGGGTCGTGGGGCTCGTGGCAGGTCTCGCACCCGGAAACCGCGTCGTGGTGCCCCCCGGGGTCCACCCGGGTGTGGCACGGGGTGCACACGGCCGCGCCGCCGGGCGCGAGCAGTCCGTCCCCGTCCCCGTGGGGGTCGTGGCACCGGGTGCACGCCCGCGCCTCTGCGGCCGGGGGATGGGGTGTCCTGGCCGCTGTGCCGGTGTCATGGCACCGCCGGCACAGTTCGGTTTCGGGCCCGTACAGTTCGGCTGGGTACCCGGAGAAGTGGGGGTCGTGACACGCGGCGCACCCCCCTTTCCGGTACGCGGGGTGCACGTCGGGCCCGGGGCGGTACGGCGCGTGGCACCGGGAGCACAACGCTGAGACGGGTTCGCGCAGCAGCTTGGGATCGGTGCCCACGTGGGCCGTGTGACACCGGCCGCACTGCGCCACGGCTGTGCGGAAGTGGGGGGCTTCCTCGGCTGCTCCGCGGTAGCCCGGGTTGCTGGCCACGACCACGTGGCAGCCGAGGCAGACCCAGGGATACCCGCCGTCGAGCAAATCCCTGGACACGGGGTCGTGGCAGTCCTCGCACCGGGAGATGTCGCCCGCGTGCACCCGCTGGGGTGCATACCCCGGCGGGGCCTGCTCCTGTCCCTGCGCGTAGAACACCCGCACCCGCCGGTCGCCGACCCGGATGTCGTTCAAGCCCGGGTCCAGCAGCACGAAGATCTCGAACAGATCGCCCCAGTCGGCCCGGACCTCGTCCTCCAGCAGGCCGGCAGCCGACCGGACGCCCCACGGCACCCGCTGCCCGCGGGTCGCGGTGCCCAGGATGAGCAACGTGTCTTCCCGGACCACGGTCCGGTCCAGGGGCGCCAGGATCTCGATCCCCTGTGCGGGGCGCGCCGCGGCCAGCAACAACAGCAGCCCCAGCAGGCACAAGGGCGTCGGGTGCAGGCGGTGGCGGATCCGGTGTGCGATCGGCACGTCGTTCCTGTGGTGGCCCGGTCGGCCCGGCTGGGCTCCCGGCGGAAGAGAGGCCCACAACCTATCACCCCCTGTCCGGCCGGGGCAATACGGGTCCGGCTCTGCGTGATATGAGCCCGGCCCGGTGGGTGTAATGACCCAACCGGCGACACGGGAACGGGGAGGGCGCGCCAAAGGGCCGTTCGGAAACAGGCATAAAATGTGCTATGAAACCGGGGGCCCGAACCCGACCCCCACCGGACCGCTCGGCGGTCGGAGGACTCGTCGTCATGGCAGACCGGTTCCGCTGTTCCTGGTGCGCCGCCCTGGCCGTGGTCGTCCTGTTGGCCGCGGCAGCACCGGCCCCCGCAGCCATCAAGATCCGCAAGCCCGTGCCGGACCGGTTGCCCGGCCAGGGGCACCAGCCCCGTGCCTCCAGGCCCGACCGTGGGGAGGGCCGGTTCGTGGGGTCGGTCGTGTTCGCCCGGGGGGACCAGGTGGTGGCCGAGATCGGCGGACAGACACGGGACCGGGAGCGGCTGATCGTGTTCGGTGCGGGGATGCGGCGCCGGGGCGCGGTGGTGGTGGTCAAGGCCCTGGGAGACGGTGTGTTCCTGCTCCGGCCCGTGGAAGGGGCCTTGCCCCGGCCCGGCGACCGGTTGGGGCGGGAGTCGGAAAGGGAGGCCGCCGCCCGGGTGCTCCGCGCGAACCGGGAGGAAGACTACCGGGAGTTTCTCGACCGGTTTCCGAAGAGCGCGTACCGGCCCCGGATCGGCCGGGAGCTGTTCCGCCTCCGGTTGCGGCAGCGGTATCCGACCTTCCCGGGGACCACGATCGAGGGCCGGCTGGTCCTCGTGGAAGCGGTGGACCGGGAGGTGCCTCTCGACCAGGTGCTGCTCAAGCTCGACCGGTTCGTGATCGCCCGCACCGGCGGCGGGGGACGGTTCCGGATCGACGGGATCCCGAAACTCGACGAGCCCGTGAAGGTCACGTTGTCCGTGCGGGACCCCCGGTTCCGGGTTGCCGAGGAGGTGCGGGTGTCCCTCCCCGCGGACCGGGACACGGAGGTGTCCGTGGACCTCCCGGTCCGGATCACCCCGACCGTGCTCGCGGGCCGGGTGGTGGACGCGCGCGGGGGCGCGGTCGCCGGCGCCGAGGTCTGGACCCACCCGTACACGATGGAGGTGTTGTCGGGCGAGGACGGCTCGTTTCGGATCTCCCGCCGCAAGCGGCTCGCCGGGGCCGAGGACGGCGGGGCCGTGGACGAACCCCTGTTCGGCGGAACGTACGAGGTGTACGCGTACCGGCAGGGGTACGGGGTGAACCGCGTCACGGTGGACGCCGACAGCTTCGAGGAGAACCCCGTGGAACCCGTGCGTCTCGAACGGTACGATCCGGCTGCTGAGCCCGTGCCGGAACTGGGGGTGGACCTGGGGCGCCACCTTCAGCTCTCCCCGACCGGCGTGGGCCCCCAGGGGGGCGGCCCCCGCCTGAACCGATGACCGCCGGCCCGGTGCTGGTTTTCGAGGTGTGTCGATGAGAAACGAGTTCTTCCGCCGCAGCGGGTTCCTGGGGGCCGCGACAGCGGCCGTGTGGCTCGCGGTGGCCGGGGTCGCTGGCGCCCAGCAGGCGGCGCCCGTGCCTGCCGAGGCCGCTCGGGAAGAGGTGCTGGCCACGCCGACCCGGTACGAGGCCGGGGACCTGTCGGTGTTGTCGGTCCAGTCCCGGCCCGAAGGCGCCCGGGTGTTCGTGGACGGCGAAGAACGGGGAACGACCCCGGTGTACGTCCGGGACCTGGACGACGGTCCACACGAAGTGATCCTGTACCTGGACGGGTTCGGAGCGTACCGGCAGCGCGTGGACGGCCCCGGCGGCCGGATCTTCTTGGACCTCGGGGCCGAACACGGAGTGGGCCTGGGGCTGGTGACCGTGTCGAGCACCCCGCCCGACGCCCGGGTCGAGGTGGACGGCCGGCGGGCCGGGCTGACGCCGTTCGAGATCCCCCTGGAGGCGGGCGACCACACCCTGAGATTCGTCCGGGAGGGGTACAAGGACGCAGAGCGGCCCGTGGCGGTGGCGCCCGGGGGGCGCCGTGAGGTGTCGGTCGTCCTGGAACCCCGTGAGGGAGCGCTCCTGGTGATCGCCAGCCCGGCCGGAGGGCGGGTGCTGGTGGACGGCCGGGACGTGGGCTCGGCCGACGAACCGGTGCGCGTGGACGGCGTGCCGCCGGGCCTGCACGCGGTGGAGGTCCGCCGGGACGGGTACCGGCCGTGGCGCAAACAGGACGTGGCGGTTCCCAGCGGCCGCACGGTCACGGTGCTGGCTGCCCTGCTGCCCGAACGCGACTACAGCTGGGTGCGGTTGTTCACCGATCCCCAGGGCGCCCGGGTGTTCCTGGACGGCGACGACCTGGGGGTGGCCGGCCCGGACGGGCTGGGTTTCAAGGCACCCAAAGGTGCCCACTCGTTGCGCCTGGTCCTGGATCCGGCGGAGAAACCGGGCTACCTCGTCCTGGAGAGCACGGTGCGGTTCGAACGGGACGAGGAGGACTTCCGGGACCGGCCGTTTCGGCTCCCGCCGGTGGACGAGAATTTCGTCACCGGCCGCACGCTGCTCGGCCGGGGGCAACTGGAGCAGGCCCTGGCGTTCCTGGGGCGGGTGCCCCCGGACCACCCGAGCTACGGGGAGGCCCGGCTCCTGGTGCTGGACGTGCTGGTCCGGCTGGGCCGGGCCGCAGAGATCCCCGGGGAGCTTGGCCGGTTGCTGGAGCGGCCGGACCAGGCCAACAACCCGGTGCTCAACACGGCCATGGGGTACTGGTGCCTGGTTGCGGCGCGAAGCGGCGCGCCCGGGGAAGCCGCGGCGCTCCTGGTGCGGGGGCTCGACGCCCTGGACCGAGCGGTCCGCACGCCCGAGCTGTTCCCGCCGGACGTCCGGGACGCCCTGCACCTGAAGGCGTTGTACTATGCGGGGCTTACCTGTGAACTGCTCTACCGCGCCGCGGGAGAGGCCCGGTACCTCAAGAAGGGGGTGCAGACGTGGGACATCTTCTTTGCCCGTCTGGAGTCGTCTCCTGACGCGTTGGAGCCCGAGTGGATTGAAAGAGCCGAACGCCACCGCAGGAACCTGGGGTTCCTGGCGAAGAAACTGGCTGGTTAGCCTGGTCCTCCTTGCCGCGGCAGCCGGATGTACGGCGGACCCGGACCCCGGTCCCGGTCCGCCGGCGCCGGACCCGGAGGCCGCGGCCGTGCGTGCCGGGTGGATGGGGCGGTACGCGGCCCGGGACCCCCGGGTTGCAGCCGTGCTCGCCGGACAGCCGGGCTGGACGCGGCTTCGGGACATGGACCTGTTCGGCGCGGTGCAGGCGTTCTCGGCGGGCAGGGACGAGGAAGACCGGGTGGGGCTCGGCCGTGCGTACCTCGCGTTGGCCGACCTGTTCGAAGGGCTGGATCGGGCGTTTCTCGGCGCCGAGAAGCGGTACCTGTCCGGGCAGCCGTCGGATGCCGCCAGGATCCGTCTCGGGTTCGTCGCGCTCAGGCAAGGGAACCTGGGCCGGGCCGCCCGGGCGTTAGGCCCGGAGCCGCCGGCCGGGCTGGGCTACCCGTGGGCCCTCGGCCGGGCCGGGCTCGCAGCGGCCCGGGGCGACGCCGCAGCTGCCCGCCGGCAGCTGGCAGGGGCCCCGGCGCCGGAAACGCAGGCCCACCGGGTGCTGGGGGAGGCCGCGGCTCACCTATGGGGGCTGCCCGGCCCGGGGCAAGGGCCCGGACCGTTCGGCCAGGCGCTGAGGGGGTTCCGGCAGGGGGACCTGGTCGGCGGTGTGCTGGCGCTCCAGATGGTGTCGTTCCAGGTGGAGACCGGCCCCGGCCCGGACCTGTTCCTGTACCCCCTGCTCCGGCAGGGGTTCGCGGCCCTGGCAGCGGCCGCGTTTCCGGAACGGGCGGCGCCGTACTGGGCGGGACGGGCGTCGGCGCTGGCCGGGGACGTGGACGCCGCCCTGGAGCGGTACCGGGCGGCTGCGGCCGGGAAGGCGGCCGGCCCGGTCGTGTGGCTGTTCTCCCCGGTGGTCTCGGCGGTCGAGGCCGGCCGGCTGGCCCGGGTGATGGCCGGGGCCGAGGAGGTGCGCCGGGGCCGGGTGGCGGCCGGGTTGGGGTCGTGGCGGGCCGTCGCGACCGGGCCGTCCCCCGGCCCCCTGGTCCTGGCCGCCCTGGCGGCGGTCCAGACCGAGGCCGGGTTGTCAGAACCCCTCGGGGACCCCCGGGCCGCGGCACGCGCTGCCGTGGCAGCGGTCCGCCGCGGCCGGGACGCGGTGTCGGCCGGCGGGGACGAACTCCTTCCCGACCTGTACGCCGCTCGCACCGCTGCAGTCGCGGTCTGGGCTGCCAGGGCCCTGGCGCGGTCCGGGGGGGACCTGGAGGTGCTCGAGGCGGGGCACCGCAAGGCCCTGGGCAGCCGGCCCGATTTCGTCAACCCCCCCCGGTTCCTGGCCGCCCTGGCCGGCGCGTACGCCCGGAACGGCCGGTACGAGTCGGCCGTGGCCGTGCTGTTTCGCCTGGCCGAAGACTACCCGTCGGCACGCCTCGTCTACGAGAGCGTGAAACGGCTGTACGCGTCGCGGAGCGGGGGAGGGGCTCCGCCCCGATGACCCCCCGGAGGCGCTTTCCGATGCCCTTGCGCTGCGTTTTGCTCATCTTTCTGCTGGCCGTTGCCGCGCCCGCCCCGGCTGCGCTCCGGTACGCCGAGTCCTCGGCCCCCTCGAGCCTCAACCCGTTCCTGGTGCGGGACATGCCGAGCCTCCGGGCCGTGGAACTCGTGTACGAAGGGCTGGTCACGCCCCCGGACGCCGGCAGGGTGCGGCCGTTGCTGGCCGAGTCGTGGCAGGTGTCGGACGACGGCAGGCAGGTCACGTTCCGCCTCCGCCGAGACGTGCTGTGGCACGACGGCGAGCCGTTCACCGCCCGGGACGTGGCGTTCACGGTGGCCGCCGGACGGGATCCCCGCAGCGCGACGCCCCTGCGGGCCCAGTTCGCGGCGTTCGCAGCGGTGGACGTGCTCGGCGAGCACGCGGTGCGGTTCCGGTTCGCCCGTAAACCGGTGAACCCGCTCCTGCAGTTCGACTTCAAGATCCTGCCCGCCCACCTGTTCCCAGAGGGGTACGTCCCGGCCGACGCGGGGAGCCGCCGGGTGGTGGGCACCGGTCCGTTCGCGTTCGAGGCGTGGTCGGCCGGCGGTGAGCTGCGGCTCGTCCGCAACCCCCGGTACCACCGGCCTGGGCAGCCGGGCATCGGCGCCGTCGAGGTCAGCCCGGTGCCCGACCCCAACATCCGCAACGAGCTGCTCCGGTACGGCGCCCTCGACCTGCTGCCCCAGGTGCGGCCCAGGGACATCCCGGCCCTGGAAGAGCTGAGCGGGGTGCGGCTGTACCCGTACAGCACGTTGTCCTACAGCTTTCTCGGGTTCAACTTCAGGAACCCCGCCCTCCGGGACCGCCGGGTGCGCCGGGCCCTGGTCCACGGCATCGACCGGACGGCCATGCTGCGGGCGCACTACGGGGGGCGGGGAACCGTGATCTCGGGTCCGTTCCCGTCCGCGTCCTGGGCGTACAACTTCGACGTGAAGCCGTGGGAGCACGACCCGGCCCGCGCCGCCGCCCTGCTGGACGACGCCGGGTGGCGCGACCGGGACGGGGACGGCTGGCGGGAATCGGAGACGGGCGCGCCCCTGAGGCTCCGCCTCGTGTCCACGGCGACGGACGAGGCCCAGAAGGCGGTGGTGCTCGACGCGGAGCAACAGCTGCGCAACCTGGGCGTTGCCGTGGAGGTGCGGTTCCTCGAGCCCCTCGCGTGGCGGGAGGCCGTGTTCGACGAACACGCGTTCGACCTGGTGCTGGCCGAGTGGACGTTCGACCACAACGTGGACGTGTACACCCTGTTCCACTCTTCCCAGACCGGACCGGGCCAGAACAACCTCGGGGGGTACGCCGATCCCGAGACGGACCGGCTGTTGGACGAGAGCCGGGCGGTTCCGGACTCGGAAGCGCTCCGGGCGGTGTACGGGGAGCTGCACCGGTTGCTCCACGACGAACTGCCGTACGCGTTCCTGTGGAGCCTGGACCGGTACGCGGCCGTGTCCACCCGGATCGAAGGGGTTCGGCTTCACCCGTTCTACTTCTTCTCCTACACGGGCGCCTGGAAGGAGCGGTGAGCCGGGGCGTGCGGTGGCAGTGGCTCGGGTGGGCGGTCGGCCAGGCAGGGGCGGCTGCCGTCGTGCTCCTGGGCACCAGCCTGGTGCTGTTCCTGGTGGTGGAGGCCGCGCCCGGCCGCGGGCCGGACCGGCTCGGCACGGTGACGGCGGCTGCGGGCGGGCCGGTGGCGCCGAGAGACCGGGCCGGCTGGGCGGTGCGGTACGGGCGGTGGGTGGCCGGGGCGGTTCGGGGCGAGTTCGGCTCGAGCACGGCGGTCCAGCGGGGGCGGCCCGTGGCCGAACTACTGGGGTCGGCTGCCCGGCGGTCCCTGTCCCTGTCCGCGGCCGCGTTCGGCCTGGCCGTGTTCGCAGCCGCGGTCGTCGCAGCCGGCCGGCGGGTGTTGCCGGGGGCGGCCGGCGTCGCGGCCTGGGGGGTTCATCTGGCGTCGGCGCTCCCCGTGTTCCTGCTGGTGTACGGCGCCGTGGTGTGGCTGAACCCGGCGGTGGCCCGGGGCGCCGCGAGCGGCTGGTGGGACGCGCCGGGCTGGTTCCCGTTCCCGTCCCGCCCCGAGGGGGCCGCCTGGTGGCTCGGGGCCGGGCTGCTCGCTGTGGGAGACGGCTTCCTCGCGGACCTGTGCGACCGGTTTTCCGCCCAGACGGACGCGGTCGGCGCAGCCGGGTACCGGGTGGGCGCGCGCCTCCTGCGCCTTCCCCGGCTGGCCGTGGCCGTGCGAGCCACGGTTCCCGGGGTGGCGGACCACCTGGCCGGCCGGGTCACGTTCCTCCTGGGCTCCCTGGTGGTCCTGGAGTCGGCCCTCGGCTGGCCGGGGCTGGGCTACCTGGCGTGGCGGGCGGCGGCCGAGCGGGACCTGCCCGTGCTCCTGGCCGTGGCCGTGCTCCTGGCCGTCGTCGTGCGAACCGCGGCCGTGGCAGCCGGCCTGGTGCGGGCTGCCCTCGACCCCCGGTACCGGGGGTCGGGATGAAGCTCACGGCGTACCGTCATCCCCGGCCCGGATGGACCCGCCCCCGGGCCGCCGTGGCCGTCGGCCTCGCGTGCCTGGCGCCCGCGGCTGCCGGTGCGGTGTTGGCCGTTGCGGGCTGGCTGCCCGACCCGGCCGCGTTCGCCGGGCCGGGCAACGCCCCGCCGTCGCCGGCCCACTGGTTGGGCACCGACGTCCTGGGGCGCGACGTGGCGTCCCGGCTCGGGTGGGCTGCCGCCCGGTTCGCCGGACCGGCGTCCTTGGCCGTGGTCGTGGCCCTTGCCGTGGGCGGCGTCCTGGGGGTGGCCGAAGGCCTGGCCGGGCCGGTGGGCCGGCGGGCGGGACGGTGGACGGCCCAGGCCCTGGACGGGGTGCCCAAGCTGGTGCTGGTGCTGCTGGCGGCGTCGATCACCCGGAGCGACCTGGGGTGGACCATGGCCGTGGTCGGCCTGACGTTCGCGCCCCAGGTCGCGGGTGCGGTCCGGGCGAGCATCGAGCGGTTGCGCGCCCGGGCGTTCATCGAGGCTGAACGGTGCCTCGGGGTCGGTGCCACGCGGATCGTGCTCCTCCACATCCTGTGGGGGCACAGCCGGCGCGCGCTGGTGTCCCAGGTGACCGGGGTGCTCGCGTACGCCGTGCTGGTGGAGTCCAGCCTGTCGTACCTGGGGGGTGCCCTGGGCGTGCAGGAACCGTCGGCCAGCTGGGGCAACATGCTCGCCCTGGCCCGGGACGGCCTGTTCCACGGGGCGTGGCTTCCCGCGGCAGCCCCGGCCGCCGCGATCTGCGTGACCTTGCTGGGGTTTCGCCTGGTGGGCGCCGGCCTCCTGGGTGCCCTGGAGGACCGGCCGTGACCCCGCTTCTCGAGGTCCGGGACCTGGTGGGTTGCCTCGAGGGGGCCGGCGGGCTCACCCGGGTGCTCGACCGGGCCGCCCTCTCGGTCCGGGCCGGCCGGTCGTTCGCCCTGCTGGGCGAGTCGGGCTCGGGCAAGACGTTTCTCGCCCAGGCGTGCCTCGGGCTCCACCCGGGCCGGCCCGGGCTCGTGGCCGGGTCGGTGTGTGTGCTGGGGACCGACGTGCTGGCCGGCCTGGAAACCCTCGTGCGCTACGAGCCCGGGCCCAGCCCCCGGGTTTCCAAGGACGTGGGCCGGTGGGACCGGGCCGTGGCCCGGCGCCTGGCCCCGGTGCTGGGAACCGAGGTGACCGTCGCGCCCCAGGACCCGGCCACCGCGTTGCCGCCGTTCTACCCGGTGGCCAGGCTCCTCGGGGCCGCGCTCAAGGCCCGGGACCCGGACCTGTCCGGGGCCGCGTTGCACGGCCGGGTCCGGGCGTGGCTCGAACGGGTCCACATGTACGACGTGGATGCGGTGCTCCGCCTGTACCCCCACGAACTGTCCGGCGGCATGGCCCAGCGGGTGGCCCTCGCCCTCGCCCTGGCTCCCGGCCCGCGGCTGCTGGTGGCGGACGAGCCCACCACCGGCCTGGACGCGACCTTGCGGGTCCAGATCCTCGCGACGCTGCGCGGCGCCGTGCGAGACCAGGGGCTGACCCTGCTGCTGATCACCCACGACGTGGAGGCGGCCCGGCTGCTGGCTCAAGACGTGGCCGTGCTGTGCGCGGGCCGCGTGGTGGAGGAGGGGCCGGCCGCGCGGGTGCTGGACCCGGCCGTGGCACCCAAACACCCGTATACCGCGATGTTGTTGGCTGCGGAGCAATGGTTCCGGGCCGGGGGGCCGGTGCCGGCCTTGCCCTCGGCCGGCCCGTTCGGAGCGGGGTGCGGTTTTTCGGCCCGCTGCCCCGAGGCCACGGCCGCGTGCATCGGGGCCGCGCCAGGCCTGGCGCAGGCAGCACCCGGCCACCGGGTGGCGTGCCCGGGGCGCGTGCGGTGAGCGGGCCCCTTGTCCAGGTGGACGGGCTGTGCAAGTCGTTCAGGCCCCCCGGTTTCCTGGCGGGGGGGAGCCGGACCCCGGCCCTGCGCGGCGTGGGGTTCACCCTGGGCGGACGGGAGCTGGTGGGGCTGGTGGGGGAGTCGGGTTCGGGCAAGACGACCCTGGGCCGGTGCCTGCTGGGGCTCACCGCGTTCGACCGGGGTACGGTGCGGGTGGCCGGCTTCCGCGTGGACCGCCTGGGGCGGGCCCGCCGCGCCTTTGCCCGGGAGGCCCAGATGGTGTTCCAGAACCCGTACGCGGCCCTGGACCCCGCGTTCCGGGTGCGGACGATCCTGGGGGAGGCCGTGCGGGTCCACGGCGACCGGGACGAACCCACCGCCCGGCAGGTGGAGCGGCTCGCCGACCTGGTCCAGCTGCCACGGGGGCGCCTGGACGAGTTCCCCGGCCGGTTGTCCGGCGGGGAGCGGCGCCGGGTCGCGTTCGCCCGGGCCCTGGCCACCCGGCCGCGGTTCGTCGTGGCTGACGAGCCAGTGGCAGGGATCGACCCGCCGGTCCAGGTCCAGCTCCTCGAACTCGTCCGCCGGATCCACGCCGCGCGGCCGCTGTGCCTCGTGCTGATCTCCCACGACCTGGGCGCGGTCCGGGCCCTGGCCGAACGGGTGCTGGTGCTGTACCGGGGCCGGCTGGTGGAGGACGCGCCCGCAACCGCGTTCTTCGGAGGACGGGCACTGCACCCGTACTCCCGGGAGTTGCTGCGCAGCGCGTACGACGCCCCGGAAATCCTGGCCGGCCCGGTGGGCGGGGTGCGCCGGCCGGCCGGCCGGGATCAGGGGTGCCCCTACCGGCACCGGTGCGGACGCGCGACCGGCTCGGGCGGCGCGCCGTGTGCTACAATCCGGCCCGCTCTGGACCCGTGCGGCCCGGGTCACCGGGTCGCCTGCCACCGGTGGGAGGAGGGGGAGCAGCCGTGACGGCTGTGGGGCGTTTTCGGCGGTGGGCCGCGGCCCGGCCCGGGTGGGCCGTGGTCGTGCTGGCCTTCCTGATCGTGGCCGGCCCTGCCCGGGCCGGGTACGAGGCCGCACTGGAACGGGGCGCGTTTTTCCTGGAGCGGGGGGCGACCTACGGACCGGACGCGGTGAGGAGCCTGGAGGCGGCCCGGGACGCGGACCCTGACCGGGCCGGCGCCGACCCCCGGTGGCTCCGGGCCGCGGCCCGTGCCTACGCGCTCACGTTCCGGTTCACCGAGGCGTACGGACTGCTCGAGCGCCTGCTGCAACAGGACCCCCGCGACGGTGCGGCCCGGGACCTGCGCGCCTGGCTCCTGGAGGACGCCGGGCTCGGTCGCGTGTGGGTGGTGAGCGCGGTGCCCGTGGGCCGGGTGGCCGCCCGGCTGGAGCCCCTGTCCGGCGCCCGTCTCGGCGCGGGGGCGCGAAGAGCGCTCGCGCGGCTCAACGAGCGGCTGGCCCGGGGGATCGCGGCGACGCCGGCGGGCCAGGCCCTCTTGGTGCCAGAGGGGCGGTACCGGTTCGTCCTGGAGCCGACCCCGGCGGTGTTCGCGCCAACGGACCCGGTGACGCTGCACGTGTGGGCCGGGGACGAGGAGCGCGTCCGGGTGGTGCCCCGGTACCCCGCGCCCGCCGGGTGGGAGGTGCGCCGTGCCGCCCGCTCGATCTCCCTGGGGTGGCCGCCCCTTGCCGGCGCGACCTACCGCCTGGTCCGGGAGACCCCCCGCGGAGACGACCCGGTGTGCGCGGGGCCGGACACCCGATGCGCCGACTCCGGGCTGGCCGTTGGCCAGACCGTGATCTACCGGCTGGAGGCGCTGAACCCGGGCGGCGAGGTGGTCGCCGCGTCCCGGGTGTCGGCGCGCACCGAACCCCCGGTGGAACGGATCGCGGCCGCGGGCGAGATCGGCCCTGACCTCCGGGTAGAGGTGGGGTGGGCCCTGGGGGACGGCGCAGCCGACGCGGTCCGGATCGTGCGCGAGGGCCCGGACGGTGACCGGCCGGTGGCCCGGCTGGAGCCGCCCGAGCCCCTGGCCGAGGGGTCGGTGTTCGACGGGCCGGTGGTGCCCGGCCCGTCGGCTCGGGTGCTCGCGTACCGGGTCGAGGCGTGGGTGGCGGGCGCCGAACGGCCGTCGGCCGCGGCCCGGGTCGAGGTGCCCCTGCCGGCCCGGGTGGAGCGGGTGTCCACCGTGGTCGAGAGCGTGGAGGGCTCCGGCGTGGTGGTCGCGTGGGAGACCGTGCCCCGGGACGGGCTGGCCAGCGGTTACCGGATCTACCGGATTCGCGGGGACGGGACCGCGGCCGAACGGGTGGGCGAACTGCTGGATCCGTTTGCCCGGGAGTACGACTACGAGGTGGCCGACCCCCTGGAAGCCGGCGGGTGGCGCCACTTCGTGGTGCCCCTGCTGAACGGCCGGGTCGTCCTCGACCCCGAGGCGTTCCGGGTGAGGGAGCCCGAGACGCCCCGTTCGTTCCGGGCCCGGGCGCGCCAGAACGAGGAACTGCCGGACCTGGGGTTGTCCTGGGAGCCGGTGCCGGGTGCCGTGGGGTACACCGTGGCGCTGCTGGCTGGCGGCCGGGTGGTGGCCGAGCGGCTGGTCCGGAACGCGTTCGCCGACCTGTCCGGGCTCCGGAGCCCGTTGATGACCGTCCGCCGCCGGGTCCGGGTCCGGGCGATCACCGCTGCGGGGCAGGAGGTTCCCGTGTTGACCGTGGACGTGGAGTACGCGTCCCCTGCCCGGGGAGCCGTGCCGTGAGGTGGCTGGTCGCGGCCCTCTTGTTGTGGGCGGTCCGGCCGGCGGCCGCCGCGCCCGTGGAGGGGGTGCGTCCGGTGCCCCTCGGCACCCTGGACGGCCGGGGTCAGCCCGCCGACCCCCGGGTGTCCCCGGACGCAACCGCCGTCGGGTTCGAGTTCCTGGGCGCGGGCGGGGAAACGCTGGAGGTGTACTGGCTGCCCTTCGACCGCGAGGGGGCCGAGCCCCGGCCGGTGGTGCCGATCCGGTCCGCCGACCCGTTCAGCCTGCGCCCCGACGCGGCCCGCCCGGTGAGCGAGGGGCTGAGCTGGGGTCCGCCCAAGCGGGGCCGGGCCCGTGCCGTGGTGGCCGCGACCCGCCGGGCCGCGACCCGGGGGCCGGGCCAGAACAATTTCGACCTGTTCCTGGCCGAACCCGGCCGGCGCGGTTTCCTCACCGAGCACCCGGCAAACGACGCACAGCCCGCCGTGAGCCCGGACGGGTCGCTGGTGGCGTTCGTGTCGGGCCGCACCGGCCAGGGAGACCTGTACCTGTACCGGTTCTTCGCGCAGGGCCCCACGGTGGTACGCCTGACCCGGGAGCCGGCCGGCTCCGAACTGTACCCGGCGTGGAGCCCGGACGGCCGCCGGCTCGCCTACGTCGCGCATCTGGGTGGTCAGGACCACGTGGTTGTGGTAGACGGGGTAGCCGGGGACGCCCCCGCGTTCCGGGACGTGACCCCGGAGCGCCGCGGCTCGTGCCTGGCGCCGTCCTTTTCCCCCGACGGAAGGTGGATCGCGTTCTACGCCCGCGAACCGGCCAGCCGCCGGGCAGACCTGTTCGCGGTGCCGGTCGCGGGCGGGACGGCGCGGTTGTTGCTGGAGGGCGGGCTCCCCGAGACCCGGGGCGGCCCCCGGTGGCTGCCCGACGCAGCCGGGCTCGTGGTGGTTCGCGACGATGCGGCCCGGCGCAACCCCCTTGTCCGGGTCGCGGTGGACGGGGGGGCGGTGGAGGTGCTGGAGACCGGCACCGAGTTGAACGCGGACCCGTGGGTGGCGGACCTGCCCGCGGGGTGGACGGTGTTCTGGACCGCCCAGGGCGCGTCCGGGGACGTCCAGAAACGGTGGCGGCGGATCTATCGGGGCCGGCTGCCCCGGTGGGAACGGGCGCGCTGATGAGCGTGCCGAGATCGCGGCCGGCCCCCCCGGGCGGGCCCAGAGGAGCACGACGGGTGAACCGAACCGACGACACGGTCGCGCGCTACGACCTCCTGGAAGCCCTCGAGGAGATCGCGGCCACCACCGGCATCGACCTGGACCTGGTGGCCCGGGTCCTGGAAGGCGAGATCGACTACCTGGGATGCCTCGGCGTGCTGGACGACCAGGGGTTGGACGATGCGAGCCGGCGGGAACTGGATGCGCTGAGGGAAGAGAACGCGGACCTGTTCGCCCTGAGCGACGGGGAGTACGACCCGGACGTGGCCGTGGCGTTCATCCAGCGCAACCGGGGTGTGGACAAGGACACGATCACCGGCGTGCTGGAGGCCAACTACCGGTTCATGGACCGCCGGGGCCTGCTGGACGAGGGGTGGGATCCGGAGTGGTCCCCGCCCCGGTCGCGGTCGTGAGGCCGGGCCGGGCGGGCCGCGGGGAAGGAGCGGACGAGATGGGCGACGACGGGCGCCACATGACCCCGGACGAGTTCCGGGCCCACGGCCGGGCCGTGGTGGACTGGATCGCGGACTACTACGAGCGGGTCGGGTCCCTGCCGGTCCTGTCCCGGGCCGAGCCGGGAGACCTGCGGGCCCGCCTGCCCGATCACCCGCCGTCCCGGGGAGAGCCGTTCGACGCGGTGCTGGCCGACGTGGACCGGTTGATCCTGCCCGGCATCACCCACTGGCAGTCTCCCAACTTCTTCGCGTTCTTCCCGGCCAACACCTCGTTCCCGTCGATCCTGGGGGAGCTGTTGTCCGCAGGCCTGGGGGTCCAGGGCATGCTGTGGGCCACGAGTCCGGCGTGTACCGAACTGGAGGCCCACGTCCTGGACTGGGTGGCCGAGATGCTCGACCTTCCGGCCGCGTTCCGGTCGGACGGGCCCGGCGGCGGGGTGATCCAGGACTCGGCGTCCGGCGCCGTGCTGTGCGCCCTGATCGCAGCCCGGGAACGGGCCACCGCCGGCGGGTCCAACGAGCGCGGGTGCGACGGCCGGCTGGTGGCGTACGCATCGTCCCACACCCACTCGTCGGTGGAGAAGGCGGTCAAGATCGCGGGTCTGGGCCGGGAGAACCTGCGGCTCGTGGCCGTGGACGGCCGGTACGCCATGCGGCCCGACGCGCTGGACGAAGCCATCCGGGCGTACCGGGCCGCCGGCCGGATCCCGGCGTTCGTCACCGCCACGGTGGGCACCACCTCGTCCAACGCCCTGGACCCGGTGGCCGCGATCGGCCGAGTGTGCCGGGAGCACGGCGTGTGGCTGCACGTGGACGCGGCCATGTGCGGCACGGCCGCCGTGTGCCCCGAGTTCCGGTACATCCACGACGGGCTCGAGCTGGCGGACAGCTACTGCTTCAACCCCCACAAGTGGATGTTCACCAACTTCGACTGCGACTGCTTCTACGTGGCCGACCGGGGCGCCCTGATCCGCTCCCTGAGCGTGCTGCCCGAGTACCTGAAGAACCGGGCCACCGAGTCGGGGGCGGTCACCGACTACCGGGACTGGCAGGTCCCCCTGGGCCGGCGGTTCCGGGCCCTGAAGCTGTGGTTCGTGATCCGCCACTACGGGGTCGAGGGGCTCCGCCGCCACGTGCGCCGCCACGTGGAACTGGCCCAGCGGTTCGCAGGCTGGGTCGGCGAGGACGACCGGTTCGAACTGGCCGCCCCGGCGCCCCTGAACCTGGTGTGTTTCCGCCACAGGGGGGGGGACGGCGTGAACCAGCAGATCCTGGACCGGGTCAACGCGAGCGGCGCCCTGTACCTGACCCACACCCGCCTGGACGACCGGCTCACCCTGCGGCTGTGCGTGGGCCAGACCCACACCGAGTTGTCCCACGTGGCGGCCGCGTGGGACCGGATCCGGGAGGCCGCCGGGTAGCCGCCCCCGAGAGGTCGTCGCGGAAAAACCCACGGAGCGGGGTTTTTCCGCATCCTGCTAGTGGTCCACCATTGCCGGCTTGCGCCACTGCTCCACGTACCTGCGGGCCCACTCGATGCCCCGGTCGCCGTGGCAGTTCAGGCACGCCTTTTCGATCTCGGGGTCGTAGCACTGTTCCACGTGGACCAGGTAGTACCCGTAGGTGTGCACGTCTCCCTGGTCCCCTTCGGCCACGTTCATCACGTTGGTCGTCTTCTGGACGTGGCAGTCAAGGCAGCCCACCGGCACCTGGGCATCGTGGCGGGTGTGCTCGGCGTACCGGTCCTGGAATTCGTGGCAGCCGAAACAGAACGCCTGGATTCCGGTGTCTTTTTCCTTCTTGGTGTCGGGCGCGCCCGGGATCCCGCACACGTCGCACTTGCTCTTGCCGGCCTTGCGCTTTTCCTGCCACTCGGCGTACTTGCGGAGAATCGCCTCTGAGTTGCCCTCGTCGGGCTGCTTGCCGTTGGGCACGAGGTGGTGGCCCAGGTCCTCCCCCGGTGTGAACCCCACGGGAAAACGGTACGTGCCGGTGGGGTCTGTGCCCCGCACGTGGCACGCGGCGCAGATCATCTTGCGCCGGTCGTCCGGGAGCTTGCCGGGGTGGACGATCGGGCCGTCTCCCGCCGCTTCGACGTGGGCCCGGCCGGGCCCGTGGCACGACTCGCACCCGATCCGGTGCTCGGCCACGGTTCCAGCCACGGGGTCGTAGGCCGTGACGTGGCACCCCTGGCAGTACCGGCTGTACGGCATCTTGCGCCAGCCCCACACGTTGTAGGGCTGCCAGGTGCGGGACGGCACGCTCCACAGCTTTGGCAGCACGTAGTAGTCGTCCCCGATCTTCTTCATGTACCGCTGGTCCCAGTGGCCGCCGATGGTGTACTCCACGTCCTCCAGGGTGAATGGCAGGCCCGGCGCCGAGAAGTCGCCCAGCACGGCGTCCGGATTTTTTTTGGCGTCCTGGACCACCGTCGCGTGAAAGGTCTCCTCCCAGCCCGCGTACTTGTCGGCGTGGCACGCGGCGCACCGGTCGCTGCCCACGTAGTTCCCGGGCTCGAGCGTGGCGGCGCCCGCTCCGGCCGCTGCCCACGCGCAGCCGAGCAGCGTTGCTGCAAGAATCGTTCGGCGCATCCGGCTTCTCCTCCCGTCCGGGCGGTTCCGGTTCCTGAAACGTTTTCGTCGGGGTCATTATCGGCCGGCCGGGGCTCGTACCCAAGGGTTGCCGGGCGATCTTTTCGGCGTGGTTCCGCCCCCGTGGCGGCGCGTTTCCCGTCTGCCAGAGTGCTGAAAAACCCGTCCGTGGGGCGCACCGCAGGCGGCTTGGCAGCCCGTCTACGCCAGGAACACGGCCAGGATGCCGGTGAGGAACACGCCGTCAAAGGTCCCGGCTCCGCCGATCGACGCCACCGGCGCCCCCAGCCGGGCGATCGCCCGCAGGTTCAGGAGGTCCGCGCCCACCAGGCACCCCAGGGTGCCGGCCACGTACGCGGCCGGGGCCGATTCTCCCGGCGCGAACACCAGGGCGGCCAGCGCCGCGGCCACCGGGGGGATCAGCAGGGGTACCGCGATCCCGAACCCGGGCACGGGCAGGGCCAGGCGGTGTACGACCACCGTCACCGCGGTCGCGGCCAGCAGGTACCCGAACGGGGAGGCGGCCTTTCCAAGCAGGTACAGGGACAGGAGGGTGGGGATCACGGCTCCACCCAGGTTTACGGCCAGCAGGGTCTCCCCGTGCCCGGTGGGCTGGAGCCTGAACCGGAACGCAAAGCCCAGCAGGTCCAGGTCGGGGGGCCGGATCGGGGTCCGGAGCCGCCGCACCGGCAGGTTGATGCCGCTGCCCACGAGGCTGGCCAGCAGCACCAGGGGAACGGTGCCCGGGGCCAGCCCCACCTTCTGGAACGCGGCGCCCAGCAGCCCCACCTGCACGAGGACAAACGCGAACACCAGCAGGGCCAGCAGCCCCGCCAGGAACACGAGCGCGAACGGCAGGTAGATCACGGCGCCGCCCCCAGTGCCCGTTCCCACAGCCGCTCCAGGGCCGCGGCCAGGGATCCCGGCGCCTCCACCAGGGGCATGTGTCCGCTGGCCGGGATCCGGGTCAGCCGGGCGCCCGGGATTTTACGGGCGAGTTCTTCGGACAGGGCCGGTGGGGTGAGCACGTCGGCCTCCCCGCACACCACCTCCACGGGCAGGCCGATCCGGGCCAGGTCGGCGTCGCCCAGGCCGTACCGGTCGCACGCGGCGAAGTCGCCGTGGAGCACGTCCGGGCCCACCGTGGCCAGGGTGTCGGCCGCGGGCCGCCACACGTCCTCGGGGGTGCCCCGGGCGAAACAGAACCGGGCCAGGTTCTCCACGGTGCACGCGAACGCTTCCCGGGCGCCCCGGAGGATCATCGGGTCCACGGGCAGGCGGGCCCCGGTGCACACGGCGCCCACGCCCACGAGACCCGGGGGCGGGCGGGCCCCAAGGGTCAGGGCGACCGCGCCGCCCAGGGAGTGGCCGGCCACGGCCCACGTGGTGATCCCGCGCTCGGCTGCGGCGGCCGCCACGAACGCCGCGTACGCGCCGACCCGGTCGCGTCCCGGCCCGGGGGTGCGGCCGTGGCCGGGCAGGTCCACGGCCACCGCGGGCACCTGCCGGCGCAGCAGTTCGGCCCGCACCGGCCCCCACAGGGCGTGGTTGCCCCCTGCGCCGTGCACGAGCACCAGGGCGCGTCCGTGGGGGTCGGGTCTGCCGAGGAAGAACGGGTGGGCCACCGGCCGCGACTCCGTGCGAGGGGAGGGGAGGAGCACTATACCACCGGTGCCCGGGGGAGGGGCCAGCCCTGGACCGCGGGGGCGGGGGAAGGTCCCCCGCCCCCGGCCGGGCCGGCATGGTGCAGAAGGTCAGGCCACCTGGATCTCGGCGCTGCTCTCCCACAGCCCGTGGATGTTGCAGTAGCTGGTGGCGATCAGGGTCCCCGACTGCTGGAGTTTCAGGTGCGCGCTGCCCGCGTGGTGGGTGTACACCGGCCCCTGGTTGGGGCCGGCGCCCGACTCGCCGTGGGCGTTGAACGCCAGGTCCGCCACGTCGAAGGCCGGCCCCCCGCCTGCGGGCACGAAGGTGAGCCGGATCCACCGGATGTGGTGCTCGGTGGTGTTGGGGTGAGCGATCTCCTTGCCCACGGCCACCTTGACCTCGAACGCCTCGCCAGCGGCCACCGAGGCCGGGCAGTCGATCACGGGCACGTGCTTCTCCGCCTTCCAGTCCGCCTGCTTGAACAGATCGCCGATCTTCGCCATGGTCTGCATCCTCCTTCGAGGGGTTGTGGAATCGGGTCTCCCGGCCGGGAGGACCCCGGACCGTACGCGTACCATAGCAAAGCGCGCCAGGAAGTCCAGAAAAAAGACGGATCAGGTCATGTATTATTTTAGCCCGTCCTGGCCCCCCATCAGCGGTTTCTGCTAGCCTTACGGCGCCCCGCAGCACCGCAGGCTGCTGAAAAAGCAGCTTGCGGGCGCGCCCGTGGAGGGGGTGCCAAATCTCGAGGCTTGAAAAGCGGAAAAGCCCTTGGGCGGGGTTTTTTGTTAACCCGGTGACAAAACGGGCGCACTTTAGCGGCGGTGAGGGGCAAGGGGCTTGGTTCCGGCCGGGCGCGAGTGCGGCGTCCGATCGCCGCGCCTCGTGATGCCGCTGTTTGCCGGTCGGTCCGGGCCTCGACAGCTGAACCCTTGGCGCCTGGAGATACTCCGGACGTTCGAACGACGCGGCGAGTCAAGGAGCCGCGCCCGGCGCTCCGCCAAGCCCCTTGCCCCTCCGGTCAGGGGTCGATAGCGTCAATTGATCCGCCGGTGGTCGGCGGCAGGAGTCCCCATGCCGGTCTACGTGGAGATCTTTTTCGAGATCGTGCTGCCCACCGTGCTGCTGGTGGGGGCGGAGCGGTTCGCGGTGTACCGGTACCTGCGCACCCCCCGGCAGGTGGCGTGGGTGCGCAACTGCCCGCTCCTCCACCCCAACGCGATCAGCCGGGCCCGGTATCCCATGGGGTTCGTGGCCGTGGCCCTGCTGCACTACGGGTGGCCCCGGACGGCGTTCCTGTTCTTCGTGTTCTGGATGATCACCGACCTGACCGACGGCGACATCGCCCGCCGGTGCGGGCTGTCCACCGAGGAGGGGGCCACCATCGACCCCCTGTCGGACAAGCTCCTGTATACCCCCGTGATGGTGTACTTCGCGTTCCAGGGGCTGTACAACCCGTGGGTGGTGGGGCTGTTCCTGCTGTTCGACTTCCTGGGGCAGTTCTCCCGCCGGTTCATCCGCCAGAAGGCGGCCAACCTGTTCGGCAAGGCCAAGACGTTCCTGGTGGTCGTGCTCCTGGCGGTGACCGCGGTGGAGTGGATCTACGGGCCGCTGCCGATCGGCCGGGTGATCCCCCCCCTGCTGGGGTTCTGCACCGCCCTGGCCCTGTGCTCGGCCGCGTTCAAGGTGATCCCCAACTACTGGTACGCCAACATCTTGAGCCTGATGAACCTGGTGTGCGGCCTGGCCGGGATCTGGGTGATCCTGACCGGCCGGCCGCCGGTGTACGCGTTTGCCCTGGTGTTCCTGGGGCAGTTTCTCGACCTGTTCGACGGCCGGGCGGCGGAGCGGTGGGGGTCGACGCCCCGGGGCGAGATCTTCGACGACGTGGCCGACGGCACCAGCTTCGGTGTGACGGTGGGGTTGATCGTCACCACCTCGTTCGACAACCGGTGGTGGGGCGTGGCCCTGGGTGGGGTGTACGTGGCGGCCACGATTTACCGGCTGGTCCGGTTCGTGGTGGAGAAACGCCGGGGAGGGGTGCAAGGGGGGGTGAGCACGTTCGCGGGCATGCCGTCCCCCGGCGGCGCCCTGGTCGCCGGCACCGCGTGCCTGCTGCTCCAGGGGGACCTGTGGAAGGGGGCGCTCGTGCTGGCCAGTGCGGTGCTCATGGTGTCCCGGGTGCCCTACGCCCACTTCGGCCGGGCCGTGTTGCCCAAGATCCCCCGGATCGTCCGGGTCCTGTCGCTGGCCCTCTTTCTCGTCCTCCTGGCCCACGGGGTGCGCCGCCGGGACTTCCTGGCGCCCCTGGAGATCGTGTACGTGGCGTCCCTGGCGTACCTGCTGTCCCCCCTTCTCGACTGGCTGCGCGGCAGGAAAGCCGGTCCCCCCGCCCGGGGGTGAGCCCGCGCCCCGCGCCTGGCCGGGGCGGCCGGCTCACAGGTCGGTGAACTCGCTGGCCTGGGACGGGTCGTCCACGATGTGGCTGGCCGACGACTCCCGGGGCGACCCGGGCAGGATCAGGTTCAGCAAGACGCCCACCACGCCGCTCAGGCCGATCCCGCCGAGCTTGAAGCTCCCGGCCTCCAGGGTGGCGCCGCCGATCCCCACGATCAGGACCACGGCGATGATCGCCAGGTTCCGGGTGGCCGTCAGATCGGGCCTGGCCGTGACCAGGGTGCGCACGCCCACCGCCGCGATCATCCCGAACAGCAGGATCAGGATGCCGCCCATCACCGGTGCCGGCACGGTCTTGAGCACCGCTCCCAGCTTGGCCACGAACGCGAGCCCGATCGCGGCGACGGCCGCGATCGCCATCAGGCGGGGCCGGAACACCTTGATCAGGGCCAGCGCGCCGGTCACCTCGGAGTAGGTGGTGTTGGGCGGGCCGCCGAACGCAGCGGCCACCGTGGTGGCCAGCCCGTCCGAGAACATCGTCCGGTGGATGCCCGGGTCCCTGGCGTAGTCCTTGCCCGCCACCGAGCCGATCGCGTAGATGTCCCCCACGTGCTCGATCATCGGCGCGATCGCCACCGGCAGCATGAACAGCATGGCCTCGAGCCGGAACTCGGGCAGCGTGAAGTTCGGGATCGCAAGCCACGCCGCCTCCCTCACCGGCGCGAAGTCCACGAGCCCCAGGACCAGGGCGGCCGCGTAGCCGATCAGGGCGGCGCCCAGGATCGGGATCAACTGGAGCAGGCCCCGGCCGAACACCGACAGGGCGATGGCAGAAAACAGGCTGATCAGGGCCACGGTCCAGTGCTGCTTGGACATGTCGATGGCCACCGGCGCCAGGGCCAGCCCGATGTTCATGATCACCGGGCCGACCACCACGGACGGCAGGATCCGGTCGATGAACCCGACGCCCCGCCACCGGATGAGGGCTGCCATGCCCATGTGGACGAACCCCGCGGCGAACAGGCCGCCCAGGGCCACCGGGATGCCCCACTGGTCCCGGGCCGCCACGATCGGCGCGATGAACGCGAACGAACTGGCCAGGAACACCGGCACCTTGCGGCCCGTGATGAAGTAGAAGATCAGGGTGCCCACCCCGGCGGTGAACAGGGCCACCGACGGGTCGAGGCCGGTGAGCAGGGGCACGAGGGTCAGGGCGCCGAACGCCACGAACAGCATCTGTACGCCGAGGATCAGGTCGCGAAGCATGGCGGGAATCCTGTCGTCTTGAAAGGGGAGAAGGGGCCGGTCTCAACAGGTTGTCGAATAAGCAACGCGCCGGGGACAATCCATGGACGGGGGTTTTCAGCATCCTGTTGGCTCGCCGCGCGGTGCTGCCGGCTCGGTGCCCCGGATCCCCGCGGGCGACCGGTGCCGGCAATCCGATTGGCAACTCGGCACCGAACCCGCGCGGCGGGTCTCATGCCCGGCATCGCACGCGGCCGGAGGCAGACCCCATGCCCCGCCACCTCCCCTGGATCATTTCGTTCCGAACAGGCGGTCGCCGGCGTCGCCGAGGCCGGGCAGGATGTACCCCTGGTCGTTCAGTCGCTCGTCCAGGCTCGCGGCGAAGATCTCGACGCCGGGATGGGCCCGGGCCACCTTTTCCACCCCTTCGGGCGCGGCCACCATGCAGATCACCCGGATGTCGGTGCAGCCCGCGTCCTCGAGCAGCCCGATCGTGGCCAGCAGGGAATTGCCCGTGGCCAGCATCGGGTCGATGATCACGGCCAGCCGCTGGGCGATGTCGGCCGACAGCTTCCGGTAGTAGTGGACGGGCTCCAGGGTCTCCTCGTTCCGGTACAGCCCCACCACGTTCACCCGGGCGGCCGGGATGAGGTCGAGCACCCCCTGGAGCATGCCGATGCCCGCGCGCAGGATCGGCACCACGGCCACCTTTTTGCCCGAGAGCTTTTCCACCTCCACGGGGCCGGCCCAGCCCTCCACCGTCACCCGCTCCATCTCCAGGCTGCGGAACGCCTCGTAGGTGAGCAGGCTCGTGATCTCCCGGGTCAGGTCCCGGAACTTGGTGGTGCTGGTGTCGGCCCGGCGCAGCAGCCCCAGCTTGTGGCGGACTAGCGGGTGGGAAACCACGTGTAGTGCCATGCCCGGCTCCCGGGATCGGGTGGGAGAAAAACGAACCGCCGGGAAGCTACCACAGGGCCCGGGCCGAGGAAAAGCTCAACGTTTGCCGGGCAGCCGCCGAAAAGGGTCGAAGACCCCGGCCGGCGTCTGGGGCCCGGTGCGAACGCCCGGCAGTACCACCATCAAGCCGCTCCCGGTTTTCCGGGATGGGGGATGCCATGTTCGGTTGGCTCCGGAAGTTGCTGGGGGGGGGGACCCCTCCTGAACCCGCAAGGCCCGAACCGCGGGCTCCCGAGCGCCCGGCCGCCTCCGGCCGGGAAGCCGGACCGGCCCGGCCGGAGCCGGGCGCCCCGGCCGGTACCAACCCCGGCAGCCACTCGTTCCTGCTGGCCCTGATCCACGACGGGGGGGAGCCCAAGGACCTGCAGGAGTTGTCCCCGGACGACCGGGTGTACCTGTCCGGCGTGCTTCGCATGATCCGGGAGAACGCGATCGAGATCCCGGTGCTGCCCCAGGCCGCGCTGGAGATCTCGCGGCTCCTGGGCAACCCCGACGTGGCGGTGGACGCGTACGTCAAGGTGCTCGGCCAGGACCCGGCGTTGAGCATCGAGGTCCTGCGCACGGCCAACTCGGCCTACTACGGGTTCGGCCGGCAGACCCACAGCGTCAAGGAGGCCGTGGTCCGGATCGGCCTGAGCCAGGTGCGGGGCCTCCTTGTGGTGGCCCACCTGAAGGGCCGGGTGCTCCAGGGGGGCGCGTTCCAGCGCGAGGCGGGGTGGCTGTCGGACTTCTCCCTGGCGTTCGCCCACCTGTGCCGGCTCCAGGCCCGGGATCTCGGGCTCGAGCCGGATGCCGCGTTCACCCGGGGGCTGCTGTACCACGTGGAGCACTTCATCGTGCTCGGCGCCCTCGGGAAGATCTCGGCCGGGCACAAGAAACAGGTGCGGCCGTCCCCGGAGGGGCTCATGGAGGCGTTCCGGCGGTGCGGGGGGAGGGTGCGGGAACTGTCCGCCCAGGCGTGGGACCTGGGCGACCTGCTGGAGGGGTTCGACCCGGAGGCCGAGGCGCGCA
Organism: Deferrisomatales bacterium; assembly: GCA_024277875.1. Taxonomy (GTDB): domain Bacteria; phylum Desulfobacterota; class Deferrisomatia; order Deferrisomatales; family Deferrisomataceae; genus JAJRUI01. Next base: position 32,589 of record JAJRUI010000112.1, read on the forward strand.
TCGGCCGGCTGCGCCACTGCCTGGTGCTCCACTGGGTGGGCGCTCCGGTGGAGGAGGACGACGCCCCCGGCATGGATCGGGCAAGGCTGGTGGCGGACCTGGACAGGGTCACCGGCCCGGCCGGCTCGGCTGCCTGACCCGTTGCCGGGGCGGGCACGGGCGACGGGTCAGGCGAAAGGCCCGTGGGGCGGAGCGGGCTCCCCCGCACCGGCTGGCGCTCCCAGACGATGAAGGCCCTGCCGCGTCCCGACCTGTGCGGCACGGCCGAATGATCGTGCCCATCTCCGAGCCCGGTGGTTTGGGGTCGCGCGGGCTTCGCCTGCTCGGGTGAGCCCGCCCCGCCCCCGCCGTCAGGCGCCGGCCAGCCCCTGCAGCCCCACCAGGATCTCCCGGACCACCTTGGCGGCCAGCACGGCGCTGGCACCCGAAGGGTCCCACGGGGGAGACAGTTCCACCACGTCGGCGCCCATCACGGGCCTGCCGCTGCCCAGCACCGCCCCCAGGCAGGCCGAGAACCCGCGCCAGTCCAGCCCCCCCGGTTCCGGGGTGCCCGTGCCCGGCAGGAATCCCGGATCGAACACGTCCACGTCCACGGTCAGGTAGAGCGGCCCCGTGCCCCCGGCCAGTGCTTCCCGCACGCCCTCGGCCGTGGCCGGCCCCAGGGAGCCGCGGTCGCGCATCCACGCGAACTCCTCCCGGGTGCCCGATCGGACCCCGAACTGGCGGATGCGTCCCGGGCCGAGGATTTCCGCGCAGCGCCGGATCACGGTCGCGTGGGACAGGGGCTCCCCCAGGTACGCGTCCCGGAGGTCGGCGTGGGCGTCGAACGCGACGAGCGTCAGGTCCGGGTGCTGCTCGGCCGCGACCCGAACCAGGGGCAGGGTGACCAGGTGTTCCCCTCCGAGCGCCACCAGGCGCTGGCCCCGGCCGGCAACCTCCCGCGCCGCGTCCGCCACCGCCGCCAGCACCCGCTCGGTGCTGCCGGGGGGCAACTCCAGATCACCCAGGTCCGCGACGGCCGGACCGTCCAGGTCCGCGCCGAGGTCCGGGGAGTAAGTCTCCAGGCTCCAGGACGCGTCCCGCACGGCAGCGGGCCCGAACCGGGCGCCGGGCCGGTACGAGCACGTGCCATCGAACGGCACGCCCAGCAGGGCCAGCGGCGCACCCGGCCCGCCCGTGCATTCCAGGAACCCTCGGGGCGCGATGTTCATCGGGGATCGACCCGGCTCACGCCGCGCCCAGCAGGTCCAGGAAGTAGTTGGGCAGCACGAACGCGGCGGCGTGGATCTCGGGGTTGTAGTACTTGAGCCCGCCGCCCAGCCGGGCGTAGCGCTCGCGAACCTGCTCGGGGGCCGGGTCCGGCCCCTTGGACGCCCACGCGAAACACCAGTAGCCGCCGGGATAGGTGGGGACCGACGCGGTGTACGGCCGGGCGGCCGGGAACGCCTGGCGCAGGTTGGCGTAGATCGACGCGACCTCTTCGCGGTCGAAGAACGGGGACTCGGTCTGGGCCGACAGGACCCCCCCGTCCCGGAGGGCCCGGTGGCAGTCGGCGTAGAACTCGGCCGCGAACAACCCCACGGCAGGCCCCACCGGGTCGGTGGAGTCCACCAGAATCGCGTCGTAGGCCCCGGCCCGGTCGCGCACCCAGCGGATGCCGTCTTCGTAGTGGATCGAGACCCTCGGGTCGTCCAGGCCGCACGCGATGGTGGGCAGGAACTCGCGGCTCTTGTCCACGACCAGCCGGTCGATCTCCACCAGGTCCACCCGTTCGACCGTGGGGTGGCGGAGTACCTCGCGCACGGTGCCGCCGTCCCCGCCCCCGATCACCAGCACCCGCCGGGGCTCTGGGTGGGACGACAGGGGCACGTGGGCGATCATCTCGTGGTAGATGAACTCGTCGCGTTCGGTGGTCATGAACAGGCCGTCCAGCAGCAGCACCCGGCCGAACATCTCCGTGTCGATCACGTCCAGGGTCTGGAACGCGCTCTTGCCTCGCCACAGCACGTCCTTGACCCGCACGCCAAGCGCGATGTCGTCCTTGTGGATCTCCCGGAACCACAGGTCCAGCCCGCCCATCTCACGCCTCCCACAGCACGACGCCCGCGAACGCGGCGCCCTTGTTCTCGATCCGGTGTTCCACCACGGCCCGCTGGACCTCCTTGACGGCGTTCCCGCGGGCCTTCATGCCCTCCTCGGCCATGCGCACCACGATCTGCTCCACGATGTCCGACCGGCCGAACGCCGAGTACTCCATGATCAGGCCCGGCAGTGACGGGTCCTCCGGCACGGCCAGGGCGATCCCGGCCGAGACGATCTCCCCGGGCACCGAACTGGTGATCGCTGCGTAGGCGACCGGGACCAGCGATCCGGGCGGGATCGCCACGGGGTCGATCCGCTGGCATCCCGGGGGCAGGATGCTCGACATCTTCACCAGGTTGGTGTTGCCGATCCCGGCGTCGAGCAGGGCGCCGTCGAACGCGTTGAGTTCCATGTAGCCCTCGGCCCGGCCTGACACGAGGAAGTAATGGGTGGGGGTGCGGATCAGCATCGGGCGTCCTCAGGCGGTGGCCGGCATGGGCTTGTGGGGCAGCGGGTGGCTGGACTCGAGCCGTCCCCGGAGGATCTCCCGGGTCTCGGTTCGCTGTGCGCCCAGCCGCCCGGCCAGGAAGTCGTGGGCCTTCCACGGGTCGACCGTGTCACCGCAGGTGAACAGGTCCACCGCGGCGTACCCGTACTCGGGCCAGGTGTGGATCGCCAGGTGGCTCTCCGAGATCACCACCACCCCGCTCACGCCGTACGGGCTGAACCGGTGGAACACGCTCTGGACGATGGTGGCCCCGCTGAACACGGCGGCCTCCCGCATGTACCGTTCGACCCGCTCGGTGTCGTCCAGGATCGACCGGTCGCAGTCGTAGTACTCGCCGAGGATGTGTCGGCCAAGGTTCTGGATCAACCCACCCACCTCCTGTGCTGATCGGGGCCCCCGGGGTTCCCCGTCGTGGAGAAGCCGGCTGCGTCTTCCTCAAACGGCTTCGGTCGAGCGAAAAACAGGGTCTGGAAACCGGAGCGGGTCCGCCGGGCCCTCCGGGGTGCCGTTGCCGGGCAACCACGTCCGTCAAAAGCTGGGCGGGCTCGCCACCCACAGCACCGACGCGCGCCGCTTCCACCGGTTGTGGAGCCGGTGCGCCCGGTTGGCGGGATAGTAGAAACACTCCCCCTTGTGCACCGCGTACCGGTCCTCCCCCAGGTGCAACTCCACCCGGCCTTCGAGCACGAACCCGAATTCCTCCCCCTCGTGGCCCGAGATCGCCTCGGTGGACGCGCCGGGCTCCAGGGTCACGAGCACCGGCTCCATCTCGTGGCCGTGGGCCCGCGGGATCAGGAAGGTGAGGGCGAACCCGGCCTCGGACTCCCCAGACAGGACCCGGTCCTGGACCCGGAACACCACCTTCTCCTCCTCGTCCCTGGCCTGGAAGAACTCGCCCAGGGATACGCCGAACGCGTCCAGGATGTCCTGGAGGGTCGCGATCGACGGGGACGTGGCGTCGTTTTCTAGCTGGGAGATGAAGCCCTTGGTCAGGTCTGCCCGGTTGGCCACCTCTTCCTGGGTCAGCCCGGCCTGCAGCCGAAGGCGGCGGAGTTTCTGGCCGATCTCCACGGCGCGCGTCCTCCAGAGTTTACGATGCGTAAACATTCCGTTTATCGAGGGCGGCACTTCATACCCCAGGCCCGCCGCCGGTGTCAAGGGCTTTCGGCGCGGCCAGTTGTTGACAACCCCCCGGGAATGGCTCAGAATTAACAGCTTGTATCAGGAGAGGAACCGTTGATGGAACAACTGGAAAGCCAGCCACCGAGTCGCGGGGCCGCGACGCGGTGGGCGGTCCGGGCGCTCGCCCTGGCCGCCGTCGCGTTGTCGGCCGTATCCGTCCTGCCCCCGGACCATCCGTCCGCCCCACCCGCCCCCCCGCCGGCACAACGGCCCGCGGGAGAACTCCACGTCTTTCGTCCCGTGGACGCCCGTGCGCTCGTGCGCGTTCTCGACGCGGCGTGGGCAGAGGTGGGCCGGCCCGGGGCCGTGCCCAACGTGGCGCCGGCCTCGCTGCCGGCGGACATGGCGTCCCTGCCCGTGGCCGAACGCAAGCGGGCGTTCGTGCGGTCCGTGCTGCCGTGGGTCCTGGAGGCCAACCGGGCGATCGCTGTCGAGCGCCGCGCCCTGGAGGCGGTGGCCCGCGGCCTGGACCGGGGCCGGCGCCTGGCCGTGCTCGACCGGTTGTGGCTGGGGGACATGGTGCGGGAGTACCGCCTTTCGGACGACGAACGCTGGTCCCTGACCGAGCGCCCGGCCCTGGTGGTGGCCGAGTTGCTCCGGCGGGTGGACCGCATCCCGCCGAGCCTGGCCGTGGCCCAGGCCGCGATCGAGACGGGGTGGGGGTGCTCCCGGTTCGTCCGGGAGGGGAACGCCCTATTCGGCCAGTGGGTGTTCTCGGCCGCAGGGGGGATCGTGCCGCGGGGACGGCCCGAAGGCGCCCGGTACTCGGTGGCCCGGTTCGACCACCTGGGGGCGTCGGCCGTATCCTACTTCCGCAACCTGAACACCTCCTGGGCGTACGAGGGGCTTCGGGCCGCCCGGGCCCGCCTGCGTGCGTCCGGCGCCCGCCTGGGCGGCGACCTGCTGGCCCCGGGCCTGGTGCTGTACTCCCAGCGGCGGGAGGCGTACGTCGACGAGGTGTCCCGGATCATCCGGCGCAACCGCCTCGACCGGTACGACGACATCGAACTGGTGGCCCTGCCAGCGGACCGGCGCGCAGCGGTCCTCGGCGAGGCCGGGCAGGTCCTAACCGATCTGGAGCGCCGGCGGCTTCCGGACGCCTGAGCGGGGTTCTGCTGAGGAGGACGACATGAAGAAGATGCTCGGTTGGTTTGCGGCCGGCCTGTTGCTCGCGGCGGCTGGGGTCGCCGCTGCCGGGGCTTTGCCCCGGGTGGCCGTGGAGACCTCGAAGGGCACGTTCGTGCTCGAGTTGTACCCGGACAAGGCGCCCGAGACCGTGCGGAACTTCCTCCAGTACGTGGAGGACGGGTTCTACGACGGCACCGTGTTCCACCGGGTGGTGCCGGGGTTCGTGATCCAGGGGGGCGGGTTCACCGCGGAGTTCAAGCGCAAACCCACGCGGCCGGCCATCAAGAACGAGGCGTCCAACGGCCTGGGCAACGGCCGGGGCACGGTGGCCATGGCCCGGACCGCGGTGGTGGACAGCGCCACGTCGCAGTTTTTCGTCAACCTGAAGGACAACGGGTTCTTGGACCACCGGGACAACACCCCCCGGGGGTTCGGGTACGCGGTGTTCGGCCGGGTGGTGGACGGCATGGACGTGGTGGACGCGATCGCCGGGGTGAAGACCGGCACCGTGCGGGGGTTCCAGAACGTGCCCCTGGAGCCGGTGGTGATCGTCAAGGTCCGGCCCGTCGGGCCGTAGCAGGTTGCGGAAAAAAGCAACCTGATACGCGCCCCACGGAAGGGGCGCCAAATCACTCGATTTGAAAAACCGAGTGATTTGAAAGGCCTCGACGATTCCGCAGGAAAGCGGAATCGGACGTTTCGTAGAAGCGCCCAACGGGCGAGCCCCATGGGAGGGGCGAGTCACGGGGCCGTCCCCGAGAGGCCGCCGCCGAAAACCCACGGAGATCTTCGGGGGATGCCGCCCTAAAACCGCCCGGGCCCGGGACGCCCCCAGTGGGAGGGGTGCTTCCCCTGTGGAAAACAATTACCCACCCCTGTCCGCCCTCCTTCCCTTTCCCCGGGTCGCGCCGTTCCCCGGGGTCCTGACCCCGCTTCCCGGAAAACCAGCCCCACCGCGCCCCCCCGGCTTTTCTCCGGCCGCTCTTTCGGCTGGCACGCCCCTTGCTGTAGTCCCCCCCCAGCGTCTCACCCCCTTCGGAGAGGAGCCGATGGGTAGCAACGTTCTCGTGGTCGAGCCGGACGGATACACGGCCGACCACCTCTGCCAGCTGTTCCAGAAGGACGGGTACCGGATCCACCGGGCCACGGCCGGCGCGGACGGACTGGCCCAGCTCCGCCGGATCGAACCGGACATCGCGTTCGTGGACCTCTACCTGCCGGACATGGACGGCAGGAGGTTCCTGGAGGAGGTGACCACCAGCGGCCTGGAGACCAGCGTGCTCATGGTCTCGGCCCGCAAGAACATCGGTGCCGTGGTCGAGTGCATGAAACTCGGCGCCGTGGACTTCCTGGAGAAGCCGTTCCACCCGGACGACTTCGCCCTGGCCATGCGCAAGGTGGAGGACCGCCTGGCCCTGGAGCGGGAGGTCCGGGCCCTCCGGAGCCGGGTGGAACGGGGAGCGCCGTACCACCTGCTGTTCGGGCGAAGCCGGCGCATGCGGGACGTGCAGGCGATCGTCGACCAGATCGCCGACACCGACATCACCGTGCTCCTGCGGGGGGAGAGCGGCACCGGCAAGGACCTGGTCGCCCGCACGATCTGCGAGTGCTCGTCCCGCCGGGACCGGCCGTTCGTCAAGGTCAACTGCGCGGCCCTGCCGCGGTACCTGCTGGAGAGCGAGCTGTTCGGGTACGAGCAGGGCGCGTTCACCGGCGCCCACCAGACGAAACAGGGGAAGTTCGAGTTCGCGAGCGGGGGCACGATCTTCCTGGACGAGATCACCGAGATGCACGTGGACCTGCAGGCCAAGCTGCTCCACGTGCTCCAGGACGGCGAGGCCTGTCGTTTGGGGGGCAAGGAGCCGATAAAGACGGATGTGCGGGTGATCGCCGCGACCAACCGGGACATCGAGGAGGAGGTCCGGCAAAAGCGGTTCCGGGCCGACCTGTTCTACCGGCTGAACGTGGTGAACATCATGATCCCGCCCCTGCGGGAGCGCCGGGAGGAAATCGGGCACCTGGTGCAGCACTTCCTCGAAAAGTACCGGACCCAGTACAACCGCCCGGACGCCGAGATTCCCGAAGACGTCCTGGAGGAGATGGTCCGGTACGACTGGCCCGGCAACGTGCGCGAACTCGAGAACTACATGAAGCGCCTCGTGGTGGTGGGGGACGTGGAGAGCGTCCGCCGGGAACTCCGCCACGGCAAGGCCCGAAGCCAGGCGGCCGCGGGACAGCCCGCGCGGGCGGACCCGGCCGAGTTCGAGGGCAAGACCCTGAAGGAGATCGCCAAGGCCGCGTCCCGGGAGGCGGAACGCCGGGTGCTCCAGCAGGTGCTCGAAAAGACCCGCTGGAACCGGAAGAAGGCCGCGTCCATGCTGGACATCAGCTACAAGGCGCTGCTCTACAAGATCCGGGAGACCGGGTTGGATCGGTGAGTTGGAGCTGACAGCTGTCAGCTACTTCGAACCTCGAACGTCGAACGTCGAACCTCCAACTTTGACCATGAGGTCCCCATGACGCTGACGCGAAACCTGCTCGTCGCTGTTGTCGTTGCCGCGCTCTGGGCCCCCCTTGCCGCCGCCGAGGGGAACACCCCGGTCTACCGGGTGGGCGTGGAAGACGTCCTCGAGATCCAGGTGTGGCGCAACGAGGACGTGTCCCGGCAGGTGTGGGTGCGTCCTGACGGCCGGATCACCCTGCCCCTGGTGGGCGAGGTGTACGTGGAGGGGCTGACGCCCCAGGAGATCACCGACCTGCTCACCGGGAAGTTCCAGGAGTACCTGAACGACCCGGTGGTCACGGTGAGCCTCGTCGAGATCAACAGCTACACGGTGTATCTGCTTGGGCGGGTCAACACGCCGGGCGCCGTCCGGCTGCGGAGCCCCCGGACGTTTCTCCAGGTCCTGGCCATGGCCGGCGGGTTCCAGGAGTTCGCGGACACCGACAACATCGTGCTGGTGCGCTGGTCGGGGGGCAAGGAGGAGCGGCTTTCCATCGACGCCGACAAGATCATCCGCAAGGGAAGCGAGCACGACTTCGTGCTCCAGCCCGGCGACGTGGTGATCGTCCCATGACCGGAAACCGTCAGCCGCCGATTCGCGGTCGCCGGCCGAGGTCGCGCCACCGAACGTCGAACGTCGAACATGCCTTTCCCGTGGCCGTTGTGCTGCTCGTCTTGCTGGCAGCCGGTTCCGCCGCCGTCGCCCAGGAGGCGCCGGCGCCCGAGTCCACGCCGCTCGAGCAGAGCGCCGGGCAGCAGCGGTCCCGGTTCGACTACGGGGGGTTCGCCGCGCCTGAAGGACGGATCCTCCCGACGGGAGCCGGTTCCCAGTGGACGCTGTCGGCCGGGGTCGGGATCGAGTACTCGGACAACCCGCACCAGGACGAGACGCGGGATGACGGATACCGGATCGACGGCACGCTGGGGGTGGGGTGGACCAGGCGGTCACCCCGGCTCGTGGCGATTGCGGACTACCGGCTGGCCGGTGACGTTTACCGGTACGGGGGGTACGAAGACCAATCGCGCACGACCCAGGCGCTTGCGGCCACGGCCGAGTGGCAGGCTACCCAGCACCTGCGGGTCGACGCCTCCGGGTTCGTGACCCAGCAGCTCCCGGAACCGTTCGAGGGGGCCGCACCCGGCGTGCGTACCGGTTACGGCAACCGCACCGACAGCTACGGCGCCGACCTGTCCTCCGCCTGGCGGTTCGGGCAACGATCCACCAACGACAACTACTATCGGTTCCGGTACACCGACTACCTCGAGGACGAAACGGAAGGGCGGGACAGCGTGTCCCACTTCGCGGGCACCGCGTTCGCGTTCGGCGCGGGGCGGCGGGGCCGGCTGCTTGCCTCCTACGACTACCGGTTCGAGGAGGAGATCTCCGCCGACATCCGCCGGCAGAACCACATCGGCGAGGTCGGCTGGGAGCATACTTTGGCCGGATTCACCGCGCGGGACACGGCCACGGCCGGGATCTCGTACCAGATGGATCGGGGGCTGTACCGGGAGGGGGAGAACTACTGGAGCCAGAACGTGCGTGCGACGTACGCCGTGAGCACTTCCCCCCGAACCGATTGGACCGCGTTTGCCGGCTACCAGTGGATGGATTCCGACGGCGGCGATCGGCACGAGGACTGGATCGGTGGCGTTGAACTCGCCCACCGGTTCTCGCCGCGGACCACGGGCACCCTGGCCGCGTCCAAGACGTTCGCGTACCTGGCCGCCACCGACCGGACCTCGTTCACCCAGTTGGCAAAGGCAAGGCAGGCGTCGGCGTCTTTGCGTTCCCAGTGGACCCGGACCGTGGTCTTCGCGGTGACGGCGGGCTACCTGGACGCGGAGACCGATGCGGTGCTCGGGCCGGGGGACGAGAAGTACTGGCAAGCCAGCGGCAGCGCCGACCTGACGGGCGGAACGGGGGAGATCGCGTTCTGGGTGCTGGGCTACGGCGAGTACCGCCGGCAGAACGAAGCCACCGACGACGACTACCACAACTTCGAAGGGCGGGCGTACCTGCGCAGGGCGCTGCTCGACTGGCTCGACGCCCGTCTCACGTACCGGCACACCCGCCGGTACTACGACCGGGGGGCCACGGGGGAGGGCTACTTCGAGAACCTCGTGCGACTCGTGTTGGAGGGGCGGTGGTGAGCAGTCGACCCCGATCGTTTCCTGAGAACAGCCAGACAAGGATCTAAAAAGGGCCCCATGAAACAGCCTCCTGCCTTGCAGCAGTTCGATTACATGCGGTATGCGCGCCTCTTGTGGCGCCACAAGTGGATCGTCTTCGTTCCGCCGGTTTTGTTTGCCTTGTTCGCGGCGTTGTGGTCGATGCAGTTGCCCGATCGGTTCCGCTCCACCACGCTCATCCTGGTCCAACCCCAGAAGGTCCCGGACCGATTTATTCCGAGTACGGTGACGGCCAGCATTGAAGACCGATTGCAGACGATCAGTCAGCAGATTTTCAGCCGGACCCGCCTTGAGAAGGTGATCAAGGAGTTCAATCTGTTTGAAAAAGAGAGGCAAAAACTGACGCCGGAAGAAGTTGTCAATATAATGCGACGCCGGATCGATCTCCAGGTCCACCGACAGGATTCATTTCGGCTCTCTTATGAAGACTCGGACCCACGGCTGGCCATGCTTGTCACCAACAAATTGGCTAGCTTGTTCATTGAAGAAAACCTCAAGGTCCGTGAGCAACAGGCGATGGGAACGAGTCAGTTCTTGGCTGGTGAGATTGAACGATATCGAGAACAGGTCCGCGGGTTGGAGGAGAAGATAACAGAGTTCAAGCGAAAACATATATATGAGTTGCCAGAGCAAGTGGCTAGTAACAGGGCCAGGCTGTCCCAGCTCCAAAACAGGCTCCAGATCAACGCGGACAACTTGAACGGGGCGGAGAACCGCAGGATACAAGTGCAGGATCAGATTGCAGAGATCGAGCGTAGTGTTAGAGAAAAACGAGTTCCACAACGCCGCCTTGCCCCGGCGGAAAGCATCTCGGCCCAACTCGAACGGTTGTTTCAGCAACAGGCTGGGACTTCGGTTGGGGCGACGGTAGATATGTCTCGAGTGCGGGCCGCCGAAGCCAAAGTCCGAGAGGTGCAAAGCGAGATCGATGCCTTACTGCTCCAGTTTACCCCAAAGCATCCAGAGGTCGTCGCGGCTCGGAACCGTTTGAAACGCTTGCAGCGGGAGGTCGAGGCCGAGCGACAGGCTGTGGAACGGCAACAGGCGCAGCTGGAGAAACAGAAGGCAGCGGTTCAGCAGAAACAGCCCGCTACGCCAGTTGCCGAGCCGCCGATCAAGGCCGAAAAACCCACCGAGCCAGTGTATCCGCCCGTGTACCAGCGCCTGAAAGCAGACCTTCGGCAGTTGGAGAGTGAGATCCAGAGGATCCGCGAACAGAACCAAGAGATCGAGCAACAGATCGAGATGTACCAGGCCCGAATCGCCGCTGCTCCCCGACGCCAAATGGAACTGGAGCAGCTTTCCGAGGATTACGACAACTTGAAAGGCATTCTGGAAGATCTGGTAGACAAGAAACTTCAGGCAGATCTCTCTGGAAGCCTTGAGAAAAAACAGAAAGGCGAGCAATTTAAGGTGTTAGACCCGGCGAATCTGCCGGCGAGACCGGTGTCCCCCAACCGGATGCTTCTGGTTTTGACGGCTGGTTTTTTCGGCTTTGCGCTCGGCGGCGGGGCCGTCTTGCTGGTGGATTTTCTTTGCCCTGGTCCAAAGACTCGCGATGAACTCAAAAGCATGCTCAGTGTGCCGGTCCTAGCTTCGGTGTCGGAGATCGTGACACCCGAGGGAGTTCGCCGGCAGAGAAGGACCCGGTTGGCTGCAGCGGCTGTTGTGGTCTTGGTCGTGGCCGTCGGCGCCATCGTCGTGCACGTGGCGGTCAAACCCCTTCCGGTCGCTTTCGGCGAACTGTACGCCAAAGCGAAAACCACGCACTGGACCACAATGAAACCGGGGCAAAGGTGGAGGAAGACACCCGGCTGTTTGCCTCTCCCGGTTGCACGGCTAGGCATCGGCGCAGGAAGCGCAGGAAGAGACGGCTATGAGCAAGATTTTGAAAGCGTTGGAAAAGGCGCAAAAGGAGGGGGTGTCTCACGTCTCTCGTGCTGGAGAGGGAAGAGAGGAGTCCGCCTCCGTGGCCTCGGCAGCGGTGGACGTGATTGCGGGCCCAGTGGGCGAACCCTTTGGACGAGATCCTGTGCCTTCCATGGAAACCAGTGGGATAGAACCTTCTAGCGGTCCTGTTGGCGAGGTTGTTGCCCACGAACCTGAGTCCTCCCTGCGTGTGACGGTCGGGACGTTGGAGACGGTGGACCCCTACATCGAGGTCCTCCACCGGCCCCTGTCGGTGGTTTCTGAGCAGTACCGCAATCTACGCAACCGGCTGGAACGGACCGCCAGCAAGGGAGGGCAGCGGGTCGTCGCGTTCACCAGCGCGGTCAAGGGGGAGGGCAAAAGCGTTACCGTGGTGAACCTCGCCTTGGCATTTGCCCAGGACGTCAAGAAACGGGTTTTGCTCGTGGATGCAGACCTCCGAAGGCCCCGTGTTCACACGATGCTGGCTTTGCCGCAAGGTCCAGGCCTTGCAGATCTGCTTCAGGGGCGAGCTGGTACAGGGCAGGTGGTCCGGTCCTTCTTTCAGGAGGGCTTCGACGTTGTCACTGTTGGGGAGGTTAGCAGCCATCCGGGAGAACTGCTGGCCAGTGACGGCTTAGCTCAGGCGTTGATCCTGTGGAAACGTCAGTACGACTTTGTGTTCCTGGACACCCCCCCGGTTTCCCCGATTGCGGACGTGGCGTTTCTGGCCGATGTGGTGGACGGCTATGTGGTTGTGGTGAGGGCTCGGAAAACGAGCAAGGAGCAGCTGGAGGAGTTGTCGGAGCACCTCCCCCGCGAGAAAATCCTCGGCGCGGTCCTCAACAGGGCCGACGCGACCGCCGGCCGCTACCGCTACAAGAAAGACGGGTACGGATATGGGTACTAC
>JAJRUI010000113.1 GCA_024277875.1 Deferrisomatales bacterium
CGCGGCCACGCACGCGCCGCACCCGATACACCCATCGGTGATCCACACCCGTTTCATGAATCGGCTCGCCAGCCGCGCCGCCAAGATCCCTGCGTCCCACGGCACGTCGGCAGCGCGGCGCCCGTCATGCATACACTGCGCGCAGCCTTCATACTCTACCATTTACTAAGACCTTCAAAATATTGCCAGGAGTGCGGGGTGGGGGCCTGGTTCCGGCCGGGTGCCAGTAGCGGCGTCCGGCGCTCCACCAGACCCCCACCCCGCAATCCCAAAATGGAATGGTGTAGATCTGGTAATGCTTTCGTTGGGTTTAGCACCTGTCGTTCCAAAGAACCAACCCCAGGATTGTTGACAAAACAAATAAGATGCCAAAAACTAGCTCCGGGATGCCTTCATGGTGCCGGTTGATTCTGAGCCACGGCAAGTGTCATCCGGAGACGCGCCCGACCCAGACCGGCAGCCACGGACTGAAAGGGGCAACCATGGCCAGACCACGAGCGATTGGAAAGATCTCCCTGCTCTCCCTACTCCTAGCCTTTTTCCTGCCCGGTTGCGGGGGCGGGGGCGGCTCTGGAAGCGGTGGCGGGACCGGGCCCGCGCCGGCCAACCAGCCGCCCCAGGCGGCGTTCCAGGCGGTGCCCGAGTCGGGAGAGGCGCCGCTGGCGGTCGCGTTCGACGCGTCGGGTTCCTCCGACCCGGACGGGCAGGTTGTGGCGTACGCGTGGGAGTTCGGGGACAGCGGCTCCGGCACGGGCGCGAGCGTGCAGCATACCTTCGACACCGCCGGCACGTACACCGTGACCCTCACGGTCACGGACGACGACGGGGCCACGGACGTGGCCACGGCGGAGATCTCGGTCACGATCGACACGTCCGACCCGTCGGCCGTTGCCCCGCCCCTGGCGGCCGGGAAGAACGGGTCCGTGGCCGCTGCCACGGCGTTCCTGTACACCGGGGACGACCCGGTCCAGACCGGGGTGTGGACCCGTCCACGATCGACGCCGTGCGCGCGGCGGTCCTGCGGGGGATCGTCACGGACGCCGGCGGCGCGCCCCTGTCCGGCGTGACGGTGTCGATCGCCGGGAGGCCCGAGTACGGGACCACCCAGACCCGGGCCGACGGGGCGTTCGACCTGGCGGTGAACGGGGACGAGGGGCTGATCGTCCGGTACGAGAAGGCGGGGTACCTGCCGGCCCAGCGCACCGTGAGGCCGGCGCGCCAGGCGTTCACCTGGCTTCCGGACGTGGCCCTGGTGGCCGAGGACCCCGCAGCCACCGAGGTGGACGTGTCCGGCGGGAGCGCAGCGGTCCAGGTGGCCCGGGGCTCGCCGGTGAGCGACGCCGGCGGCGACCGGCGGGCCACCCTGGTGCTCCCCGCAGGCCTCTCGGCCTCCCTGGTCCAGCCCGACGGCTCCACCGCGCCCGCCGGCACCCTCACCGTGCGCCTGACCGAGTACACCACCGGCCCGGCCGGCGCGGCGGCCATGCCGGGCGAACTTCCGCCCGCGAGCGCGTTCACCTACGCGTTCGAGATAGGCTCGAAGGAGGCCGTGGCCAAGGTGGACGGCAAGGACGTGGTCCTGAGCCAGCCCGTGCCGTTCTACGTGGAGAACTTCCTGTCGTTCCCCGTGGGCACCGCCGTTCCAGTGGGCTACTACGACAACACGGCCGGCGCGTGGGTGCCGAGCGAGAACGGCCGGGTGATCGCGGTACTCGGGGTCGAGGGCGGCGCGGCCCGGGTGGACGTGGACGGCGACGGCGCGGCCGACACGGGCGCCGACCTCAACGCCCTGGGGATCGACGACGCGGAACTGCGGACCCTGGCCGGGCTGTACCCCGAGCCCACCAGCCTGTGGCGGATCCGGGTCACCCACTTCTCGACCTGGGACTGCAACTGGCCGGCCGGGCCTCCCGAGGACGCCGTGGCGCCCGAAGGCCTCGGCGCCGACGCCGGCGACCAGGGCGACCCGTGCGTCCAGAGCGGGTCGATCCTGGAGTGCGAGAACCAGGTGCTGGGCGAGCGGATCCCCGTGCCGGGCACCCCGTTCACCCTGAACTACCGCTCGGGCCGCATGCCCGGGGCCACGGCCGGAACAACGGTGGAGATCCCCCTGGCCGGCGACGCGGTGCCCCCGAGCCTCGAGCAGGTGGTGGTCGAAATCCAGGTGGCGGGCCAGCGCCACCGGTACGCGTTCGACCCGCCCCAGCCCGGCGACACCCTGACGTTCACCTGGGACGGCACCGACGCCTACGGCCGCGAGGTGTTCGGGGCCCGCACCGCCTGGATCCGGGTGGGGTACGTGTACCCGGCGGTGTACATGGAGCCGCCGGCTCTCGAGGCGTCGTTCGCCGCGTGGTCCGGCGTGCCGATCGAGGGCAGCCGGGCCCGGGAGAAATTCACGATCTGGACCGAGTCCACCGCCACCCTGTCCCGGTGGGACGCGCGCGTACTCGGCCTGGGCGGGTGGACCCTGTCGGCGCACCACGCCTACGACCCGGTGGGCCGCGTGCTGCTCCTGGGCAGCGGCGAGCAGCGGCGCGCGGGCCAGGTCGAACCCACGATCCTCCCGTTCGCCGGGGCGCTCGGCCGGGCCGGGACCGACGGCGACGGCGGCCCGGCGTCCGAGGCCGCGATCGACGGCACCACCCAGGTGACGGTCGCGCCCGACGGCACCGTGTACCTGGCCCAGCAGTGGCGCAACGTGGTCCGGGCGGTCGCGCCCGACGGCACCATCACCACCGTGGCGGGCACGGGCACCGCCGGCTACTCCGGGGACGGGGGGCCGGCCACCGGGGCCGAACTCGACGACCCCAGGGGCCTCGCGTTCGGCCCGGACGGCAGCTTGTACATCTCGGACTACGGCAACCACCGGGTCCGGCGGGTGGACCCGGACGGGGTGATCACCACGGTCGCGGGCACCGGCACCCGCAACAAGGACGGCGAGGGCGGCCCGGCCGTGGACGCGGGGGTGGGCGACCCGGCCGGGCTCGCCTTCGGCCCGGACGGCGCCCTGTACGTGGTGGACAAGTGGTACGAGCGGATCCTGCGGATCGACCTGCGGACCGGCACCCTGTCCCGGGTGGCCGGGGGCTGGTTCGGAACCGCCGAAGACGGCGTGCCGGCCCTGGAGCGCAGCCTCAACAACCCGGTGGACCTCGCGTTCGAGGAAGACGGCTCCCTGCTCATCGCCGACGCGTACGGCTACGTGTACCGGGTGCGGCCCGACGGCATCCTCGAGACGATCGCCGGCGGCGGTGCGCCGGCTGACGGGGTGGGGGACGGCCTGCGGGCCACCG
>JAJRUI010000114.1 GCA_024277875.1 Deferrisomatales bacterium
CGATCTGCAAGTGGATCGTGGAGGCCCACGGCGGCCGGATCGAGGTCCGGTCCACGCCGGGCCGGGGCAGCTCTTTCCTGGTGTACCTGCCCGAGGCCGAGCCGGGGCGGCCGGAGTGACGGCCGGTCAGAACACCTCGAGCCGCACCGCGTCCGGGGCCTCCACCTCCACGAACACCTTGAGGGGCGAGGGCAACGCCCGCAGTTCGTCCGCCAGTTGCTCGGCCGTGCCGTAGTACACCACCACCTCCCCCTGCACCGCCCGCACCCGGTACGAAGCCGTGCGCAGCGCCTCGAGCACCGCCCGGACCTTGAAGTCGAAGTCGCTCACCGTGGTCAGGCGCAGGCGCCCCGGCCGGGCGGGCACGTCCAGGGCCGCGAGCCGCGCGCGCAGCCGGCCCAGGTCCACGTCGCCCACCAGCCCCACCCAGTAGCGGTCCCCCACCCACACAGCGGTGCGCCCCTGCTCCCGGTACAGGTCGTCGAACCCCACGGCGTCGTACAGCCGCCGCCACCGCCCGTCGCCATCGAGGGGGTTCTCCGCGACCCGCAGGCCCCCGTCCGCCACCGGCCGGCGGTCGGGGGGCGGGATCCGGAGTCCCACCGAGGCCGCGGCCTCCCGCAGCAGGGCCACCCGCACCCGGCCGGCTGCCACGGCCTCGACCCGGGCCGCCTCCCGGGCCCGGTCGGGCCGGCCCAGGGGGTCGGCGATCCACCCGCCGGCGTCGTACAGGCCCTGGAGGGGCACCCCCTCCTCGACCCGGAAGCTGCCCCACTCCACCGGCGCCCCGTCCGGACCGGTGCCCCGGAGCACGCTCACCACCCGGCCCCGGAGGCCCTCGCTCCACGCCCCCAGGGCCACGCGGCCCTCGTCCAGCGCCCGGGCCAGACGCGGCCGGTCCCCCTCGCCGTACCCGGTGTGCACGCTGGTCACCCGGCAGCCGGCGTCGAGCACCGCGAGCACCGGCACCTCACGTACGCCCAGGGAGCCGAGGATCGCCGCGTCCCGGTCCAGCAGGTGGGCCACCCCGAGGGGACCCCGCCGGGCCTCGTACCGCCCCACGAAACCGCGGATCCGGGAAAGGGGCAGTCCGGAATCGGTGTTGACCGCCACCACGGTCACCTCGTCGGCGGGGAACTCCCGCCGGATCGCCTTGAGGTCGTCCAGTTCCCGCACGCAGTCGGTGCAGTAGATCGACCAGAACGCCAGCACCGTGGTGCGGCCCCCGGCCAGGTCCGACAGGGCCACCGGGTCGCCCCGCAGGTCCACCCCCCGCACGTCCGGCACCCGGCTGCCCACCCGGAGGCCGGGGGGGACCCGCTGGGCCGCGCCGGCCGCCACCGCGAACACCAGGAGGGCTGCCACGGCCCCCAGCCGCGGGCCGGCCACCCTACTTCAGCTCCTTGCTGCCGATCACGAAGATCGTGCGGCCCGTGACCTCGCTCCGGTTCCGGAGGGTCACGTAGTACACCCGGTTGCCCACGAGCGCCCACGCCGAGTCCCCGGCCGCCGCAATCGCAACGGGCGGGGCCGGGGGCGGCGGCAGTTCGTACGCCCGGGGCGACGCCGGGCCGAACAGTCCGCCGAGGGCCAGCCCGGCGGCCAACAACAGCCCGCCGACGATCCAAGTGCTGTTCGCGCGCATGCCTGTCCTCCTGCGAGCACCGGCCCGTGTACCGGAGCCGGCGGAAAAGGGGATGGGGGTGGGAGAACCGTACCAGCCGGGCAAGACCTGTCCAGCAACCAGCTACACCTCTTCAGCCATGTAGTCACAGATCGCGTCGGCGAACTCCGAGCACGTGAGCAGAGTCGCGCCGTCCATCTGCCGCTCCAGGTCGTAGGTGACCCGTTTGTGCCGCACGGCCAGTTCCACGCCCCGCCGAATCAGCCGGCCGACCCGGTGCCAGCCCAGGTGGTCGAACATCATCACCCCGGACAGGATCACCGAGCCGGGGTTCACCTTGTCCTGGCCCGCGTACTTGGGCGCGGTGCCGTGGGTCGCCTCGAACAGGGCGCACTCGTCGCCGATGTTGGCGCCCGGCGCCATGCCGAGCCCCCCGACCTGGGCCGCGGCCGCGTCGGACATGTAGTCGCCGTTCAGGTTGGGCATGGCCAGCACCCCGTACTCGTCGGGCCGCAGCAGGAGCTGCTGGAACATGGCGTCCGCGATCCGGTCCTTGATCACCACCTTCCCGACCGGGTGCACGCCCTCGTACCGGTCCCACAACTCGTCCTCGGTGATCGTGACGTCGGCGAACTCGTCCCGGGCCAGCTCGTACCCCCAGTCCTTGAACGCGCCCTCGGTGAACTTCATGATGTTGCCCTTGTGCACCAGGGTCACCGAGTCCCGGTTGTTCTCCAGGGCGTACCGGATCGCCATGCGCACCAGGCGGCGGGTGCCGTGGCGGCTGATCGGCTTGATCCCGATGCCGCTGTCGGGCCGGATCACCCGGCTCCACTTGATCATCAGGAACTCGATCAGTTCCCGGGCCTCTGGGCTGCCGGCCGGCGCCTCGATCCCGGCGTACACGTCTTCGGTGTTCTCCCGGAAGATCACCACGTCCACCTTGTCGGGCGCCTTCATCGGGGACGGGACCCCGGGCACGTACCGCACCGGCCGCACGCACGCGTACAGGTCCAGTTCCTGGCGCAGGGTCACGTTGAGGCTGCGGATGCCGCCGCCCACCGGCGTGGTCAGGGGCCCCTTGATCGCGACCCGGTAGGTGCGCAGCGCCTCCAGGGTGGCCGCAGGCAGCCACACCCCGTACCGCTCGTTGGCCTTCTCCCCGGCGAACACCTCGTACCAGTGCACCCGGCGCTCGCCGCCGTAGGCCAGGTCCACGGCCCGGTCGAACACCTTGCGGGACGCGGCCCAGATGTCCGGCCCGGTGCCGTCGCCTTCGATGAACGGGATGACCGGGTCCGGGGGCACGGCCAGGGTGCCGTCGGGCTCCTGGCGGATCGGGGTTCCGGAAACGGGCGGCTCGTAGGTCACGGTGTCTTCGGTCATGTCGCACTCCGGTGGTGGAAGACGAGCCGGCAGCCCGGCTGCCGGCTCGTGGGGTCGTCGGGGAGCGGGCCGCGGCCGCGGCCCGGTCTCAGTAGCGGTAGTGGTCGGGCTTGTACGGGCCGTCCACGGGCACCCCGAGGTACGCGGCCTGCTCCGGGGTCAGCCGGGTGAGGCGGCCCCCGAGGGCCTCCACGTGCACCCGGGCCACCTGCTCGTCCAGGTGCTTCGGGAGCACGTACACCCGGTTGTCGTACTTGCCCGGATGGGTGAACAGCTCGATCTGGGCCAGCACCTGGTTGGTGAACGAGTTGGACATCACGAAACTCGGGTGGCCCGTGGCGTTGCCCAGGTTCAGGAGCCGCCCCCTGGACAGCAGGATGATCCGCTTGCCGTCGGGCCAGATCACGTGGTCCACCTGGGGCTTGATCTCCTCCCACGCGAGGTCCTTCAGGCCGGCCACGTCGATCTCGATGTCGAAGTGGCCGATGTTGCCCACGATCGCGTTGTTCTTCATCCGGTCCATGTGGGCCCGGGTGATGATGCCCTTGTTGCCCGTGGTGGTGACGAAGATGTCCCCGACCTCGCACAGGTCGTCCATGGTCGAGACGGCGAACCCCTCCATCAGGGCCTGGAGTGCGCAGATCGGGTCGATCTCGGTCACGAACACGCGGGCGCCCATGTTGCGCAGGGACTGGGCGCACCCCTTGCCCACGTCGCCGTAACCGCACACCACGGCCACCTTGCCGGCCACCATCACGTCGGTGGCCCGCTTGATGCCGTCCAGCAAGGACTCCCGGCACCCGTACAGGTTGTCGAACTTGGACTTGGTGACCGAGTCGTTGACGTTGATCGCGGGGCATCCCAGGGTGCCGTCGGCCTCCATCTGGTACAGCCGGTGCACCCCGGTCGTGGTCTCCTCGGTCACGCCGCCGATCCCGGCCAGCAACTCGGGGTGGCGCTCGTGCACGATCAGGGTCAGGTCGCCCCCGTCGTCCAGGAGCATGTTCGGGGTCCAGCCGTCCGGGCCCCGGATCGTCTGCTCGATGCACCACTCGTACTCGGCCTCGGTCTCCCCCTTCCACGCGAACACCGGGATGCCGGCCGCCGCGATCGCCGCGGCCGCGTGGTCCTGGGTCGAGTAGATGTTGCACGACGACCACCGCACCTCGGCGCCCAGGGCGACCAGGGTCTCGATCAGCACCGCGGTCTGGATCGTCATGTGGATGCACCCGGCGATCCGGGCGCCCTCGAGGGGCTTTCGGGGCCCCAGGTCGGCCCGGAGCTTCATCAGGCCGGGCATCTCCTGCTCGGCGATCCGGATCTCCCGGCGGCCCCACCCGGCCTGGCCGGGATCCGCCACCTTGAAGTCGGAAAAGGCCGGCCGGTCGGCCGCGGTCTCGGAACCCATGGTCGTCTCCTCCCTACAGGCCTGCTGCACGCTTGAGGTCATCGGTCCGGTCCGTGCGCTCCCAGGTGAACTCGGGTTCGGCGCGGCCGAAGTGGCCGTAGGCCGCGGTGCGCTTGTAGATCGGCCTGAGCAGGTCCAGATGCGCGATGATCTGCTTTGGCTTCAGGGGGAACACCTCCCGCACGAGTTGGGCGATCCGGTCCGGTTCGACCCTCCAGGTGCCGAACGTGTCGATCATGATCGACACGGGCTCGGCCACCCCGATCGCGTAGGAGAGCTGCACCTCGCACCGGTCGGCCAGGCCCGCGGCCACCACGTTCTTCGCGATGTAGCGCGCCATGTACGACGCGGACCGGTCCACCTTGGACGGGTCCTTGCCCGAGAACGCGCCGCCGCCGTGGCTGCCCTGGCCGCCGTAGGTGTCCACGATGATCTTGCGGCCGGTCAGGCCGCAGTCGCCCATAGGCCCCCCCACCACGAACCGGCCGGTGGGGTTGATGAAGTACCGGGTGTCCGGCGTGAGCAGGCCGTCCGGGAACACCGGCTTGATCACCTCCTCGAGCACCGCCTCCTCGATCTGGGCGCGGGTTGCGTCGGGTGCGTGCTGGGTGCTGATCACCACCGCGTCCACGGACACGGGCTGGTGGTCCACGTACCGGATCGTCACCTGGCTCTTGCCGTCGGGCCGGAAGAACCCCACGGTGCCGTCCTTGCGCACCTGGGCCAGCCGCCGGGTCAGGCGGTGGGCGTACACGATCGGCATCGGCATCAGCTCTTCGGTCTCGTTGGTCGCGTACCCGAACATGAGTCCCTGGTCGCCGGCGCCCTGCTCGTGGTCGTCCCCCTCGTCCACCCCCATCGCGATGTCCCCGCTCTGGCGGTCGATCGAGGTGAGCACCGCGCAGGTCTTCCAGTCGAACCCCAGGGCCGGGTCCGTGTACCCGATCTCCCGGATCGTGTCGCGCACGATGTCGGGCATGTGGGCGTACCCCTCGCTGGTGATCTCCCCGGCGATGATCGCCATGCCCGTGGTCACCAGGGTCTCGCACGCCACCCGGCTGAGCGGGTCGTCCTTCAGCAGGGCGTCCAGCACGGCGTCCGAGATCTGGTCGGCCACCTTGTCCGGGTGGCCCTCGGTGACGCTCTCGGAAGTGAACAGAAAATCGGTCATGCCCATGGCAGCGTTACTCCTCGTGTGGTCTTCATGGAGCCGTTGTCTTCGGTCCTCGTTTCGTCCGGACGCGCCGGGAACTGAACCCCGGGGTCACGCCCCCCACCCCTCCTCCATCGGGTCCAGCACGCCGGGGTACCGGGACCGCATGTAGGAATCCACGGCCTCGTGCACCTCGCTGGCGGTCTCCAGGTCGAGGATGCCCGTCACCAGTTCCCGGGCCTCGGCCAGGGACGCGTGGTTGATCACCCGCTTGATCCGGGGCACGGACAGGGCGTGCATGGACAACTCGTCCACCCCCAGGCCCAGGAGCACCAGGGTGTAGAGTTCGTCGCCGGCCATCTCGCCGCACACCGCCACCCGGATGCCGTGCCGGTGGGCCACCTCGCACACCGAGCGCACCATCCGGAGCACGGCCGGGTGCAGGGGCTCGTACAGGTAGGCCACGTGCTCGTTGCCCCGATCGATCGCCAGGGCGTACTGGATCAGGTCGTTGGTGCCGATCGAGAAGAAGTCCACGTGGGGCGCCAGCAGGTCCGCGATCACCACGGCGGACGGCACCTCGATCATCACCCCCACCGGCATGTGGGGGTCGAACGGGACCCCTTCGTCCTGGAGTTCCTCCCGCGCCTGGTCCAGCACCTCCATCGCGGCGTTGAGTTCCCCCACCCCGGACACCATCGGGAACATCACCCGCAGGTTCCCGGCCGCGCTGGCCCGGAGCACCGCCCGGAGCTGGGTCTTGAACAGGTCCCGCTCCTTGAGGCACAACCGGATCGACCGCAGGCCCAGAGCCGGGTTCACCTCGTCCGGGGTGGGCACCGCGTGGACCATCTTGTCGCCCCCGATATCCAGGGTGCGCACGGTCACCGGGTACGGCTGCACCGCATCGAGGACCTTCTGGTAGGTGCCCAGGTGCTCGTCCTCGGTGGGAGGCCGATCCCGGTTCATGTACAGGAACTCGGTGCGGTACAGCCCGATCCCCTCGGCGCCGTACCGCCGCAGGTTCTGGATCTCCTGGAGCAGTTCGATGTTGGCGGCCACCCGCACCTTGTGCCCGTCCCGGGTCACGGCGGGCAGCGCGGCCAGGGCCTCCAGCTCCCTCCGGAACACCTGGTACCGGGCCTTCTTCTCCCGGTACGCGGCCAGCTCGGCCTCGGTGGGGTTGATGATCACCCGGCCGGACAGGCCGTCGACCACGATCGTGTCGCCGCCGTTGGCCACCTGGGTGACGTTTTCCAGGCCCACCACGGCCGGGATGTTCAGGCTCCGGGCCAGGATCGCGGTGTGGGACGTGCGGCCGCCCAGGTCGGTGATGAACCCGCGCACGCGCCGCACGTCCATCTGGGCCGTGTCCATGGGGGACAGGTCGTGGGCCACCACCACCACCTCGGCCCGGATCGTGGACAGGGCTTCGTGCTGCAGGCCGGTCAGGTTCCGGAGGATCCGGTCGCCCAGGTGGTCGAGGTCCGTCCGGCGGTCCCGGAAGTACTCGTCCTCCATCGCGTCGAACGACGCCTTGATCCGCTCGAGCACCTGCCACAACGCCCAGTCCGCGCTGTGCAGGCCCTCCCGCACCAGCTTCTCGGTGTCCTGGACGATCATCCGGTCGCCGAGCATCAGCAGGTGCACGTCCACCAGGTAGCCGTGGTCCCCGAGGTCGCGGTCCTGGTAGTGCTGCTTGATCTGCTCCAGCTGGTCCCGGGTCGTGGCCAGGGCCGCCCGGAACCGGCCAATCTCGTCCTCGACCTCGCCGGGCTCGATGATCCGTTCGGGGGGGTGCACCTGCCTGCGGTCCACCATGTACGCCCGGCCGATCACGATCCCCGGGCTCACCGGGATGCCGCGGAGTTCCGCGCGCTCTCGAACGATCTTCACGGTTACTCCTTTTCCCAGAACCCGTGGCGGATCAGCTCGCCGATCTCGGCCACGGCCTGCGCCGCGTCTTCGCCGGTGGCCCTCACCTTGAGCACCGTGCCCTTGGCCGCCGCGAGCATCAGGATGCCCATGATGCTCTTGCCGTTCACCGCCACGTCGTCCTTCTCGATCTCCACGTGGGCGTCGAACTTCTGGGCCAGCTGGACCAGCAGGGCCGCGGCCCGGGCATGCAGCCCCAGGGCGTTGACGATCTCGAACGTCCGCTCCACCGTGCCGTTGTCGTTCACGACAGCACCGCCACTCCCCCGGCCGCCACGGCCGCCCCGTACACCAGCCACTCCGGCCGCACCCCGCGGCGCACCGCCAGGGCCAGCACCACGACGATCCCGCCCGCGACCGGCACCCACATCCCCTCGGGGATCCCCCACCGGGCAACGGGCACGGCTGCGTGGGACGCGGCCACCACCACGCCCAGGGCGGTCGCGCTGGCCGCCTTGACCCGGCGCCCCCACCCGATCAGGTCAGCCCGGCCCAGGCGTTCGACCACGGCGATCCCGTCCCGGTAGCCGGCCCGGAACGCCACGATCCGGGCCGTGAGGTTGACCGCGGCGAACACGGCCACCAGGACGGCCGGCGCCCACTGCGCCCCCTGGTACGCGGACCACACCGCGGCCAGCACCACGAGCGGCTTCACCCCGCCCCAGAACAGCCCGTCCCCCCACGCGCCGCACGGCCCCATCAGCGCCCGTTTCACCCGGTGGACCTGGTCCGCGGCTCCGTCCCCCCCGTCCTGCTCCAGCCGCACCGCACAGCCCAGCACGGCCGCGGCCAGGAACGGGTGGGTGTTGAAGAACCGCAGGTGCCGCTGCACGGCCTCGCGAAACCCGGGGCCGTCCCCGTGGATCCGCCGGAGGGCCGGCTCCATGGCGTACGCGAACCCCACGCTCTGCATGCCCCGGAAGCTCCAGGAGCCCTGGAGCACCAGGCTGCGCAGGAACACCCGCACCAGGTCCCCCCGGGTCACGGCTGCCACGGCGCCCCCCTCCGCCACCGCCCGAAACCGGCGCCGGCGGCGAGCCCACCTGCGAACAACCCCCAGGACGACCAAGGCCGGGTCGCGCCCAGCACGGCCGCGGCGCCCACCAGGGGGAGCAGCGCCTCGGTCAACTCGGCCGCGGCCGGCACCCACGGCGGTGCGGCTGCCAGCGCGGGCCGCGCCACCCACGCGGCCGCGGCCGTGCCCGCGAGAACGTTGGCCGCGCCCGCCCCGAAGAACCGGGCCACCCCGGTCCAGTGGCACCGGCCCAGGGCGGCCGGGTCCTGGAGCGCGCGTTCGGCCAGGGCCTCGTTGCCCCGGCGAACCCGAAGATCCACCCACCGGCCCAGGACGCCGAACGGTACGGCCAGGACGACCCCCGCACCGGCCCGGGCGTACAGGCTCCACCCGGCCGGCGCCGCGGCGGCCAGCACCGCCGCCAGGATCCCGGCCAGCGCCTCGTCCTGGGGGATCGACGCGCCCACGGGCAGGTCGAGCAGCCACAGCAGTTCGAGCAGGGCGCCGCACAACAGCCCCAGGCCTGCCTCCCCGACCACCGCGCCCGCCACCGTGGCGCCCACCAGTGGCCTGGACGCCATGGACTGGAGCACGGCCGCCCGGTCGAGGTTGAGCAGGCCGCCCACCGCAGCGAGCAGGGCTGCCTCTGCGCCGGTCATTTGGACCCGTCTCCGGTGCCGCACAACACGGCCTCGGACGGGCTGCGGTCCGCCGGGATCGCCCGGGCCTCCACGGCCACGCCCCGGGCGACCAGTTCCGCCAGGGCAGCCCGGTCGTCGTCGGTCAGGTACACGCTCCGGGTCACGGGCCGGCTCGCGTCACGGGGGTGCACGTTGCCCAGGTTGAGCCGGTCGAACGCGACCCCGGCCCGGTGGGCCTCCAGCGCCTGGGCCACCCCGGGGAACAGGAGCAGCACCCGCCGGCACGCCAGGCTCCCGGCGAGCTGGTCCCGGGCCTCCCCGGGGGACACCAGGCGCACGTCCAGGGACGACCGGGCGTACCCCTGGACCAGCATCTGCTGCAGGGGGTCCGAGACCAGTTCCCGGTCCGCCACCAGGAGCACCTCGGCCCGGAGCAGGGGCACCCACGCCTCGAGCACCTGCCCGTGGACGAGGCGGCTGTCCACCCTTGCCAGCACCACGGTCACGTCGCCGCCCCCCCGGGGGAACCGCCGCCCCAGATGTCGCTGGCGAGCACGATGTTGCGCCGGCCGTAGTCCCGCAGGAACGCGGCCAGGTCGGCCACCCCCATCTCCTGCCGGGCGGTGTGGGCCTTGAGCAGGAGCGGCAGGTTCACCCCGGCCAGCACCTCGACCCGGCCCCGCTCCAGGAACGGCAGGCTCAGGTTCGTGGGGGTGCCCCCGAACATGTCGGTCAGGAGCAGCACACCCTGGCCGTACTCGGCCCGGCGGACCGCGTCGGCCATGCGATCGCGGCACACCTCCAGGGGGTCCTGGTAACCGAGGGACACGGTCTCCACCGACTCCATGGGGCCCACGATGCCCTCGGCCACCCGGCGGAGCGCCGCTCCCAGGTCCTGGTGGGTCGCGATCACCAGACCGATCACCTGGCCGCTCCCGGTGCCACGGTCATTTCTCCACGTCCCGGTGCAGCACCTGCACGCGCCTGCCCGACCGACCGAGCCGGCGGGCCAGTTCCTCCACCAGGGAGACCGACCGGTGGCGCCCACCGGTGCACCCCAGGGCCACGGTGAGGGTCGTCTTGCCCTCGGCCTCGTACAGGGGCAGCAGGTAGGCCAGCAGGTCGGCCAGCCGGAGCAGGAACTCCTGGGCGGCCTCGGCCGCCAGTACGTGCTGTTGCACCGGCCGCTCCATGCCGGTGCGGGCCTTCAGTTCGGGCACGAAGTACGGGTTCGGCAGGAACCGCACGTCCATCAGGAGATCGGCCTCCAGCGGGATCCCGTACCGGTACCCGAAGCTCACCAGGTTCACCTGGAGGGCGTGGTCCTCGGGACCGCGGCTGAAGTACTTCCACAAGGTCTTCTTGAGATCGTGGACCGTGAGGCCCGAGGTGTCGATCACCTGGGCGGCCGACCCCTTCAGGTCCTCGAACAACCGGCGCTCTTCCCGGATGCCGTGGGTCACCGACCGGTCCCCGGCCAGGGGATGCCGCCGCCGGGTCTCGCTGAACCGGCGTACCAGGGCCTCGTCCGAGGCCTCCAGGAACAGGACCTCGGGCCGGATCCCGAGTTCCACCACCTCCTCGAACGCCCGGCGGTACTCCCCCAGGAAGTGGGGCTCCCGGAGGTCCATGCCCACGGCCACCTTCTGGAGTTCGCCGCCCGCGAACACGCTCAACTGCAGGAACTTGGCGAGGAGCACGGCCGGCAGGTTGTCCACGCAGAAGAAGCCCAGGTCCTCCAGGGCCTTGAGGGCCGAGGTCTTGCCAGACCCGGAAAGACCGGTCACCACCACCAGCCGGACCCGGCTCACTGGCCGTCCTCCCGGAGCGCCGCCTGGAGCCGTTCGGTCAGGAGGATCGCCGAGTCGTGGCCCATCCGCTTGAGCAGGTGGTTTCGGGCCGCCACCTCCACCACCGACGACACATTGCGGCCCGGCGCCACCGGGATCTGGACGTGGGGCAGGTCCACGTCCAGCAGGGCGTAGTGGCGCTCCACCAGCCCCAGCCGGTCGTACGGGGTGTCCTTGTCCCACGGCACCATCTCGACCACCAGTTCCACGTCCTTCTCGTCGCGCACCGCGGTGATCCCGAACAGCTCCCGGATGTCCAGGATGCCCAGGCCCCGGATCTCCATGTGGTACCGGATCAGCTCGTCGCCGGTACCCACCAGGCGGAACGGGGGCATGCGTTTCAGGTGGACCACGTCGTCGGCCACCAGCCGGTGTCCCCGGCGCACCAGGTCCAGGGCGCACTCGCTCTTGCCCACCCCGCTCTCACCGATCAGCAGGATCCCCACCTCCATCACGTCCACCAGCACCCCGTGGACCCGGGTGTCCGGGGCGAGCTTTTCTTCCAGGTACCGGGTGACCCGCTCGATGAACACCGAGCTGTACAGCGCGGTCCGGAGCACCGGGGTCCCTGTGCGGGCGGCCTCGTCCAGGACCACCGGGGGCGGGTTGAGCCCCTTGGTGATCACGAAGCACGCCACGTCCAGGCCGAACACCCGGCGGACGCTCTCGTCGCGTTGCTGGGGGGGGAGGCTTTCCAGGTAAGAGATCTCGGTGGCGCCCAGCACCTGGACCCGGTTGCGGTGGACCTGGGCGGTGAACCCCGCCAGGGCCAGCCCCGGCTTCTGGATGCGGGGAACCCGGATCGCGTTGCCCAGCCCGTCCGCACCGGCCAGCAGCTCGATCCCGAGCCGGTACCCCGGGGCGTCGAGCAGCTCGGACACCAGGATCTCGGGCATCCCGGCGGCCCCGTTCAGTACCGCTCGTCTTCGCGGGCGATGATCGCGTAGAGCTCGTCCTGGTCCGCGGCCTGGATCAGCTCCTCCCGGAACGCCCGGTCCTTGAGCA
This sequence comes from Deferrisomatales bacterium, assembly GCA_024277875.1. Lineage (GTDB taxonomy): Bacteria > Desulfobacterota > Deferrisomatia > Deferrisomatales > Deferrisomataceae > JAJRUI01. The sequence goes on from JAJRUI010000114.1 coordinate 12,018, forward strand.
GGCGGGAGATCCGGGCCAGGGCCTTCAGGTGGGTGCTGGCCGAGTTCTCGGGAGCCATCAGGAGGAAAAACAGGTGGACCGGGGCGCCGTCCATGCTGTCGAACTCGAGCCCCTCGGGACTGCGGCCGAACACGGCCACCAACTCGTCGAGCTCTTTTAGCTTGCCGTGGGGGATCGCGATACCCTCGCCGATCCCGGTACTGCCCAGCCGCTCGCGCTCGAGCAACACCTCAACGGCCCCGGCCCGGTCCTTGACGGATTTGTCCGCCACCAGCACGTCCACCAGTTCGGCCAGGGCGCCCTCTTTGTCACGCGCCTCGAGGTGGGAGACGATCCGTTCCCTCTTCAGAAAATCCAGCAGTTTCATGCCGACCGCCTCCGGCTCGGGTTCGGCGCAGTCGGGCCCGCCTACTCGGGCTCGATCAGACCGTAATGGCCGTCCGGGCGGCGGTAGACCACCTTGACTCGGCCGTCCTCTTCGGCGAACACCATGAACGGCCGGTCGGTGAGGTCCATCTCCATCACCGCCTCGTCCAGGGTCATCGGGTGGGTGTTGTAGTGCTCGGTCTGGATCACCCGGGGAGTCTCCTCCTCGAAACTCTCGTAGGCGTACACCTTTTCCTTGAGGCTCCGGCGCTCCCGGTTGCGCAGCGGCTTGTGGCGCTTGAGCTTCTCCTTGTACCGCTTGAGCTGGCGCTCGACCTTGTCCACCATGTTGTCGATGGCGGTGTAGAAATCGGTGTTCTCCTCCTTGGCCGCGATCCGGATCCCGCCCGCCTGGAGCACCACCTCGGCCGTGTGGCGGATCTTCTCCTGCCCCAGGACCACGTGCCCCTCCACTAGGCCGTCGAAGTACTTCCGGAGCCGCTGCACCTTCTCCAGCGCGTACTCCTTCAGCGCGTCGGACGGCTCGACGTGCCGAAACGTGATGTTCAGGTTCATCCGTACCTCCTGGGTTCGTCCCAAAAAACGAGCGGTGAAATCTAACAGAGGCCCCGGGGGCTGTCAATCGCCGGCGGGCGGGGGTCAGAAATACCGCCGGCGGGCCGACGAGGCCAGGATTCCCAGGCTTTCCCGGTACTTGCTGACGGTTCGCCGTGCGATCTTGAGGCCGTATTCGCTGGCCAGCAGCCGTGCGATCTGCAGATCGCTCAGGGGCTTGAGGGGGTCCTCGCGGCCCACGATCTCCCGGATGCGGGCCTTGACGCTGCGGCTGGCCAGGTCCTCGCCGTCCCGGCTCTGGATCCCGCTCGAGAAGAAGAACTTCAGTTCGAAGGTGCCCTGGGGCGAGTGCATGTACTTGTTGGTGGTGACCCGGCTCACCGTGGACTCGTGCATCCCGATGTCGTCGGCCACGTCCTTCAAGATCAGCGGTCGCAGGAAGTTGATCCCCCGGTCCAGGAACTCCCGCTGGAAGTTCACGATCGAGGTGGCCACCTTGAACAGGGTCTGCTGGCGCTGGTGGATGCTCTTGATCAGCCACAGGGCCGCCTGCATCCGCTCCTGGATGTACCCCTTGGCCGCCTTGCCCTCGGGCGACTCGTCCCTGAGCAAGCTCTGGTAGTACGGGGACACCCTGAGCCGCGGGACGCCATCGTCGTTCAGGCGCACCACGTACTCCCCGCCCTCCTTGACCACGAACACGTCCGGGACCACGTAGTCCACCCGGGTGGCCGCGAAGTTCCGGCCGGGCCGGGGTTCCAGGTCGGCGACCTGGCGGGCCGCGTCCACCACGGCCTCGAACGAGATCCCCAGCTGCTCGGCCAGTTTGCGGTAGTTCTTGGTCTCCAGGGCCTTGAGTCCGTGCTCGATCACCCGGAGCACCACCTCGTCGAGTTCGTGAACCCGTGCCTGGCGCAGCAGGCACTCGGTGAGGTCCCGGGACGCCACCCCCAGGGGGTCGAACTCCTGCACCACCGCCAGCACCGCTTCGACCCGTTCGGCGGGCGCCCCGGCCATGTCCGCGATCTCGTCCACGGTGGCGCGAAGATACCCGTCGTCGTCCACGTTGCCCACGATCAGCGCGCCGATCTGTTTGTCGGGGGGAGACAGGTGGGACAGCCGGAGCTGCCACAGCAGGTGGTCCTGGAGGGTGGTGTCGGGGCTGAGGTAGTTCTCGTAGTTGGGGCGCTCTTCGCCGGTATCGATCGGGGCGTCCGGGGTGCTACCCACGTCGTAGTAGGCCAGGTACTGCTCCCAGTCGAACTCGGGCTCGGCCTCCTGTTCGGCCTTCTCCGCCTCGGCCTCCTTGGCCTCCTCGGCGTCCGGCTCTTCCTTGACCTCCTCGAGGAGCGGGTTCTCGGCCAACTCCTCCTGGACCTTGTCCACCAGCTCGAGCCGGGACAGTTGCAGGAGCTTGATCGCCTGCTGGAGCTGGGGCGTCATCACCAGCTCTTGGCTCAGGCGGATGTCTTGTCTCAGGTGTTGGCGGATGTCCAGGGCCATGGGGCGGTCAGTCCAGGCGGAACCCTTCTCCGAGGTAGGTCGAGCGGGCCCTGTCGTCGCTCACGATCTCTGCCGGCGTGCCCTCCAGCAAAAGGGTTCCCCGGTTGACGATGTACGCACGATCGCAGACGCCCAGGGTCTCTCGGACGTTGTGATCGGTGAGTATGACACCGATACCCAGCGTTTTCAAATGCACGATCTGTTCCCGGATCTCGGCGATCGCGATCGGATCGATGCCGGCGAACGGTTCGTCCAGCAGCAGGAACGCCGGATCCGTGGCCAGGGCCCGGGCGATCTCGACCCGCCGGCGTTCTCCCCCGGACAGGAAGTGGGCCTTGCGGTCGGCGATCCGCCGGATCGACAGGGACTCCAGGACCGCTTCGGTCCGGGCCTCGGCGTCGTCCCGGGGCACGCCGAGGGCCTCGAGCACGCCGAACACATTTTCGCGCACCGTGAGCCGGCGGAACACGCTGGCCTCCTGGGGCAGGTAGCCGAGCCCCCGGCGCGCCCGGCGGAACATCGGCAGCCCGGTGACGTCGTCGCCCCCCAGCAGGATGCGGCCCTCGTCGGCCCGCACCAGGCCCACGATCATGTAGAACGTGGTGGTCTTGCCCGCGCCGTTGGGCCCCAGGAGTCCCACCACCTGGCCCCGGTCCACCACGAGGTCGATCCCGTCCACCACGGCCTTGCCGCCGTAGCGCTTGACCAGGCCCCGGGCCTCGACGCGGCCGGGGCCGGTCACGGCTCGGCCCGGTCCGGGGGCGGGCCCGGGTGCAGGATCGCCCGGGCGCCCGTGACCTCGCTGCGGTTCTCGGCCAGGTACAGGGTGATCCGATCCCCGGCCACCAGGTCCCGGCCCCGCCACACCTTGGGATCGCCGGACAGCACCACCACCCCCCGGGCCGCGTCATAGACGGCTTCCCGGCCCGTGGCCACCACGTCCCCCCTCCGGATCCGCACCTCTCCGCCGGCCTTCACCTCCCGGATCTCCCGGGTGTCGGCGTCCACCGTCACCACGACCCGGTCGGCCTGGAGGGTCAGGTCGCCCTGGCGGGCCACCACGTTGCCCCGGAACACCACGAGCCCGTCGTCGCCCCGGGCCTCCAGGGAGTCGGCATCGATCTCCAGGGGCTCGCGGCCCTGGGCCCACCCCAGGTCCGGGGCATCGGCCGCCCGGACCACCCCGGCGCCGGCCCCCAACGCCAGGGCCGCGGCCAGCACCGCGACCCGCACGACCCGACCGGTCACTGCGCCTCTCCCTGCAGCACCGCCCGCACCCGTCCGCCGACCCACGCCGTCCGACCGTCCACATCCACCTCCAGTCCCGTGCCCCGCACGGTCAGGCCCCGCCCCACGAGCAGCACCGGCCCATCCGACCGCACCCGGCCGCTGCCCCGCTCGTACACCGCGTCGTCGGTGCGCGCCCGGCGGCCGTCCCACGACACCACCACCCCGCCGGACAGGACCACCCGTTCGCCCCCGGCCACCGACGCCTCGTCGGCCTCGAGGTCGATCCGCCCGTCGCCCCGCTCCAGGCTCACGTGCACACCCCGCAGGGCGCCGGTCCGTTCCAGTTCCTGGCCCCGCCCCTCCCGGGCGGTCAGCCGCCACAGGGTGCCGTCCGAGTCCTGTTCCACCACCTCGATTCCGGAGAACCGGGATTCGGGCTTCCCTGCGGGCTCCGGCGCCGGGGCGCCCGGGGAGCACCCGAGCGCGGCGACCAGGACCAGCACCGCACCGGCGGCAGCACCCGGCCTCACGGCACCCCGAGGGGGGGCGGCGCGAAGTACTTGGCGGTCACCGCCCCCCACGAGCCGCGGGCCTTGAGCACGGCCTCGCACACCTCGCGCACCGCGCCCCGGCCGCCCGGCCGATCGGTCACCCAGTGGACCCGGTCGCGCACGTACGCCGGTGCGTCCGCAACCGTGATCCCCACCCCCACCTGGGTCAGCACGGGCAGGTCCACCAGGTCGTCGCCCATGTACGCGACCCGGTCCGGCGGGATGTCCAGGCGGGTCAGGATCTCCCGGACCACCACCAGCTTGTCCAGCACCCGCTGGTGGACCTCCCGGATGCCCAGTTCGGCGGCCCGGTGCTCCACCACCCGGCTGCGGCGGCCGGTCACGAGTCCGACCTCCACGCCGGCCCGCGCCAAAAGCTTCAGGCCGTGGCCGTCGGTCACGTCGAACGCCTTGGTCTCGACTCCGTCGTCGTCGATCACCACCCGCCCGTCCGTGAGTACTCCGTCCACGTCGAGCAGCAGGAGGTCCACCCGGGCCAGCCGTTCCTCGAGGGTCATCGCAGCCCCGCTTTCACCAGGTCGTGGATGTGCACCACCCCCTCCACCGCGCCCGACGCGCCCACCACGAAAAGGCTCGTGATCGCGTGGGTTTCCATCCGGCGCAGGGCGTCCACCGCCGGGGTGTCGGCGGCCACGGTCTTGGGCGCCCGGGTCATCACCTCGCCCGCGGGCTGGGCCAGCAGGTCGCCGCGCTTCTCGATCCACCGCCGCAGATCGCCGTCGGTCACCACGCCGACCAGCGCGCCCGAGCCGTCGAACACCCCGGTGAGCCCCAGCCGCTTGGACGTCATCTCCAGGACGGCCTCGCGCATCGGGGTGTCCACCCCCACCCGGGGTACGTCGTCGCCGCCGTGCATCAGGTCCGCCACCTGCAGGGTCAGCTGCCGGCCCAGGGTGCCGGCCGGGTGGAACCGGGCGAAGTCCTCGGCCGAGAACCCCCGGCGCTCCATCAGGGCCGCGGCCAGGGCGTCGCCCAGGGCCAGGGTGGCCGTGGTGGACGCCATGGGTGCGAGGTTCAAAGGGCACGCCTCCTGCTCCACGGCCACGTGCAGCACCACCCGGGCCCGCCGCGCCAGGGTGGACGCCGGGTTGCCCGTGATCGCCACGAGCGCCAGATCCAGTTGCCGGATCGCCGGCAGGATCTCCACGAGTTCCTCGGTCTCGCCGGAGTTGGACACGGCCACCACCGCGTCGCCCCGGGCCAGGATACCGAGATCCCCGTGCATGCCCTCGGCCGGGTGCAGGAAGAACGCCGGCGTCCCGGTGCTCGCCAGGGTGGCCGCGATCTTGCGGCACACGAGCCCGCTCTTTCCCATGCCGGTGAGCACCACCTTGCCCCGGCACGCGCCCAGCACCTCCACGGCCCGTTCGAACGACGCGTCCAGGGCCCGTGCCAGGCCGGCCACGGCCCGGGCCTCGATCTCCAGCACCCGCCGGCCCGCGTCCAGCACGCTCACGGCGCCTGCCTCCGGGCCCGGTCCACCGCGAGCACCGGCCGGAGCACCGCCTCCAGGTCGGCCAGGGCCACCGAGTTGGGGCCGTCGCACCGGGCCCGGTCCGGGTCCGGGTGCACCTCGGTGAACAGGGCGTCGACGCCCACCGCGGCTGCGGCCCGGGCCAGTGGCGCGGCCATGGCCCGGTCGCCGGCCGACACCCCGCACCCGGCCCCGGGCTGCTGCACCGAGTGGGTCGCGTCGAACACCACGGGCGCGCCCAGGGCCCGGAGCCGCACCAGGCCCTGGAAGTCCACCACCAGGTACCGGTACCCGAAGGTGGTGCCCCGCTCGGTGAGGAGCACCCCGCCGTCTCCGCCGGCCCGCACCTTGTCCACGGCCTGGGCCATGTCCTCGGGCGCCATGAACTGGCCCTTCTTCACGTTCACCGGTTTGCCGGTGCGGCCGGCCGCCACCAGCAGGTCGGTCTGGCGGCACAGGAACGCGGGCACCTGGAGGCAGTCGAGCACCGCTCCGGCCGCAGCCGCCTCGCCCGGCGTGTGCACGTCCGACAGCACGGGCACCCCCACCTCGTCCCGCACCCGGCCCAGGATCTCCAGGCCCCGGCGCAGCCCGGGCCCCCGGAACGAGCCCACGCTCGACCGGTTCGCCTTGTCGTAGGAACTCTTGAACACGAGGGGGACCCCCAGCCGCTCCGCGATCCCCCGGAGGGCCCGGGCCGTGTCCAGGACCAGGGCCTCGTCCTCGATCACGCACGGCCCGGCGATCAGCACCAGGGGGGCGCCCCCCCCCACGGGCACGGTGCCGATCCGGACCGGGGCGCCCGGCCCAGGCTTCACGACGCGCGCCCCCGCTTGTGCTCCAGGCTGGCCCGGATGAACGCCGAGAACAGGGGGTGGGGCTCCATGGGCCGGGACTTGAACTCGGGGTGGAACTGGCACCCCACGAACCACGGGTGGTCCGGCAGTTCAACCATCTCCACCAGGTCGCCGTCCGGGGACAGGCCCGAGAGCACCATGCCGCCCTCCCGGAGTACCTCCCGGTACGCGTTGTTCACCTCGTACCGGTGGCGGTGGCGCTCGCTGATCTCCTTGCGGCCATACGCCTCCAGGGCCCGACTGCCCTCCTGCAGCAGGCACGGGTACGCCCCGAGGCGCATGGTGCCGCCCTTCTGGGTCACCCCCTGCTGGTCTTCCATCAGGTCGATCACCGGGTCCGGGCAGTCGTCGGCGAACTCGGACGAGTTGGCCGCTGCCAGGCCGCACACGGCCCGGGCGAACTCCACCACGGCCATCTGCATGCCCAGGCAGATCCCGAAGAACGGCACCCCGTTCTCCCGGGCGTGGCGGATCGCCGCGATCTTGCCCTCGGTGCCCCGCTGCCCGAACCCGCCGGGCACCAGGATCCCGTCCGCCCCGGCCAGGGCGTCGGGGATGCCGTCGGCCTCGATCTCCTCGGAGTCCACGTACACCACCTCCACCTGGCAGTGGTTGCCGATGCCGCCGTGCACGAGCGCCTCGGCCAGGCTTTTGTAGCTCTCCTTCAGGTCCACGTACTTGCCCACCAGGGCGATCCGCACCGTGTCGTTGGGGTGGCGCAGCACCTCCACGATGTGCTCCCACGGGCCCAGCTTGGGCCGGCCGGTCCAGATGTCCAGCAGCTCCACCACCTTGTCGTCCAGGCCCTCCCGGTGGAAGTTCAGGGGCACCTCGTAAATGTTGTCCACGTCCTTGGCCGTGATCACCGCGTCCGGGTCCACGTTGCAGAACAGGCCGATCTTGCGCTTGAGGTCCGCGGGCAGGTTGCGGTCGGTCCGGCAGATCAGGATCTCGGGCTGGATCCCGATTCGCCTGAGTTCGTTCACGCTGTGCTGGGTGGGCTTGGTCTTGAGTTCGCCGGCCGCCGCGATGTGGGGCACCAGCGTCAGGTGCACGTACAGCACGTTCCGGGGTCCGGCGTCGGCCCGGAACTGGCGGATCGCCTCCAGGAACGGCAGGCTCTCGATGTCACCCACCGTGCCGCCCACCTCCACGATCGCGATGTCCGAGCCCTGGGCCGCGTCCCGGATCCGGCGCTTGATCTCGTCGGTGATGTGGGGGATCACCTGGACCGTGCCGCCCAGGTAATCGCCCCGGCGTTCCTTGGCGATCACGGTGTCGTACACCTGGCCCGTGGTGAAGTTGTTGCGCACGCTCAGGCGCGACCGGGTGAACCGCTCGTAGTGGCCCAGGTCCAGGTCGGTCTCGGCGCCGTCGTCGGTGACGAACACCTCCCCGTGCTGCAGGGGGTTCATGGTGCCGGGATCCACGTTGATGTACGGGTCCATCTTCAGCTGGGACACCGTGAGCCCCCGGGCCTCGAGCAGCGCCCCCAGGCTGGCCGAGGCGATGCCCTTGCCGAGGCTGGACAACACCCCGCCGGTCACGAAGATGAACTTGGTGCGCATCGGGTTGCTCGCTCCCCCGGGGCCTCGCCCCGCTCGGTCTCGATGGATGATAGCAGGATGCGAAAAAAACCACGGATGGGGTTTTTCCGCATCCTGATAGGGTTCGTTCGGGTCTGCCGCCCGGTCAGCCCCGGGCCCGCAGGAGCGCCTCGACCCGCGCCACGTCGCCGGGCCGGTCCACCCCCACCGAATCGGTGCGGGCGGGCACCACCCGGATCCGCCAGCCGGCCTCCAGCGCCCGGAGCTGTTCGAGCCGTTCGGCCGCTTCCAGCTGGCCCTCGGGAAGACGCGCGAACGCGAGGAGCGCGTCACGGCGGTACGCGTACACCCCGAGGTGCTTGCGGGGCGCCACCCCGCCGGGGGGCACCGGACCCGGCCCGGCCAGGCCCCACGCGTCTCGAAAGTACGGGATCGGGGCGCGGGAGAAGTACAGGGCGTGACCCGAACCGTCGCACACCACCTTGACCACGTCCGGCCGGGCCAGCTCGGACGGGTCGGCCAGGGGGCGGGACAGGGTGGCCATCCGGGTGTCGGGCTCGTGGTCGAACACCCGGGCCAGGGCGTCCACGTCCCGGGGGTCCAGCAGCGGCTCGTCCCCCTGCAGGTTGACGTACACGTCGGCTGCCACGGTGCGGGCCACGGCCGCCACCCGGTCCGTACCGCTCGGGCAGTCGGGGGGGGTCATGACCGCCCGGGCGCCGGCCTCCCGCGCGGCCGCGGCGATGCCGTCGTGGTCGGTGGCCACGAGCACCTCGGCCACCCGGGCCGCCCTGCGGGCCGCGTCCACCACCCACGCGACCAGGGGCCGGCCCAACACCGGGGCCAGGGGCTTTCCCGGGAACCGGCTCGATCCGTACCGGGCCGGGATCACGGCCACTACGCGCAAACGCTCGCTCCGTCCTGGCAGGCCGCTGAAAAAGCGGCCTGCGCGCATCCCACGGAGGGGGTGCCAAAGCACGAGGCTCGAAAAACCGAGTGATTTGAATGGCCTCGACGATTCTGCAGGATAGCGGAATCGGACGTTTCATAGAAACGCCCAACGGGCAAGCCCCATGGATGGGGCGAGTCACGGGGCCGTCCCCGAGAGGCCGTCGCTGAA
>JAJRUI010000115.1 GCA_024277875.1 Deferrisomatales bacterium
ACGAGCACGGCCACGATCGCCAGGTTGATCTTGAGGTTGAGGGATCTCAGAAGCACGGGAAGCGCCCCGGCAGCCCGCGGGCTACCCCGCGACCTCGGGAGTGCGACCGCTCGACGGTGCCCCGGCCGACTTCGGGAGGACGGTGGTCACCGTGATCGCCTCGCAGGCCGTGCAGTCGAGGCACCGGATGCAGTGGCCGGTGTTGGCGCCCTCGTACACCTTGATCTCCATGGGGCACACCTCCAGGCACTTGTCGCAGTGGGTACAGGTGCTGGCGTCCCATTTCAGGCGGACGAAGCTGATCCGGTTGAACAGGCCGTACAGGGCGCCCAACGGGCAGGTCGTCTGGCAGAACGGCCGCTTGGCCACCACCGACGACGCCGTGAAGAACACGAGGATCGCCACCTTGATCCAGAACAGCTCCCGGATCATCGAACGCACGTCCGCGCTGATCGTGACCCACGGCAGCCCGCCCACCAGGGTCCCCATGGGGCACAGCTTGGAGAACCAGTTCTCGGCCGTGACCCACGGGATCACGAACACCAGCATCACCAGCACCACGAACCGTAGCGGCCGCAGATACCGGGGTACCGGGATCTTGATCGACGGGAGCTTGTACAGGAGTTCCTGGAAGAACCCGAACGGGCACAGGGTGCCGCACGCCATGCGGCCCACCGCCCCCCCGATCAGGCCCAGGTAGCCCAGGGCGTAGTACGGGATCGCCCGGACCACCATGAAGTGCTGGAGCGTGCCGATCGGGCACGAGAAGTACGCGCTGGGACACGCGTAGCAGTTCAGCACCGGCACGCAGAAGCCCTTGGCGCTGCCCTGGTACACGGCCTTGGCCCAGAAGCCCTTGATCCACCCGTTGGCTCCGAGGCTCATCGCCGTCTGGAAGTATCGCCTGACCCGCATCCGCCCTCCGGGACCCCCGACCGTGCTCCACGGGGCCGCCCGCCGCCGGCGCCCGATCGCCAGTGGCGGCTACCGTTGACCAGGATCTCGCCCCCCCTCCCTCAACAGGACGCTGAAAACCCCCATTCGTGGGGTTTTCAGCGCTGATCTCTCGGGGGCGGCCCGAGCAGGGCACCCTCCCGAGCCGCTGGCGCCGCCCGGGGTGCGGGGCCTGCCGGAGCGCCGGGCGCGGCGCCTCGACTCGCCGCGCCCCCCGAACCCGTGTCGTCGAACCTCCGCTAGCCGCCCGAACAAGCCGTTCCGGCAACGGCATTCGAGGGCGCGGCGATCGGATACTGCATTCGCGCCCGGCCAGAGGCAGGCCCCGCACCCCGCCCACCACGCCCGAACCGCCGCGCAGCGCAGCCCCAAACCGGCCTGGGGCCAACGAGGGATCAGCCGTTCCTGGACCGCTCGGAAAGGGCGAGCTCCACGGCCTTTCGGAACGCGTCCGCTGCTTTCTGCCAGTCACCCCGGGCCGCGGCGATCTCTCCCTTCTCGAAAAAGATCCTGGGGTTCCGGGGGTCGACTTCCATCGCGGCCGCCACATCGGCTTCGGCCTCGGCGACCCGGCCCAGGGCCCGGTAGCTCCGGGCCCTGGCCAGGAGGGCCGGGGTGTAGGCCGGCTCGAGGGCCAGGGCCTCCCCGGCCACGGCCAGCGCCTCGTCGTGGTTGCCCCGCGCCACCAGCACCTCGGCCAGCAGGGCCAGGGTCTGGACGTGCTTCGGCCGGGCCTCCCGGGCCTCCCGCAGCGCGGCCTCGGCCCTTTTCAGGGCACCGGGCTTTCCCCGTGCCGGGCCGAGATAGATCCGGGCCAGCAGGACCCGGGGCTCCGGCCAGTTGGGATCCAGCCTGGCCGCCTTGTCCAGATCCCGCACCGCCTTCCTGGCCATCCCCCTCCGGATCAGGATCTGGGCCTTCTGGTAGTGGAGCGTCGCCTTCTTGGGGGGCACGTAGTCGCGCTTCTTGATCGCCACCCGAGCGACCGCCTCGGGCTTCACCCCGAGCAACCCCTCCACGGCCTCCCTCAGGTCCAGGTGGGCCGCGGTGCTGTAACTGGCCCGGGTGAACCGGACGACCCCTTCGGCATCCACCAGGGCCACGGACGGCGTGGCCACGACCCCGTACTCGTAGTACACGGCCAGGCCCTCGTCCACCGCCACGGGGAACGACCACGCCCCGGCCGCCTGCGCCACGGCACGACGGGTCTCGTCGTCCAGGTGTTCGTGGTCCACGTTCACCGCCACGACCCGAAAGCCCTGGTCGTGGTACTCGGTGTACAGCTTCTCCAGATCGTCCAGGATCGCCCGGCTCCGGGGGCTCCATGTGGCCCAGAACACCACGGCCACGGCCCTGTCGCCGGGCCCGGGCGCCGAGGACACCGGGGCGCCAGACAGGTCGGGCACACTGAACTCGGGCGCCCGCTGGCCGGTCTCCACGTACTTGAATGCGGCCGCAGCCGGCGCCACCGCCAGGAGTCCGGCCACCACCAGCCACGCCGCAATCCGTCGCACGATCGTCACCACCTTCCCGTTGCTCACCGGAGCAGTCTCTCCAGCGCTTTCCGGTACGCTTCCACGGCCCGCTCGTACCGGCCGGCGCGCTCGTGGATGCGGCCCAGTTCGTAGTACAGGCGTTCCGGCCGGGGGGTCAGGCGCACGGCCTTCTCCAGTTCCGCCACGGCCCCGTCATAGTCCCCCAGGATGCTGCGCACCCGGGCCAGCCCCACCTTTGCCTCAGTGCTCTTGGGATCCAGTTCCAGCGCCCGGTGAAAGTGGGTGGCCGCCTCGTCGGCGTTGCCATCCGATTCCTCCAGCAATAGGGAGCCGAGCAGGGCGTGGGCCTCCGCGTACGTGTCGTCGGCTTCCACCGCGGCCCGGGCCGCCGAAACGGCCTTGTCGGCCATCCTGCGCTTGACCAGGAGCCGGGCCTTCTGGAGCTGGCGTTCCGCTGCCTTGCGCTCGGGGGACTTGGCCGGCCCGGACGCCGCGACCTCCGCGGTCTCCGCGACCTGCTCGCCCAGGGCCGTGCGGACCAGCCGGTCCACCGCGTCCCGATAGCCGTGGGTATACCCGCCCACCTCCCCGACGAGCCCGCCCTCGGGGTCCAGCACCCCGGTGCTGGGCACCACCACCACGCCGTAACGCGCGTAGGCCGTCCGGTCGGCGTCCAACAGCACGGGAAACGACACCTGCGCCTCCCGGGCCCAGGCGGCCGGGTCGCCGGCATCCGGGTTGACGAGCACCGCGACCACCGCGACCCGGTCCCCGAACGTCCCGGCGACCTCGGTGAGCGCCTTGACGGCTTCCAGGCTCTTCCCCTGTCCCTGCCGCACGAACGCCACCACCACCGACTTGCCCTTGAACGAGGCCAGGTTCACGGTGTCGCCCCCCACGGACGGCAGGGAAAGCGCCGGGGCAGGGCTTCCCTCCTTCACAGCGCGAAACGCCCAGGACCGGCCAACGCCTCCCAACACGAGCAGGGCCCCCGCGAGAACCACCGCCGCAACACGAACCGCTCTGCCACCCATGGTCACCCCTCCTCCAACAGGATCCCCGGAGCCTCCCGGGAAAAAGGCCGGCCCCTGCCGGGGCCGGCCCCGCCGGTATCCACTCCGGTCAGTACACGACCGGGTTGACGCGATCGTAGTCCTTGGGCTTGTGGCAGCCCACCACGCACCGGCCGCCGGTCTCGGTCTTGGTGTAGTTGACCGGCAACTTCCACGCCTTGCCGAACGGCACCTCCTTGCGGATGTGTTTCGGCTGGTTGCCCGCGTGGACCTCGTGGCACGCCTTGCAGCTGCGGCCCTTGGGATCCTTGTTCACGTGCAGGAAGTGCAGGTTCCGGTCGCCGTTGCGGAAGTCCGTGAGCTTGGTCGTGAACTCGTTGAGCGCGATGTCCCGGTTGTGGCAGTCGAAGCACAGCGCGTAGTTCTCGGTCTTGTACGGCATGTAGAACTGGGGCGGAAAGGCCTTTTTGAGAACCTTGGTGTAGTTGGACCCGTGGGGGTCGTGGCACGCGTAGCAGTCGTTCTGCTTGACCGGGCCGTGCTGGTACTTGGCGCTCTTGACCCGGGCCCCCATGTCGGTGTGGCAGAAGTAGCAGATCTCCTTGGTCGGCTTCTGGAGCTGCCGGGGGTAGTTCGACGAGTGGGGCGTGTGGCAAGAGGTACAGGTGCCCTTTTTGAGGGCCGAGTGCTTCACCGCCGAGGTCTCGATTTGCTTTTTCATCTCGTCGTGGCACCGGAAGCACAGCTCCTGCCCCTCCCCGTACAGCATGAACTCGGCGTCGGTGGCGTGGGCGTTGTGGCACTCTCCACAATCTTCCTCAACCGGGGCGTGCACGTACTTGCGGGTGAACTCCTCCTTGCGGTCCACGTGGCACAGCAGGCACAGCTCCGCGCCCTCCTCCTCGGTCAGGTTCGGGTACGGCGACGAGTGGGGGTTGTGACAGATGTTGCAGTCCCCCGCGGCCACGGGGCCGTGCACGAACCCCCGGTTGGTCTTGTTGTCCTCGTGACACGAGAAACACAGCTCGCTGGTGGTCTCCTTCTTGAGCTGGAGTTCGGCCTCGGACTGGTGGGGGTCGTGGCACGCCACGCAGTCACCCGTGGCCACGGGCTTGTGCACCGTGCGGTTGGCGTCCTTGCGGTCGTGGCACGCGTAACACAGGTCCTTGCCGCCTCCGAACGCGAGCTTGAAATCCGCCTTGCCGGTGGGGTGGTCGGGGTTGCCGTCCTCGTGGCACACCACGCACTGGCCCGCCCCCACCGGCCCGTGGACATAGCTGGCGGTGCCCATGTTGGAATGGCACTGGTCGGTGACGCAGCCCTCCTGGGCGAAAGCGGGGGCGGTCCACGCCAGGGCCGCCAGGGCGAGCATCGTGATCCAAAGGCCGTACCGGTTCCTCCTGGTCATCGCACCATCCCCTCTCCGAAACGAACGGGTACAACGGGCGGTCCATCCACCGAGCGCCTTCCCCCACCTCGTCATGATCCCTCCTCCCTTGCGGTCATCCCGCGTAGCTGTGCAGCCCCGACAGCACGTAGTTCACACCCCAGTATGTGAAGATGACGCACCCGAACCCGATCACCGACAGCCACGCCAGACGCTCCCCCCGCCACCCCGCGGTGAACCGGGCGTGCAGGTACGCCGCGTACACGAGCCACGTGATCAGGGACCAGGTCTCCTTGGGATCCCAGCTCCAGTAGGTGCCCCACGCGTAGTTGGCCCACGCCGCGCCGGTCAGGATGCCCAGGGTGAGTAGGGGGAACCCCACGGCGACGGCCTTGTACGCCAGCTCGTCCAGGACCCGGCTCGGGGGCAGGAGTCCGCCTTCCTTGCTCTGGCCCCTGCGCTCCGACCGGCGGCGGAACAGGTACATGATCGACACGGCGAACCCGATCGCGAACGCCGCGTACCCGAAAAAGCAGGTCACCACGTGGGCCGTGAGCCAGTTGGACTGGAGCGCCGGGACCAGCGGCTGGATGTCCGCCGAGATCCTGGGATTCAGGGAGACCACCGCGATACCCAGGAACCCCAAGGGCGCGACGAACGCCCCGATCGACCGGTACCCGTAGAAGTGCTCGAACAGCAGGTAGATCAACATGATCGACCACGAGAAGAACACCATGGACTCGTACATGTTGGACAGGGGCACGTACCCGTACCCCGCGTTGTGGGTCTCCACCCACCGCACGGCGATCGCGGCGGTGTTGATCAGCCAGCCACCGAGGGCGGTAAGCGTGCCGGCCAGCCCCAGGGCCCGGTTTTTCGTGACGAGATGGGCGATGTAGAAAAGGGTCGCCACCAGGTACACGATCATGGCGATCCCGAACAGTTTGTCATTGATCATGGGTGCCTCCGGACAGGGCAAGCCGCGGGGCTTACCGACCGTCGGTTATATCAGCTTGTGACCGATTTTTCAAAAGCTTCCCGTGTCTGTTGGCACAACCCCTCGAACCACCGTTCGAAGGAGATCCGGTTGCGGCTGGCGTTGCCCCCGAGGAACACCTCGACCCCGTTCCTGGCCGGCCGCACCCGCGCCCACACCCTGCGGTGGCTCGTGAAGAACGCGACCATGCTGCCCAGGGTGATCAGGATGCACCCCGCCCAGATGACCGGGACCCCCGGGTCCTTGGCCACCTGGAGCCCGGTGTACATCACCGAGTCCACACCGTCGACCCGTACCACGTACGCCCCGAGCCGCCGGTGGTTGCCCTGGGGAGCCTGGAGCACCACGGACTGGGCCACGTCCTTTCCGTCCCGCAACACCACCACGTCCACGGCCGGCCCCATGCCCCGGAAGTCGCCTGCCAGGGCGCGCAGGAGCAGTTCGTCCCCGTTCTCCAACGGGATCTTCCGCCCCTTTTCCACCCGCACCCGGTGCGCCACCAGGTTGCGCCGGGGACCGAACACCGTGAGCCACGCGGCCCGCCCCCCGGCCTGGCCGTAGGACGACTGGTAGAAGTAGATCCCCTTGTAGATCAGGGGGTCGTTCACCTCGATGTGCTTCCGGAGGACCTCCTTGCCGTTCTCCAGCACCGTCAGGTCGCTCACGTAGTCCTTCGGCCGGCCCGTGGGCCGGCCGGCCGGATCGGTGTAGAACGAGACCTCGAACTTGTCGCACCGGACCTCGAACCCCAGGTCGCGGGTTCCCCCGCTGCGCAACGCCACCTGGCGGACGGACTCGCCCTCGGGGATCTGCACGAACCCCTTGAACCCCCACTGGGCGCCGATGATCGCGCCCACCGCGAACAGGAACAGGCTGGAGTGGGTGATGTACACCCCGAGGCGGCTCCACCACCCCCGGGTGGCGAACAGGTACACCACCCCGTCCCGGTCTTCCCGGACCGGCGCCCCGATCTTCTTCCGGAACAGGGCAGCCACCCGTTCGGCCGCTTCCTCCGCTCCGACGCCCTTGGCCTTGAACTCGCACCGCTCCTGGATCGCCACGGGCTTGCCGTCGAACACCGGGTCCTTGTAGCGCATCAGGCGGATCGCGCCGGGCAACCGTTTGAAAGAGCAGAAAGCGATGTTGACCAAAAGCAGCACGAGCAACACTTGGAACCACCACGAGTGGTACATGTCGTCCAGGCGGAAGAACTCGATCGCCCGGGCCACGCCCTCCCCGTACTCCTGGGCGTACACCCCGTGGGGTTTGCCCTGCTGGATCACCGTGCCGAAGATGCTCGTCGCCGCCAACGCGATCAACACGAAGATGCTGAGCTTGATCGAGCAGAGAAAATCGTACAGGGCCTTCACCGGCCCCTTGTTGCGTTTGGCTTTGCTCAAGATCCGTACCCTCCCGGTCCCGGCGGCCCCACACCCCGCCGGCCGTCCTTTCCGTATCACGTCATCCACGAACCGCCCGGCCCGGTTCCCGGGCCGGGTCTCGCTCTTCCCCGATCTACCAGGGTGCTGAAAAACCCCGTCCGTGGGTTTTCAACCACGACCTCTCGGGGACGGCCCCGTGATTCGCCCCATCCATGGGGCTCGCCCGTTGGGCGTTTCTACGAAACGTCCGATTCCGCTTTCCTGCGGAATCGTCGAGGCCTTTCAAATCACTCGGCTTTTCAAACCTCGTGATTTGGCGCCCCTGCCGTGGGGCGCGTAGCAGGTTGCTTTTCCCGCAACCTGCTACGCCAGGGTGCTGAAAACCCGGACCTGCGGTGCGGGCAGCGTGCGCCCGCGCCTGGCTACAGTTCCCGGTGGCACTGGAGGCACCGGCCCGCCTCCCGGCACGCTGCCGGCTCGCGGAACCCCTCCTCCACCTCCTGCAGGCTCTCCCTGCGCAGCCGCAGCCCGAGCTTGGGCATCTCCTCCCGGATCCGGGCCTGGGGCGTCTCCCGATGCCCCCGGAACGGCTTGCGTACCCGCCGGTCCCGGTACCGGGGGGCCGGCCCCCCGGTACCGGCCCGGGCCGCGTAGATCGCCAGCGCTGCCCGGCGACCGTCCGCCATGGCCCGCACCGCCGTGGCCGGGCCCGTGACCACGTCCCCGCCCGCGTACACCCGGTCCAGATTCGTCCGCTGGGAGTCCGGTGCCACCCGGATCCGGCCATCCCCGGTCCGCTCCAGCCCGGCCAGGGCAGGATCCTGGAACAGGGGGCCGTCCACCCGCTGGCCCAGGGCCGGGATCACCGCATCCACCGGGAGCACCCAGGTGTCCCCCTCCACGGGTTCCGGCCGGGGCCGGCCCGACGCGTCGTCAGCGCCGAGGCGCATCCGCTGAACCTCCACGCCCTCCACCCGACCGTCCTTCACCTGGATAGCAGCCGGACTGGCCAGGTAGTGGATCCGGACCCCCTCCCGCTCGGCCTCTTCCACCTCGTCCCGCCGGGCGGGCATCTGCTCCCGCTCCCTCCGGTACAGCAGGTGGACCTGTTCGGCCCCCAGCCGGAGCGCCGTGCGGCACACGTCCACGGCCGCGTTCCCGCCCCCAATCACGGCCACCCGGCGGCCGGGTCGCCGGGGGGACCCCGACTTGGCAGCCCGCAGGAACGCCTGGAAATCGAGGATCGCCTCGGCGCCCGGGACGTCCAACTCCACGGACACCGCCGCGCCGGTGGCCAGAAACACGGCGCCGTGGTCCGACAGCAGCCGGGCGACGGGGCGCCCACCCGGCCCGACCGGCGTGCCCGTGGCAAACGACACCCCCCGCTCGGCCAGTTCCCCGATCTCCTCTCGCAGCACGGCCGCCGGCAACCGGTAGTCCGGGATCGTGTCGGCGAGCCGGCCCCCCGGCCTGTCCGAGGCCTCGTACACCGTGACCGGCACACCGAGGACCGCCAGGTAGTACGCGCACGCCAGCCCGGCGGGTCCGCCCCCCACCACGGCAACGGTGTCCGCGCCGGCATCCAGCCGGATCACGGCCCTGCGCCCCGCGCCGTGTGCCGCCTGCCGCCGGGCCCGTTCCACGTCGGCCAGGAACCGCTTGCACCCGTTGATCGCGATCGGCTCTCCGTCGATTCCGCGCAGACACCGGGTTTCACACGGGTGGGGACAAATCCTGCCGATCGTGCCCACCAGGGGAACCCGGGTACGCACCAGGTGGTAGCCAGCGTCGAACTCGCCGTCTTGGAGGAGTTGGAGGTAGTCCGGAATCGGGACCCGGGCGGGGCAGGCGTCCTGGCAGGGGGGCACGCGGTCCCGGGGGCCGAGGCGCGCGTCCGCCGCGGCGACGGCCAGAACGAACACCGCCGCTGCGGCCAGGAACGCGTGTCCGTAGTTGAACCCGTTCCAGGTGACCGCGACTAGGCCGATCGCGAGGGGGAGAAGGATCGCGAACAGCAGGCCGGTGGTCCACCGCCGGGCGTACACCTGGCCCAGGCCGGCGGCCACGGCCGACAGCATGGAGGCCCGGCGGGCGACCCGGTCGGACGCGGCAGCCTCCCAGGCCAGGCGGTCCCGCCCCTTGAGTTTGCCGCTACAGTGCCGGCAGCGGGGCGCTCGGCCCTTGTTCTCGACCCGGCACAGGCTGCAGTCCCAATACTGTTCCATTGTCGTCCTGAGGATCGATGGGGGGACCCCACCACGACCCGTGGGTGGTTCGGTACGTCCCGCCGTCGCCTCTTCCCCAACAACGCCCCCACGACCCGGGGGGACGGACTGCAGCCCCCGGAGCAGCCCCCGCCCCGCCGGGTTCCAGCCCCGGCAAGGCCAGCGCGTGCCCGAGAATCAGTATTTTTCCACGTACGCGTACGCGTTGTGGTTGTGGATGCTCTCGAAGTTCTCGGACTCCACCGAGAACCAGGTCACGTTGGGCTCGCGGATCAGGGCCTGGGCGACGTCGCGAACGATGTCCTCGACGAACTTCGGGTTGTGGTACGCCTTTTCGGTGACATACTTTTCGTCCGACCGCTTGAGCAGGCTGTACACCTCGCAGGACGCCCGGCTCTCCACCAGGTGGATCAGGTCCTCGATCCACACGAACTCCTGGAACCGCACCGCCACGGTCACCTGGGACCGCTGGTTGTGGGCGCCCACCGAACTGATCGCCTTGGAACACGGGCACACGCTCGTCACCGGCACCTGCACCTCCACGATCAGGTCGTACCGGTTGTCCTGCAGCACCCCTTTGAACGCGCACGGGTACGACAGGATCGAACTCTCCCTGCTCACCGGTGCACTCTTCTCCATGAAGTACGGGAAGTGCATCTCCATGTGGGCGGAAACCGCGTCGAGCCGTTCACGGATCTTTTCGAGGATGTCCCGGAAATTGTGGACCGCGATCCCGTGCCGGTACTCGTTGAGCACCTCCACGAACCGGCTCATGTGGGTGCCCTTGAAGTGGTGGGGCAGCCCCACGAACATGTCCACGTTGGCAACC
The DNA here is from genome assembly GCA_024277875.1 of Deferrisomatales bacterium. Classification (GTDB taxonomy): domain Bacteria; phylum Desulfobacterota; class Deferrisomatia; order Deferrisomatales; family Deferrisomataceae; genus JAJRUI01. The sequence continues at coordinate 10,284 of JAJRUI010000115.1, forward strand.
GTGTGCTGTTCTCCCCGGGTCTTGTCGAGGACGGTGATGGGGTAGACGATGTCCTTCACCCCCACCTTGTCGATCGCGATCTGGCGGTGGTCCCGGTGGCTCTGGATGTCTTCGAGAACCATGGGGTCAGTCCCGCAGGTAGCTCGCACAGGCCTTGTCGCTCTCCCACGCGGTCACCCGGTGGACCCACAACCCCTCCCGCTCCACCCGGCGGGCGATCTCCTCGAAGATGTACCGGGCGATCAGTTCCGAAGACGGGTTCTCGTCCTTGAACGCGGGCAGGTCGTTCAGGTACACGTGATCCAGTTCGTCCAGCACGGCCTGGGTCGCCTCCTTGAGTTCCTTGAAGTCGACGGCCAGGCCCACGTCGTCCAGTCGGTCGGCGCGCACCACCACCTCTACTTTCCAGTTGTGGCCGTGGAGGGCCTCGCACTGGCCTTCGTAGCCGCGGAGGTTGTGGGCCGCGGCGAACGCGTCTTCCACCTTGAGTTCATACATGACAGCGGCGTATCTCCCGAATTCACACGGAAAGAAACGAAGAGAGCACGGTATCACCGCCAAAAAAACGTTGTCCAGCCCTTTTTCCCCTTCAGTCGGGAGGCTGCTCCCCCTGCCCGGGCAGGGGGAGCAGCACCACCCGCCCGGCCTCCACCTGCTCCTCGATCCACGCGTCCAGTTCCCGCTGGTATTTCTTCCGAGCTAGGTACTCGCGCACCTGGTCGTGCACCTCTGCCAGAGACCGGTCCCGGCCGAACACCCCCTTCTGTTCCCGGTAGAACCGCTGCACCTCGGCCTCGGCGACGAACGTCATCTGGCGGCGCAGGTCCAGGTACTTCTCCACCAGCAACACCCGTCTCACCCGCTCCCTGATCCGGGCCTCTGTCGCGCCTCGCTCCCGGACCAGCACCGAGAACCGCTCCGGGCCACCGCACCGGGCCACCAGGTCTGCCAGGGCGGCGTCCACCTCGGCCGGGGTGGCCGACAAGCGGAGCTTTTCAGCCTCGGCCAGGAGCAGCCAGCGGCGGACCAGCCCCTCCCGGACCACCTCGGGGGCCTGGAGGGACGGGGGCTCCCCGGTGAGACGCCGGACCTCCACCTCCTGGAGCACCTGGCTCCAGGTGAGGGCCGTGCCGTCCACCCGGGCCACCAGGGCGTCCAGCACCACGGCCCGCGCCTGGACCGCGACGGGCGACAGGAGCAGGAGCAGGAGCGCGGCCCTCACCGGCCCCTCCCCAACTGGTAGCGGGTGACGGCCTTGCGGTGCTCGGCGTACGTGACGGAGAACACGTGGGTCCCGTCGCCCCGGCTCACGAAGTACAGGTAGTCCACGTCCGCCGGCCGCACCACGGCCTCGAGGCTCGCACGGCCGGGGTTCGCGATCGGTCCCGGGGGCAGCCCCCTGCGGGTATAGGTGTTGTACGGTGTGTCGCGCCTCAGGTCCGCCTTGCGAAGGTTGCCGTCGAACCGGTCGAGGCCGTAGATCACCGTGGGATCGCTCTCGAGCCGCATGCCCCGGGCCAACCGGTTCAGGAACACCGCCGCCACCACCGGCCGCTCCTCGGGCTGGCCGGTCTCCTTCTCGACCACCGAAGCCAGCGTGACCCACGACAGCAGATCGAGTCCGCCCCGGAGCGCCTCGGATTCCAGCGGCTCGGCCACCTCCCTGAACCGGCGGACCAGCGCGTCCACGACCCGGTGCGGTGACAGGCCGCGCGCGAACCGGTAGGTGTCCGGGTACAGGAACCCCTCCAGGGTCGGGCCAGGCAGGCCCCACCGGCCGGGGGACGCGGGATCGTACACCAGCCCAGCCAGCGCCCGGCCGTCGGTCACTCCGAGGGCGTCCAGGCGCGCCGCCATTTCACGGCCGGTCCACCCCTCGGGCAGGGTGACTGCCACCTGTTCCACCCGGCCGGCAGACAGGTCGGCGAGCACCACCCGGGGGGACACGGGCCGATCGTACCGGTACACCCCGGCCTTCAGCCCCCCGGGCTCTCCCCACAGGCGCAGGCTCCACAGGGCCGTGGTCGCGCACGGGAACACCCCGGCGCCGGCCAGGATGCGGGCCACCTCCCGGGCATCGGCCCCCCGGGGGACCACCACCACGCCGCCGACCACCGGCCGGGGGGTGTGGGTCCACTGGGCCAGGCGGAGCGCAACCACGGCCGCGGCGCACACGGCCACCGCCACCACCACCGCCACCGCCCTTCCCGTCCTGCCCATGGCCGGCGGCTACCGGGTGAGCCAGTTCTTGACGTAGTGCCAGGTGGTGGCCCGGTTCAGACCGGCGATCGCGGTGGTCAGCGGGACCTCCTTCGGGCACGCCTTCACGCAGTTCTGGGCGTTGCCGCACTCGGTGATCCCGCCGTCCCCCATCACCGCCTCGAGGCGTTCGCTGGCGGTCATCCGGCCGGTGGGGGACGCGTTGAAATACACGGCCTGGGCCAGGGTGGCCGGGCCGATGAAGTTGGTCCGGGGATTCACCTGGGGGCAGGCCTCCATGCAGCACCCGCAGGTCATGCACCGGCTCAGGCTGTAGGCGAACTGGCGCTCCCGCTCCGGGAGGCGCGGGCCGGGGCCCAGGTCGTACGTGCCGTCGATCGGGATCCACCCCTTGATCCGTTTGAGGTTCTCGAACATCACCTGCCGGTCCACCACCAGGTCGCGCACCACCGGGAACTTGCCCAGGGGCTCGAGGGTGATCGACGCGCCCAGTTCGTCCACCAGGGCCGTACACGCCTGGCGGGCCCGGCCGTTGATCACCATGGTACAGGCGCCGCACACCTCCTCGAGGCAGTTGCAGTCCCACACCACCGGGGTCGTCGCCCTGCCGTCCGCGTCCACGGGGTCGGCCTGGATCGCCTGCAGGCACGAGATCACGTTCATGTGGGGCTTCCGGCGCAGGGCGAAGGACTCCCACCGGGCCCGGGCCTCCGGCCCGTCCTGGCGGCGGATCCGCAGCCGGACCGTATCGCTCATGGCCGGTCCTCCTTTCTGTACACGTCGTACACCCGGGGCCGGGGCGGGAGGTACTGGATGTCCACGTCCTCGTAATCGATCCGGGGCCCGTCCGGGGTGTGGGTGGCCAGGGTGGTCTTCAGGAACCGGTCGTCGTCACGGGAGGGGAACGCAGGCTTGTAGTGGGCACCCCGGCTCTCGTCTCGCAATCGGGCGCCCAGGGCGATCACGTGGGCCAGCTCGAGCATGTGGTGGAGCTGCCGGGTGAAGTACAGGGACTGGTTCAGCGTGCCGTCCCGGTCAGGAGGACCGATGTGGCGCCACCGCTCTTTGAACTCGGCGATCCGTTCCAGGGTCTCGTCCAGCCGGTCGTTGTGGCGGACCACGGTCACGTTGTCGGTCATCACCTCGCCCAGCTCCCGGTGGAGGCGGTACGGGTTCTCGTCACCGTCCATGGAACGGATCTCCTCGAACACGGCCTCCTGCCGGCGAACCTCGGCGTCGTACGGGTCGGGGCCCGGCGCGGCCGGGACCCCGTCCACGTGGTCCATGGCAGCCCGGGCCGCCACCTGCCCCCCGTGGATGCACGACAGCAGGCTGTTGGCGCCCAGCCGGTTGCCCCCGTGGTACTGGTACTCGCACTCGCCGGCCGCGAACAGGCCCGGGATCGAGGTCATCTGGTCGAAATCCACCCACAGGCCGCCCATGGAGTAGTGCACCGCGGGGAACACCTTCATCGGGACCCGGGCCGGGTCCTCGCCGGTGAACTTGCGGTAGATCTCCAGGATGCCCCCGAGCTTCACCTCCAGTTCGTCCGCGGGGATGTGGGTCAGGTCCAGGTACACCTGGTTCTTGCCGTCCACCCCCAGCCCCTGGTTGACGCACACCTCGAAGATCGCGCGGGTCGCGATGTCCCGGGGCACCAGGTTGCCGTAGGCGGGGTACATCTCCTCCAGGAAGTACCACGGCTTGCCGTCCCGGGGCACCCACACCCGCCCCCCCTCGCCCCGGGCCGACTCGCTCATCAGCCGCAGCTTGTCCTCGCCCGGGATCGCCGTGGGGTGGACCTGGATGAACTCGCCGTTGGCGTACACACCGCCCTGGAGGTACACCGCTGCGGCAGCCGCGCCGGTGTTGATCACCGAGTTGGTGGACCGGCCGAAGATCAGCCCCGGGCCGCCCGTGGCCAGGATCACCGCGCCGGCCCGGAACGCCCGGATCGCGCCGTCCACGTGGTTGGCGGCCACGACGCCCCGGCACGCGCCGCCGCCGTCCCGGACCACCGACAGGAACTCCCACCCCTCGTGCTTGGTGATCTGGCCCGCGACCTCGTACCGGCGCACCTGCTCGTCCAGGGCGTACAGGAGTTGCTGGCCGGTCGTGGCGCCGGCGTACGCGGTGCGGTGGTGCTTGGTGCCCCCGAACCGGCGGAAGTCCAGGAGCCCCTCGGCCGTCCGGTTGAACGGCACCCCCATCCGGTCGAACAGGTAGATGATCCCGGGCGCGCTCTCGCACATGCGCTTGACCGGGGTCTGGTTGGCCAGGAAATCGCCCCCGTAGATCGTGTCGTCGAAGTGTTCCCACGGGCTGTCGCCCTCGCCCTTTGTGTTCACGGCCGCGTTGATGCCGCCCTGGGCGCACACGGAGTGGGAGCGCTTGATCGGGACCAAACTCACCAGGTCCACGTGGAAGTGCTGCTCGGCGGCGCGCACCGCGGCCATCTGGCCCGCCAGGCCGCCGCCCACGATCACGATGTTCTTCCGGTCCACGCTGGGAACCTCGCTGCTGTCGGGGAAAAAGCGGTTTCAGAACCCGCTGAGGGTGTACAGGCCGTAGAAGGACAGCACCAGGAACGCGGCAAAGCTCACGCCCACGGACACCCGCTGGCTGTGGGGCCCCACCGTGATCCCCCAGTCGATCAGGGTGCCAAACACCCCGTTGGCCAGGTGGAACACGGCCGCCAGTACGCCCGCGGTCCACAACGCCATGTACCAGCCGGCGTCGGCGTACGCCGCCCCCCCCATGGCCCCAACGTGGAGCGCGATGAACGGGACCAGGAACAGCCCCGTGATCCGCTGCCCCAGGTACATGCCGTTCCGGATCCACGGGTAACGGAGCGCGTTGGGCTGGGCCTCGTAGGTGATGTAGAGCCCGTACAGCCCGTGGTACAGCAGGGGCAGGTACAGCCCCACCACCCGGGCCAGGGGGCTCTCGTACGCCCCTTCCCCGCGCACGTGCAGGCACAGGAAGTACCCCAGGAACAGGAAGCCGGTCAGGCTGTGGAGTTTGCGCATCCAGAACTGGGTACAGCACACCTTGCCGTGCGACATGGTCGCGCCTCCGTCGTGGGCTGTTTCTCCGGCACGAGGGTCGTTCCGCGGGCTGCCGGCCCACCGGGCATCCGGGCGGGGAGCAATCCTAACGCGCGGACTCGCCATTCACAAGGCGGCTCGAGGGCGGGAGGGGCGGTCAGCGGGTGTTGGCGAGCCTGCGCTGCAACGCCTCGAGGGAGCGGCCCGCAGGGTCGAGTTCCGGGGCGATCTCGGGGGGGAGGGTGCGGCGGAGGCTCTCGATCTCGGCCAGGGCCCGGCGCACCGAGGCCAGGTCGCGCATCCGGCGGTCCAGTTCCTGCCGCCGCTCGATCTCGCCCACCCGCGCCTGGAGCGCGCCGAGTTCCCGCCGGAGGGTCCACATCGTGGTTCCACCGATCCACCCCAGCACGAGCACCACCGCCAGGACGAGCACCGCGAGCGGAAACGCCCGGTCCCGGGCGGCGTCCCGGGGCCTGGCACGGCCCCGTGCGGGACGCGCTGCCGCTTCGTCCACCACCCGGGACTCCTCGGCCACGGCCGCCGCTTCCTCGGCAGAGGGAGACCCGGCGCCGTCCACCGGCGGGAGCCCCGGCGACGTCGCGGCTTTGTTCGGCTTTTCTGCGGGCGCGCCCCCGCCCCGTCCGTCGGCCACCGGCCCCTCCTTTCCGTTCCCCGGCGCGATGGTACGGGCCGGCCAGGGGGGTGTCAAGGAGCCAGCGCACACGCGAAACGGCCCCGGGGACGGGGCCGTTCGGGGAGACCTCTCGCGGGCGTCCGCGGTTACGCGAACACGAACCGGTCGAGGGTCTCGACCAACCTGGGGAGTTCGGGCTTGCAGATCTGGGCGTCCGCCCCCACGGACTCGCCCTTGACGCGCATCTCGTCGTAGATCATCGACGAGTACAGGACCACGGGCAGGCCCCGGAACCGCTCGTCCTCCTTGATCCGGCGGGTCAGGTGATGCCCGTCCATCCGGGGCATCTCGATGTCGCTGACCACCGCGTCCACCCGCTCCCCGGCCTCCAGGGTCTCCCAGGCCGCGAGGCCGTCCTCCCGCAGGAGCACCCGGTACCCGCCCCGCTCCAGTTCCGTCCGGATCATCTTGCGCACCAGGGCGCTGTCCTCGGCCACCAGGACGACCTTGTCCCGCCGCCGGGCCGCCGCAGCCTCGTCCTGCTCGGCCTCTGCCACCACCTCGGCCGGCCCGAGCTCGGCGACGATCCGCTCAAAGTCCAGGAGGAACACGATCCGCTCGGCGCCGTCCGGGCCGTCCGCCAGCCGGATCAACCCCACCGCGGCCGGGCTGTCCACCAGGCTTCCCTGGTCGGGGCGTTCCAGCCGGCCCCAGTGGGTCCGCTGGATGCGGACCACCTGGTGCACGTTGAAGCCCACCTTCATCCCGTTGAACTCGGCCACGATCACCTTGGCCCGCTGGGGATCCGGTTCGCTCTCGGCCCCCAGCCACCGTCCCAGGTCCACCAGGGGGATCACGTCCTCACGGTTCCGGAACACCCCGATCATGCACGGGTGGGTCTCGGGAACCTTCATCACCCGGACCGGGCGGATGATCTCCCGGACCTTGGCCACGTTGATCGCGTAGGACCGGCCGTCCACCAGGAACTCCACGATCTCGAGTTCGTTGGTGCCCACTTCGGTCAGGACGTTGCTCAGGGCTTCGGCCATGGCTCTCCTCCTCGGGGCCGCTGGATGCGTGCCCCTGTAGATCGGCCGGCCGGTGCCCGTTCTTGAGCCCTCGGGTACGGGCACCGGCCCGCAACCACGAACCCGGGCCGCAGCCCCACCAAAAGAAAACACCCGCATCCCTTCCCGGAGAGGCGGGTGTCGGAGACGGGAACGGGCCAGGGTCAGTCCCCGGGGCTCCAGATCACGGCCAGCACCTGGGCGGGCTCGTCCCCTGCGCACGACACCCGGTGCGGCACCGACGCGTCGTACAGGATGCTGTCGCCGGGCTCGAGCACGTCGGTGTGGTCCCCGAGGAACACGGCCATCCGGCCGGAGAGTACGAACAGGAACTCCTCGCCGTCGTGGACCGACGGCTTGGGATCCTTGACCGTGGGCGGCTCCAGGGTGATCAGGAACGGCTCCACCTGCCTGTTCCGCTTGCCGTACCCCAGGGACTCGTAGGTGTACCCGTAGCTCACCCCCTCCTTGGACGCGAACCGGGACACCTGTTTGCGTTCGCCCTTGCGCACGATCGCGTAGGGGTCCCGGGCCCGCTCGCCCCACAGGTCCCCGAGCTTCACGCCGAGGGCGTGGGCGATGCGCCCGAGGGCGCCCAGGGGCGGGCTGACCAGGTGGTTCTCGATCTGGCTGAGCAGCGCCGAGGTGTACCCGGTCCGGTCGGCCAGTTCCTGCAAGCTGACCCCTGCGGCCTCCCGGACGCGCTTGATCCGCTCCCCCACCGACGTCAACGTGGGCTCAGCCATGTCCGTCTCCTCCCGGCTCGTCGGCCGCGGCCCGGCCGGCCTCGATCGCGTCCAGGTTCAGGGGGATCAGCTTGTGGGCCTTCTCGGGCAGCACCTCGGACAGGGCCTCCCCGATCCGGGCCACGTCCACCACGCCCGTGACGGCCACGTACGCACCCAGGGCCACCATGCTCGCGAGCTTGGCGTTGCCCAGGTCCTCGGCGATCTCGTTGCACCGCACCCCCACCGACCGGATGTCGTCCCGCGCGAACGCGTCGGGCCCGACCAGGGACGCGTTCCACACCAGCACCCCGCCGGGCCGGATCCGGGGGCCGAACTTGGCCACCGACGGCTCGTTCATCGCGATCACCCCGAACGGCCGGGAGGTCACCGGGCTGCCCACCGCCCGGTCGGACAGGGTCACGGTGCAGTTGGCCGTGCCGCCGCGCATCTCCACCCCGTAGGACGGGAAGAACGTGACTTGGAGTCCCTGGCGCAACCCGGACACGGCCAGCAGGTTCCCGATCATCAGGATCCCCTGGCCGCCAAACCCGGCCATGATCACATCGTGGTTCATCTCGATCCGCCTTCGGCTCACGGCGTGGCCGCCCGGCGGCCGGCCACGCCGGTCTAGCATGATACGGAAAACCCCATCCGTGGGTTTTTCCGCGACGGCCTCTCGGGGACGGCCCCGCGACTCGCCCCATCCATGGGGCGCGCCGCAGGTTGCTTTTTCCGCAACCTGCTAGAGGAAGTCCTTTCCCTTGCGCTCCTTGTACACCCCCAGGGGGAAGTACGGGATCATCTCGGTCTCGACCCGCTTGACCGCCTCCAGGGGCGGAAGGCCCCAGTTGGTGGGGCAGGTGGCCAGGATCTCGACGAACCCCATGCCTTTCTCCTCCACCTGGGTCTCGAACGCCTGGAACACCGCCTTGCGGGCCTTGGCCAGGCGGGCCGGGGTATCCACCGCGACCCGGGCCGCGTACCCCACCCCCTCGAGCTGGGCAAGCATCTCGGTCATCTTGATCGGGTAGCCGTCCTGGCCGAACTCCCGGCCGTACGGGCTGGTGGTGGTGGGCTGGCCCAGCAGGGTCGTGGGCGCCATCTGGCCGCCCGTCATGCCGTACACCGTGTTGTTGACGAACACCACGGTCAGGTTCTCGCCCCGGTTCGCCGCGTGGATGATCTCGGCGGTGCCAATCGCGGCCAGGTCCCCGTCCCCCTGGTACAGCAGCACGAACCGGTCCGGGTTGGCGCGCTTGATCCCGGTGGCCACGGCCGGCGCCCGGCCGTGGGGCGACTCGACCACGTCAATGTCGAAGTAGTCGTACAGGAACACGCTGCACCCCACCGACGCGGCCCCGATGGTCTTTTCCCGCACGCCGTAGTGGTCGATCGCTTCGGCCACCAGCCGGTGGATCACCCCGTGGTGGCACCCCGGGCAGAAGTGGAACGGCTTGTCCGTGAGGCTCTCGGGCCGGGTGAACACCGCCTTCATGCCACCTTCTCCCCGCCGGCCAGCCGGCGCGCGATCTCCCCGTACACGTCGTCCGGGCTCGGCAGGTACCCCGGCGGCCACCCCGCGAACGTCACGGGGGAGCGCCCCTCCGACGACAGCCGGACGTCCTCGACCATCTGGCCCGTGTTCAGTTCCACCGCGAGCAGAGGAACGCCCCGCTCGGCCACCTCCCGGATCTCAGCGGTGGGGAACGGCCACAGGGTGATCGGGCGGATCAGGCCGACCCGGCGGCCCTCGTCGTTGGCCCGGTCCACGGCGCTCTTGGCGATCCGGGCGGCCGACCCGAACGCCACCACGGCCAACTCGCAGCCGTCGGGCACCTGGACGTCCACCCGGACCGCCTTCTCCCGGATCTCCCGGTACTTCTCGGCCAGCCTCCAGTTGTGTTCGGCCAACTCCCCGTCCCCCAGGAACAGGGACTTGACCCGCCGGCCTGGCCGGCCCGACGCGCCGCCCAGGGCCCAGTCCCCCTTGTCGAACGCCTTGGGCTCGGGCACCCACTCGTCCAGGGGCTCCTTCATCATGCCGAGCATCGCATCGGCCAGCACCATGGCCGGCATCCGGTACTGGTCGGCCAGGTCGAACGCCAGGACCGTCAGGTCGTACATCTCCTGCACCGACGACGGGGCGAGCACGAAGATCCGGTAATCCCCGTGGCCGCCGCCCCGGGTCGCCTGGAAGTAGTCCCCCTGGCTCGGCGCGATCCCCCCGAGGCCGGGGCCCGACCGCTGTACGTTCACGATCACCCCGGGCACCTCGCTGCCCGCCATGTAGCTGATGCCCTCCTGCTTCAGGCTGATCCCCGGGCTGGACGAACTGGTCATCGCCCGCTTGCCCGTGGCCCCGGCCCCGAGCAGCATGTTGATCGAGGCGACCTCGCTCTCGGCCTGCACGAACTGGCCGCCCACCGACGGCAGCACCCCGGACAGGTATTCGGGGATGTCGCTCTGGGGGGTGATCGGGTACCCGAAATAGTACTTGCACCCGGCTGCCACCGCCGCCTTGGCGATCGCTACGTTGCCCTTCTCAAACGTCTTGGCCACCGCGCCACCTCACTTCCACACTTCGATCACCACGTCCGGGCACATCCGCCCGCAGATCCCGCAGGCCCGGCACGCGTCTGGGTCTGCCAGCCGCACGCAGCGGTATCCCTGGGCGTTGAGCTTGTCGCCGATCTCCAGGCAGTTTTCGGGACAAAACTCGATGCAGATGCCGCAGCTCTTGCACCGTTCCTCCCGTATGGCGAGCTTGGCCATCAAGGCTCCCTCCAGAAAGTCGAAAGATCGGGGACTCTAGCAGGGGCTGTTCCGGGCTGTCAATCGGCACCCCGGCCCGGCTGGACACCGGTTTGACGGCTCCGGCCGGGCCGCGTAACCTGCCGCCCGTTCGCAACGCCGCCCCGAGGAACGCCCCGTGGACCCCTCCCCCCGCTCCCGCCGCCCCCTGTGGCTGTTCGTCGCCTGTTTCCTGGGCGCCGGCCTGGTGCTGGGCTGGCTGCTCTACACCAACCGCTCCCTGCGGCTGGAGGCCCGGGAACGGTTCTTCGACCAGTACAACCGCCAGCAGCTCCTCCTGGCCGAGCAGGCGTCCCGCACCATCGAGGAGCTGTTCGCCACGTTCCGGCGCAACCTGTCCCTGGTGGGCAGCCTGTTCGAGGACGGTCCCGTCACCCGGGAGCGGGCCGTGGCCGTCGAGGGCAGCCTGACCCGGGTGTACGAGTTGCTCGGGGACACGCCGATCATCGACCTCGTGGTGTTCGACCGGGTCGGGGACGTGGTTGCGATCGTGCCGGCCGACGAGTACACCCTCGGCCGCAACTACGCGTGGCGGGAGTACTACCTGTGGGCCCGGGACCGGGGCCGGCCCGGCCAGATGTACCTGTCGCCGTTCATGCGGATGGAGGGCGGCCAGCACCGGGGGGACAAGGCCCTGATCGTCGCCGAGGGCATCTACGCGGCAGGCGGCGGGTTCAAGGGCGTCGTGGCGTTCACCGTGAACTTCGACGCGCTGGCCCGCAAGCACATCCTGTCGATCCAGATCGGGGAGTACGGGTACGCGTGGCTGGTGGACAGTTACAACCAGACGGTCCTGGTGGACCCCCGGGGCCGGATCGGCGGCCAGCGGTTCGACGCGGCGTTCCGCGAGCGCTGGCCCAAGCTGTACGACCTCCTGGTGTCGACCCGGGACGGCAGGCCCGGGATGGACTGGTACGCGTTCGAGGACCCGGCCGATCCGGCCAAGACGGTGCGCAAGCTGGTGGGGTACGCGCCGGTGCGGATCCAGGAGCGGTTGTGGACCCTGGGGGTGTGCACCCCGGAACGGCAGGTGGAGGCGCTGCTCGCGTCGTTCCTGAGGCGCCAGGAGGTGTTCTCGGGCACGGCCATGGCCACGATCCTGGCCGGCACGGCGCTGCTGAGCGGCCTGATGCTGGCGTGGAACCGGTCCCTGACCCGGGAGGTGGGCGCGCGGACCCGGGAGCTGGAGCGGGCGCGGACCCGGCTGGAGGAGGCGTTCGACGAACTGCTGGCCGCCCGCAAGGCGGCCGCCGTGGGCAACCTGGCCCTGGGCATGGCCCACGAGATCCGCAACCCCCTGTCCGCGATCCGGATGAACATGCAGATGATCCGCAAGCGGATCGGTGACGATCGGGCCCTGGCCGAGAACTTCGCGATCGCCGAGGAGGAGATCCTCCGGCTGAACCACCTGCTTACCGAGGTGATGACGTTCGCCAAGCCCCGGCCGCTGCACCTGGCCTCGGTGGACCTGGCGTCCACCGTGGAAAAGGTGGTCGCCCTGGTGGCCCAGCGCACAGCCCGGGAGGGGATCCGGGTGACCGTGGACGTGGAACCCGGCCTCGCCCCGATCACCTGCGACGGCGAACAGATCCAGCAGGTGCTCCTGAACCTGGTGCTCAACGGGATCGACGCCGTGAGCGGCTGGGGCGGCTCCCGCCGGCTCGACCTCCGCGCGTTCCGGGACGACGATGCCGTGGTGCTCCGGGTGCAGGATGACGGGCCGGGGATCGACCCGGAGCACCTGGACCGGCTGTTCGACCCGTTCTTCACCACCAAGGCCCACGGCGTGGGCCTCGGGCTGGCCGTGAGCGAGACGATCGTGCTGCGCCACGGGGGCACCCTGCACGCCGAGCGCCCCCCCGGCGGGGGCGCCGCGTTCGTGGTGCGGCTGCCCACGACCGGAGCCCGTTTCGCGGCCAAGGAGGCACGGTGAAACAGGTACTCATCGTCGACGACGACCACGGGGTACGCCGCACCCTGGAACTCCACTTCACCCACGAGGGGTTTGCCGTGGACACCGCGGCAGACGGCGCCGAGGGGGTGCGGAAGGCCCTGGACGGCAACCCCGACCTGGTGCTCCTGGACATCCGGCTGCCTGGCGTGGACGGGTTCGAGGTGCTCCGCACCCTGCACCGGGACCGGCCGGGCCTGCCGGTGATCGTGATCACGGCATACGACGACATGCAGACCGCGATCGAGGCGATCAAGCTCGGCGCGGTGGACCACCTGGGCAAGCCCCTGGACCTGGCCCAGCTCGACGAGGTGGTGGGCAAGGTGCTGGAGATGGCCACCCTGTCCGAGCGGGGCTACGCGTTCGTCGAATCCCTGGACCCCCCGGCCGGCCCCCACGCGATCGTGGGCCGGAGCCGGGCGATGAAAGGGGTGTACAAGGCGATCGGCGCCGTGGCCAACTCCCGGGCCACCGTGCTTCTCCACGGCGAGAGCGGCACCGGCAAGGAGCTGGTGGCCCGGGCGATCCACTTCAACAGCCCGTACGCGAACCGGCCGTTCCTGCCGGTGGCGTGCTCGGCCCTGGCCCCGTCCCTGCTCGAGAGCGAGCTGTTCGGCCACGAGAAGGGCGCGTTCACCGGCGCGGACCGCACCAAGCCGGGCAAGTTCGAGCTGGCCCAGGGCGGCACCCTGTTCCTGGACGAGATCTCCGAGGTGGACCCCGCGGTCCAGGTCAAGCTCCTGCGCTTCCTCCAGGAGCGGGAGTTCCAGCGGGTGGGCGGGGTGGAGACCCTGCGGGCCGACGTGCGGGTGGTGGCGGCCACCAACCGGGATCTCACCGAGATGGTCCGGGAGGGCACGTTCCGCCGGGACCTGTACTACCGGCTCAAGGTGGTCACCATCGAGTTACCCCCCCTGCGGGAGCGCACCGAGGACATCCCCCTGCTCGTCCAGTACCTGCTCGGCAAGATCGGCACCGAAGTGGGCAAGCGGATCGAGGTGGTGCCCGAGGAGGTGATCGCCCGGTTCCGGACCCACCCGTGGCCCGGCAACGTCCGGGAACTCGAAAACGCCCTGCGCCGGGCCGTGCTGCTCTCACCGGGGAACGTGCTCCTGCCCGAGACCCTGCAACTCGAGGGGGACGGCCAGACCGGCCGCCTGCCCCTGCTCCTGCGGTCGGTGCAGGAGCTGGAAAAGGAACACATCGAGAACATCCTGCGCTACACGGGTTACCAGAAGAAACGGGCGGCCGAGATCCTGAACCTGTCCCGGCCCACCCTGGACAAGCGGATCCGGGACTACGGGATCCGGCTCCCTTCCTGATCCGGCCGCCGCCGGGCGACGTTTTTCCTTGACCCCAGGCCCGGGTTCCGGTAGACAGGCCGGCCGTTTTGTCGACAACCGGCGCGCCAGCGGGCGCGGAAAGGAAACAGACGATGGAACCCAAGGACGTCACCCTGTACAGCGGAGGCGCCCGGGGCGCCGAGGAGGCGTTCGGCCGGGGGGCCGAGGCCCACGGCGTGGCCGAGGTCAACTTCACCTTCGAGGGCCACCACATCCAGCGCACCCGGGGCTCCCGGGCCCTCGGGCCAGACGACCTGGCCCAGGGCGACGTGAGCATGGCCGAGGTGTCCAAACGGCTCGGCAGGGACTACTCCACCCGGCCGTGGATGCGGCAGATCCTCCAGAGCATCTGGCACCAGGTGAACCGGGGTTACCAGGTGTTCGTGGTGGGCGTGATCCAGGACGACGGCACGGTGCGCGGCGGCACCGGGTGGGCGGTGGAGCTGGCCAAGCTGTGGAACCGCCCGCTTCACGTGTACGACCAGGACCGGGCCGCGTGGTTCACCTGGCGTGACGGCGGGTGGCACGAAGACACCCCGTTGATCACCCACCCCACGGTGTGCGGCACCGGCACCCGCAACCTGAACGACGCCGGCCGCCGGGCCGTGGTCAGCCTGTTCGCCCGTTCGTTCGGGGGCGACTGACCGGCAACCAGACGGGTGCGCCCCGGCGTGGGCAGGGCGGCGCTCCGGCAGACCCCGTGCCCCGCACCACCGCCCCCCCCCTTTTACGTCCCACGATCCCGCCCGTGCGGGCCGGCAACCGCTGGCCCGCCCGTTTTCGCGGCCGCCCCGGGCGGTACAATTTTGTCACACACCCCCTTGCCACGGGCCAGACCGGCCTTATCTTGTGGCCAGCGCGCCGCGCGGCGCGACCGATCCCACCCGTGCGAGGTGATGAACATGGACATGAACCGCCTGACCCAGAAGACCCAGGAAGCCCTGGCCGAGGCCCAAAAACTGGCCCTCAAGCGCGGCCACGTGGAAGTGGACGGCGAGCACCTGCTGCTCGCCCTGGTGGACCAGGCCGACGGCCTGGTGCCCCGGCTCCTGGAAAAACTCGACATCCCCCTGGCCGACTTCCGGGCCCGGGTGCTCCGGAACCTGGACCAGCGGCCCCAGGTGAGCGGCCCCGGGGTCGAGGGGGGCAAGATCTACGTGACCCAGCGCCTGAACCGGCTGCTGATCCAGGCCGAAGAAGAGGCCAAGCGCCTGAAGGACGAGTACGTCTCGGTGGAGCACCTCACCCTGGCCCTGATCCGGGAGGGGGACCGGTCCGACGCGGGCCGGCTGTTCGCCGAGTACGGGGTCACCCCCGACCGGTTCCTGGAGGCCCTCGTGGGGGTGCGGGGCCGGCAGCGGGTCACCAGCGCCAACCCCGAGGACACCTACGAGGCCCTGGAGCGGTACGGCCGGGACCTGGTCAAGGCGGCCCAGGCCGGCAAGCTCGACCCGGTGATCGGCCGGGACGCCGAGATCCGGCGGGTGATCCGGATCCTGTCCCGGAAGACCAAGAACAACCCGGTGCTGATCGGCGAGCCCGGCGTGGGCAAGACCGCGATCGTCGAGGGCCTGGCCCAGCGGATCGTGCGGGGCGACGTGCCCGAGGGCCTGAAGGACAAGACCGTGTACGCCCTGGACCTGGGGTCCCTGATCGCCGGGGCCAAGTACCGGGGCGAGT
>JAJRUI010000116.1 GCA_024277875.1 Deferrisomatales bacterium
AAGGCCGGGACCCGCAACCCGGTGTTCATGCTCGACGAGATCGACAAGATCGGGCAGGACTTCCGGGGCGACCCGGCGTCGGCCCTGTTGGAGGTGCTCGACCCGGCCCAGAACGCCACGTTCGAGGACCACTACCTGAACGTGCCGTTCGACCTGTCCAAGGTGATGTTCATCTGCACGGCGAACTTCGTGGACCCGATCCCCCCGGCGCTCCTGGACCGGATGGAGATGATCCGGCTGTCGGGGTACACCCGGGAGGAGAAGCTCCAGATCGCCCGGCGCCACCTGATCCCCCGCCAGCGGGAGGAAAACGGGCTGGAGGAGGGACAGATCGCGTTCTCCACCGAGGCCCTGTCCGTGCTGATCGACCAGTACACCCGGGAGGCCGGGCTGCGGAACCTGGAGCGGGAGATCGCCAACCTGTGCCGCAAGGTGGCCCGCCGCCGGGCCGAGGGGGACGAGCGGCCCCAGCGGATCACCCGCCGCAACCTGCACCGGTACCTGGGGCCGCCCCGGTTCCTCCGGGAGGACGAGGTGGAGGAGGACCAGGTGGGGGTGGCCACCGGCCTGGCGTGGACCCAGGCGGGCGGCGAGATCCTCCACGTGGAGGTCACCACCACCCGGGGAAGGCCCAAGTTGATCCTCACCGGACAGCTGGGCGACGTGATGAAGGAGTCGGCCCAGGCCGCCCTGTCCTACGCCCGCAGCCGGGCCGCGGACTGGGGGGTGCCCGACGACTTCTTCGACCAGCGGGAGATTCACATCCACGTCCCGGCCGGCGCGATCCCCAAGGACGGCCCGTCGGCTGGGGTCACCATGGCTACGGCCCTGTTCAGCATGATGACCGGCCGCCCCGTGGACCACCGGGTCGGCATGACCGGCGAGATCACCTTGCGGGGCCGGGTGCTCCCGATCGGCGGGGTCAAGGAGAAGTGCCTGGCCGCGGCCCGGGCCGGCCTGACCACCGTGATCCTGCCCGAGCGCAACCGCAAGGACCTGGAGGACCTTCCGCCCAAGGTGCGCCGGTCCCTCGAGATCCTCACGGTGAAGACCGTGGACGAGGTCTTGGAGCGGGCGCTCCTGCCAGCGGAGTCCCGGTGACCCGGGGGGCGGACCTGCGGGCGCCGCGGTGATCCCCGGCGAATTCGACCTGCTGCGCGCCATCGGTATCCTGGGCAGCCGGCCAGAGGGCGTGGCCGTGGGGCCTGGGGACGACACCGCGGTCCTGGACCTGCCCGCGTGCCGGCTCCTGTTCACGGCCGACGCCGTGGTCGAGGGGGTCCACTTCCTGCGCGACCGCACGGACCCGGCCGACCTGGGCCACAAGGTGGTGGCCGTCAACGTGAGCGACGTGGCCGCCATGGGCGGCACGCCCGTGGCATTCACCCTGACCCTGACCGTTCCCCCCGATCTCGATCTCGAGTGGCTCCGTGCGTTCCACGGCGGGCTGTCGGCCGCGGCCCGGGCGTACGGGTGTGCCCTGGCCGGGGGGGACACCACGGCCGGGCCAGCGGTGGTGCTGTCGGCCGCCCTCCTGGGCACCGGTCCGGAGGCCGGCCCGGTCCTCCGGTCGGGCGCCCGGCCCGGCGACGACATCTATGTGAGCGGGTCCCCCGGGGAGAGCGCGGCCGGCCTGGAGCGGGTCCTGTCCGGACGGCGGGACGACGACCCGGTGTGGCAGCGGCTCGTCCGGCGCCACCAGCGGCCCGAAGCCCGGCTCGCCCTGGGCCGGAGCCTGGGCGCGTCGGGCCGGGTGACCGCGATGATCGACCTGTCAGACGGGCTGCTCCAGGACCTGGGCCACGTGCTCTCGGCCAGCGGCGCGGGCGCGGACCTGGAACTTGCAAAGGTGCCGGTGTCGGCGGACCTGCGCAGCGCGATGGGCCTGCCGAGGGCGCGGGAGCTGGCCCTGGTCGGCGGGGAGGACTACGAACTCCTGTTCACGGCCCCGCCCGAGGCCCGGGCCGCGGTGGCTGCCGCTGCCCGGGCCTCGGGCACCGCGGTCCACCGGATCGGCCGGATCGCGGCCGGCCCGGGGCTGCGCCTGTGGGAGGGCGGCCGGGAGGCGCCGCTGCCGGCCGTCCGGGGGTACGAACACTTCTGCGACGGACGGCCCGGGTGATCGACGTCCGGCGGCTCCAGGCGGCGGTGCTCGCCCTCACCGGCCGGGACGTGGCGCCGTACAAGCCGTCGGTGGTCCGGCGGCGGGTGCGGGTGCGGTGCCGGGAAGCCGGCATCCCGGGTCCGGACGCGTACCTGGAGCTGCTGGAGGCGGGGGGCGACCCGGCCCGGGACGAGGCGGACCGCCTGGTCCGGGCCCTGTCCGTGCCGGTGTCGTCGTTCTTCAGGGACCCGGAGGTGTTCCGGGCGCTGGAGCACGCCGTGTGGCCCGCGCTCCTCGATCGCGCCTGGGCCGGGGCGCCGGTGCGGATGTGGTGCGCGGCGTGTTCCCGGGGCCAGGAGGCGTACAGCCTGGCCGCGTCGTTCCTGGCGGCGGCCGAGCGGGCCGGGGCGCGGCCGGCCCTGCGGGTGCTGGGCACCGACGTGGACGCCGGGGCCATCGAGGCGGCCCGGGCCGGGGGGTACCCACGGGAGAGCCTCGCGTGCGCGCCGGAGCGGCTCAGGCGGCGGTACTTCGAGGACCGCGGCGACGGGAGCGCGGTCGTGGGGCCCGAACTCCGGGAGCGGGTCCGTTTTGCGGTCGGAGACGTCTTCGACGGGGTTGCCAGGACCCGAGACCTGGACCTGGTGGCGTGCCGAAACCTGCTGATCTACTTCCGGCGGCCGGTCCAGGAGGCCTTGATCCTCGGGCTCCTGGACGCGCTCAGGCCCGGGGGGTACCTGGTGCTGGGGGTGAGCGAGAGCGTCCTGGGCCGCCCGTGGGAGCGTGTCGAACACGTCGACCCGGAGCGGCGGATCTACCGGAAGCCTGCCAGGGGCGCCCGGAGCGGGTCCCGGACGGACTGAGGCCCCTCCCGGAACGGGAGGGGCCGAGTTCGGAACCGGTCCCCGGTGGCGGGGACCCGCTGCACCCCGGAGAAGCGCCCTTGCACGAACGAGCGTAGGATACGCAGCCCCGCGGGCCCGAACATCCCCCGAAAGGATGAAAAAAGCGGTTTTGTCGGGAAATGGGCCGGGTCAGGGACGGGCCGGCCGGAACCCCCCGTCGGGCAGCGATTCGGGGTTCTTGAACAGGAACTCCACCCGCCGGTTGCGCGCCCGCCCCTCGGGGCTGTCGTTGGGCACGATCGGCCGGCTGTCCGCGAACCCGACCGCCACGAGCCGGCGCGGGTCTGCGCCCCGCTCGACCAGGTAGCGCAAGGCCGCGGCAGCCCGGGCCGAACTGAGCTCCCAGTTGCTCGGGTACCGGGGGGTGTGGATCGGCACCGGATCGGTGTGGCCCAGGATGTACAGGTCGAACGTGTACTTGCCCAGGAGGGCCGCCACCCGGTCCAGCACGGCCGTGGCCTCGGGCTTCAGCGTGGCGTCCCCGGGGGGGAACAGCAATTTGCCCTTGACGCGGACGGTTACACCCTCCTCGTCCATGAACACCTCGGCCACGCCTTCCAGGTCCCCGAACACCGCCTGGACGATCGACAGCATCTGTTCCATGGACGGGCTGGACCTGTCCTCCCCGTCCTGGCCCTGGCCGTCCGTGGGCTGGACGACCATCGCGTCGAACGCCTGGTCGGACAGGGCCCGGTAGTCGCCGAACGTCTCCTTCTGAACGCCGAACGCGTCCTTCACGCTCCCGAGCATCTCCCGGAACTTCTGGGCGTCCATGTTGGCGAACGACAGGAGGAGCACGAAGAACGTCATCAGGAGGGTCGCCATGTCGGCGAACGTGGCCATCCACGCGGGGGCCCCCTCCTCCACCTCTTCCTCCGCGCCCCGGTTGAGCAGGTCGTCCACGTTCATCGGCTACGCCGCCTCGGCCGTTGCCGTGCCGGACCCGTCCCTGGACTCCTTGCGCATCTCGGGGGGCACGAACGCCTCGAGCTTGTCCTTGAGGACCTTGGGGTTGGCGCCCTGCATGATCGAGATGATCCCCTCGGTGACCACCTGCTTGGCCAGGGCCTCCTCCTTGCTCCGGAACTCCAGCTTGTTGGCGATGGGCAGGCACACCAGGTTGGCGATCAGCGCGCCGTACAGGGTGGTCAGGAGGGCCACGGCCATGGACGGGCCGATGGACGACGGGTCGTCCAGGGACCGGAGCATCTGCACCAGCCCGATCAGGGTTCCGATCATCCCGAACGCCGGCCCCATCGCGCCCATCTGTTTGAACACCTTCTGGCCGATCGCGTGGCGCTGCTGGGTGAACCCCACGTCCGTGGCCATGATGAACCGGATCAGGTCCTCCTCGTTGCCGTCCACCGCGAGCTGGATGCCCTTTGTCAGGAACGGGTTGTCGATGTCCTTTTCCGCGTCCTCCAGGGCGAGGATGCCGTTGGTCCGGGCCAGGCGCGACAGCCCGACCATCTGGTCGATGATCGCGTCGATGTTCCAGGTGTCGTCCTTGAACGCCTTGACCGCGACCTTGATCGCGCCGAGCACGGTGCGCATCGGGAACATGATGAACGTGGTCGCGAGCACGCCCCCCACCACGACGAGCATCGACGGGATGTCGACGAACGCCAAGGGCGCACCCCCGAGGACCATGGTGGCAATCACCAGCAGGGTGCCGCCGACCAGGCCGATGATCGTTGCGAGATCCATGGAGCGCCTCCGTACGAAAGGGACCCACTCCCGCTCATCGACCGCAAGGGGCCAAACTTGAGCACCGGCCCCGGCGGTTGGTCAGTCGGGGCAGTCGGAAGTATCATGTCCGTCCCGGGGGGCGCACGCGACGGAGGGACGGCATGGACGGACGGGACGAGGCCCCCCAGGGGCCCGGGGAGAGGGGCAGCCTGGCGTTCTTCGCCACCTGGCTCCTCCTCCACGAGAAGGCCGACGACTGGTTGCGGGACGCCCTGCGCCGGGCCCGGGACACCCCGGACGGGGTGCGGTCGGAGTACCAGCGGTTCCTGCTGGCCGTGGACCGGGAGAAGGAGCACCTCAAGGGGCTCCTGGGAGACGCCCTGCGCAACGAGATCCGGCGGATGGGGTTCGTGGACGGCGACGAGGTCGCGGTCCTCCGGGCCGAACTGGCCGAGGGCCGGGAACGGCTCCGGGCGCTGGAGGACCGGCTTGCCCGTCTCGCCGGCGCCGGGGACGGCTGACCGGGTCCGGAGGGCCGCCCGGATCGCGTCGGTGCTCGGTCCCCGGATGGTCGCAGGGGCGCTGGCCGGTGTAGCTGCCCGGGACTGGCAGCCGGTGGGGGCACACCTGCGCCGGGCGTTCCAGCGCCTGGGCCCGGCGTTCGTCAAACTGGGCCAGGCCCTGTCCGTCCGGCCCGACCTGGTGCCCGGGCCGGTGCTGGACGAGCTGGCCCGGCTCCAGGACCGGGTGCCGCCTGTGCAGCCGGCCGAGATCCGGCGGGTGGTCGAGCGGGAGCTGGGCGCACCGCTGCCCGGCCGGTTCCGGTCGTTCGAGGACGCGCCCGTGGCGGCCGGGTCCGTGGCCCAGGTGCACCGGGCCGTCCTGCCCGACGGTCGCACGGTGGCGGTCAAGGTTTGCCGGCCCGGGGTGGCTGCGCGTCTGCGCCTCGACGCGGCCCTGGCCGGGGGGCTGCTGAAGGCAGCCGTGGCGGCCTCGCCGTTGCGGGGCCGGGTGGACGCGGCCGCGGTGGCGGCCGAGATCCGGGGTGCGGTGGACCGGGAACTCGACTTCCGGGTGGAGGCAGAGGTCGCCGGGGAGATGGCCCGGAACTTCCGGGACTTTCCCGGCGTCCGGGTGCCGCGGGTGCTCTGGGGGTGGACCGGCCGGCGGGTGCTCACCACCGAGTTCGTCGACGGCGAGAAGCTCTCGGCCGCTGCGGCCCGGGCCCGGCCGGACTACCGGGAACTGGCCGAGCGGGGTGCCCGGGCGTTCCTGAAGCAGGTGCTGGAGGACGGCCTGTTCCACGCCGATCTCCACCCGGCCAACCTGCTGATCACCCCGGGGGGGGAGATCGCGTACGTGGACTTCGGGATCTGGGGACGGCTGTCCAGGGGGGAGCGGCACGCGCTCCTGGGCGCCCTGGCCGGGCTCGTGGGCCGGGACCCGGTCCTGGCCGTTCGCCACCTGGAACGGCTGGGGGTGCGGGTGCCCCCGGACCGGACCGGCGGGTTCGTGCGGGAGGTGGCCGGGATCATGGGCGCCGCACTGGCACCGCGGCTGGACCAGGTGGCGCTCGCCCCGGTCGGCCGCGGCCTGATGGCCGCGGTACGGCGGCACGGGGTGCGGTTTCCCCACAAGTACGCCCTGCTGGTCAAGGCCCTGGCCACGGTGGAGGGGGCGGCCCGGCTGCTCTACCCGTCGTTCTCGTTCGACGACGCGGTCCGCGCGTACCTGGCCGACCGGGCGCGGCGGGAGGTGACCGTGTCCGGTGCCGCCGAAGCCGCCTGGCGGGGCACTGCGCTCGTGGCCGTGGGCGCGACGGCCGGGCGCCGCCCGCCGGATTCGACTTGACGTTTCCCGGGAGCGTGGTGAAATGCGGTTCCCGGTTCCCGGTTCCCGGTTCCCGGTTCCCGGTTTCCGCTGACAGCTGACAGCTGACAGCTGATATAAAGACCTGCAATTGTATTGCCAGGGTACGGGGCGGGGGCCTGGTTCCGGCCGGGCGCGAGTGCGGCACCCGGTCGCCGCGCCTTGTGTTGCCGCCGTTTGCAGGTCGGTCCGGGCCTCGGCCTCGGAACCCTTGGCGTTCGGAGACGATCCGGGCGTTCGAACGGCGCGGCGAGTCAAGGGGCCGCACCCGGCGCTCCACCA
>JAJRUI010000117.1 GCA_024277875.1 Deferrisomatales bacterium
CTGCTCCGCACTGGACGCGAGTTCCGCGGCCGAGTCCTTCACCTGCCCGACCATGACCCGGATCTTGTCCACGAACACGTTGAACCAGTTGGCCATCTGGTCGAACTCGTCCGCCTGGGACGCCTGGAACACCTGGCAGGTGGCGCAGTCGGTGATCTTGCCCGACAGCACCGACGGACAGGTGATCTTGTCCTTGTCGGGCTGCATGGAACCCACCTCGCTCCAGCACGCCCGCTTCTCGCCGTAGCAAGGGCAGTCGCCTTGTCCGCAATCGAGGGCCTGGGAGCAGTCCACGTACTCCACGGGCAGGCGCTGGGTGAGATCGCCGTCGCCCTGGGCCAGGTCCTTGAGCAGCGCTGCCGTGCGGTTGAGCCTCCGGGTAGTGCCCACGCCGATCCACGCCAGCAGGGCCACGAGCACCGCGGCCACGGCCACGCTGCCTGCAACCACGGTGATCTGGGACCGGGCAGCCCGCGCTTCACCGGCCTTCCGCAGGGCTGTCAACTCGGTTTCGATCACGTCTTCCACCTGCTGGCCGGCCGTCTTCATCTTTTGGAACGCTTCCTCGGCCACGGCATCGAGCGCGACGGCTTCCAGCCCGACCTCGGCCACCGCGTCGAACGCGGCGCCGTACCGATCCACCAGGGCCAGCCGCTCCTCCCCGCCCTCGAACAGCTCGGCCAGCATCTCGACCATCCGGCGCAGCTGCCCCAGGGTCTCCCGCACCGCTGCCGCCGCCTCCGGGGACGGGCGCTGGAAGAACGCCCGCTGCCGGTCCGTCAGGGCGTACAGCCCTTTCTCGTAGCTGGTCTCCGACAACCCTTCGCTCAGGGAGTCCCACGCCGCGCCCAGATCGGCCCGCAAGCCGTCGTCCGTGCCGAACCCCAGCTCCGAACGCTTGGCCACGGTCTTGGCCAGGGCGTCGGTGTACGCGGAGAACGCCGCGCGCACGGCTGCCACGCCGTCCCGGATTTGGCCGTGGTCGATCGCCCGGGCGGCCGTCTCCAGCCTTTCGAGGTGCTCCTGCCGGACGTCCCGGAGCTTTTCGAGCAACGCGTCCGCGGTGCCGGCCGCCACCAGGTGGGCCTCGCTCCCGGCCGAAAGGGCCGCGATCTGGGCCTCCATGATCGCGTCGGCCACGTCCGCGTACCGGTCGGTGCGGGCCGTGGCCTCGGCCATGGCCGAGGTCGTCCGGTACGAGACGACGGCCAGCCCGGTGAACGCGGCCACGGTTACGGCGAGGACGACCAGCAGTTTCTTCTTGAAGGACAGGCGGATGTGCATGGTACGGATCTCCCGGAGTACTTGTGGGACGAACTGTACCGACGCTTATCGGCCGGGAAGGGGGAGACTTGAACGCTTATAGCAGGTTGCGGAAACAGCAACCTGCGATGCGCCCCACGGAAGGGGCGTCAAGTCACGAGGTTTGAAAAACCGAGTTATTCTAAAGGCCTCGATGGGGCCGTCCCCGAGAGGCCGTCGCTAAAACCCACGGATGGGGTTTTTCAGCAGCCTGATAGACCGGTGCCGGCGTTCCGGTCACCCCGCTGCCAGGCGCTGCCGGGCCAGGCGGATCCCCAGGACGGGGCGGCGGGCAGAGACGTAGTGGAGCCGGCCGGTGTAGCGGGCCAGGACCGGGCCGGGAGTGGCGGGGGTGCCCCAGTCCCGGCCCGCCGCCAGCCGCGCCTCGAGGCGGTCGGCCATCGCGTCGCCCGGGAACGGGGTGACGAACTGGATGTAGGAGCGCCGCTGCCGGCACAGGTCGGCCAGCGGATCCAGGAACGCCGCGGGTGCGTCCTCGGGATTGCCGGGGCGGATTTCTCCCGCCGTCCACAGGACGTCGTCGGTGCCGCCGGGATCCACGGCCCGGTCGCCCCTGGCCCGGGCTGCGGGGAGCCACCCGTCCAGGTAGCGGGGTTTGGGAACGGCCAACACCCCGAACCGGTCGGCGTCCCACACCCAGAACCCCACGTGGTTCCACACCTTGGACGCGAGCACGGGAAACGGCAGCCGTTCCGGCTCGGGCGGCGCTGGTTCGAGCCGGAGCCCGGCTGTCCGGCCGAAGTGGGCCCGCACCGCCCGGGCAAGCCCGTCCCGCAACCGCCCCGTCTCGGCCAGGGACCAGCTCCCCTCCGGGACGCGGACGGTCAGGGCGGTGCCGTCCCACCCCAGGCCCACGGCGCCGTCCAGCCGGCGGGCCAGGGGCGGGGCGAGCCCCCTGAGACGGAGCAGGAGCCCCTGGACGGTCGGTTTCATCCCCGGTCCTCCTCCTCCCGCACCAGTTCGTGGATCCACACCCCCTGGACGCGCCCGTTCCACGGCACCTCCACCAGGTGCAGGTCCCGCCGGAACCCGGCGCCGTCGAGCCGCTCCACGGTCCCCTCGGCGATCCGCCGGCCGGGTTCGGCCACGTACGCGGTGCCCCCCGGCGCCACGACCCGCGCCAGGGTGGCGAGAAACGGTTCCAGGAACCGGCGTTCGTACAGCACGTCGGCGGCGAGGACCAGGGGAGCGGACAGGCCGCCGGGCGGGGCCCGCCAGTCCAGCGCCCGCGTCCGGCCCGGCCGGCCGGTGTTCAGGGCGTGGTTGGCCCGGGCGAACGCCAGGGCCTCGGGGTCGTGGTCGGTGAACAGCACCCGGGCCCCGGCCCTTGCAGCGGCCACGCCCGCGAGCCCCAGGCCGCAGCCCAGTTCGATCGCGCCGAGCCCCGCGCCCAGGTCCCGTTCCAGGACGAACCGGGCCAGGGCCACCGACGACGGCCACAGCTCGGCCCAGTACGGGAACCGCTCGTCCTCCTCGAATGCGTCCACGTCCACCGCGTCGGCCAGGGCGTCCGGGTCGGCCACGCGCCACAGGCGGAGCGTCCGTCCGGCCAGGACCAGCTCGTGGCAGACCACCGTGTACCGGTCGGGCAGTTCCCGTTTCGACGGGTGCACCGGGTTTCCCTCGCCAAAGCCGGTCGGGTTCAGTATAACGCTCGTTCTGGAACGTACCCGTCCGTGGGACCCCTTGTCCACCCGAGGCCGATGAGAATCTGGGCGATATCGGATCTCCACCTGTCTTTCGACGGTGCCAAGCCGATGGAGCGGTTCGGCCCCCACTGGCGCTGCCACGCCGAGCGGGTGGCCGGGGCGTGGCGCGAGCGGGTGGGCCCCGGGGACGTGGTGTGCCTGCCCGGCGACCTGTCGTGGTCCGTGCGGTTGGCCCAGGCCGAACCCGAACTGGCGTGGTTGGGGGCGCTGCCGGGGCGCAAGGTGCTCGTCAAGGGCAACCACGACTACTGGTGGACGTCGGTGTCCCGGGTCCGGCAGGCCGCGCCGGCCGGCGTCCACGTGATCCAGAACGACGCGGTGGTCATCGACGGGGCGGGGTTCGCCGGGGCCCGGGGGTGGGTGGATCCCGCGCTGCGGTTCGACGGCCTCACGGCGCCGGCCGACGTGCCGGACGGGATCCGCGGGGACGCGGAAGACGCAAAGATCTACCGGAGGGAACTCGGGCGGCTCGAGACGAGCCTGCGCCGGATCCCGGACGGCGCCGGCCCGCGGGTGGCCCTGCTGCACTTTCCGCCCACGTCGCCGGCGATGGAGGAGACCCCGGTAACTGGCCTCCTCGAACGCTACCGGGTGGACCACGCCGTGTTTGGCCACCTCCACGCCCCGGCCGGGGGGTTCCGGAACCCCTACGGGGTCCGGAACGGGGTGACCTACTGGCTGGTCAGCGCCGATTTCGTGGACTTCGCGCCGGTCCGGATCGCCAAGCTGACAGCTGACGGCTGACGGCTAAGGCGCAGCCCCTGCCCCGGGCTTTCACCGGTAACCGGAAACCTGGAACCGGTAACCGATCACTTGCAAACCGGAGGACCGACCATGGCCCAGATCGCCACGCTCACGTTCACCCAGACCCTGGACCACGAACAGGGGTTCAAGGGCGTCGCCCGGATCCGCGACCTCGAGCCGGTGCGGTTCGACGAGCCCGAGAGCCTGGGGGGCGAGGACTCGGCGCCATGCCCCATGGACTACCTGCTCACCGCGATCGGCGGGTGCCTCATGTCCAGCCTGGCCATGTGTCTCGACAAGAAGCGGGTGGACGCCCGGCTCGCCATGGACCTGGAGGGCACGGTGGAGCGGGACGACGACGGGTTGCTCCGGGTCAGCGGCGTGCGGGTGAAGATCCGGGTGGCCGCCCCGGAGGAGTCCCGCCGGAAGGTGGAAGGGTGTTACGGCATCTTCAAGAAGTATTGCATCGTGTCGGCGTCGGTGGCCCGGGGCATCCCCCTGGAGACCGAGCTCGTTTTCGGACCCTGAACGCCGTGGTGTCGTTCGGGGCGGGAGGGGCCGGGTGAGCCGGTCCCGGCTGGAACGCGCGTTCAACCGGTACCGGGAGGTGGTGCCGGAGTTCGAGCTGTTCCTGGACGCGTTGGGCCGTCCGCCCCCGGTCCACGTCCGGGTCAACACCCTCAAGGCCCGGCCCGCGGCCGTGGCGGAACGCCTGGCCTCTGCCGGCGTTCCCGTTGCACCCGAACCATGGTGCCCGTGGTTGCTCCAGGTCCACGGGGACGCTCCCCCTCCGGTGGGGGCGAGCCTGCTCCACGGGCTCGGGCACATCTATCTCCAGAGCGCGTCCTCGGCCGTGGCTGCCCAGGCCCTCGGCGTCCGTCCCGGAGACCGGGTGCTGGACCTGTGTGCGGCGCCCGGATCCAAGACCACCTTCGTGGCCCAGTGTCTGGGGGGGCGCGGTGTGGTCGTTGCCAACGAGCCCAACCGCCGCCGCCAACGCTCCCTGGTGGCCAACCTGGAACGGCTCGGGGTGTCCACGGCCGTGGTGACCGGGTACTCGGGCCAGAACTTCCCCCTGCGCCACCGGTTCGACCGGGTGCTGGTGGACGCGCCGTGTTCGGGGGAGGGGACCTGGCGCGGCCCGGCCGGCCGGCCCCGCCGGGTCAAGCCGGAGTTCCGGCAGCACCTGGCCCGGCAGCAGGCGGCCCTGCTCCGGCGGGGGTACGAGGTGCTCGGGCCGGGAGGGGTGCTCGTGTACAGCACCTGCACCTACGCGCCCGAGGAAAACGAAGCCGTGGTGGGGCCGTTTCTGGCCGAGACCGGGGCAGAGGTGCTGCCCCTGGGCCTGGACGTGCCGGGCGAGCCTGGCCTCACCTCGTGGAACGGCCAACCGTTTCCGCACAGCCTTTCCCGGGCCCGGCGCCTGTACCCCCACCGGTTCGACTCGGAGGGTTTCTTTGTCGTCCGCCTGGCTAGACCCTGACGAGACCGCCGCGGTCGCGGCTTACCTGGCGGAACGGTTCGGCATCCCGGCCGGCCGCCTCGACGGCCACCGGCTGTTGCGGCGGGGACAGCACGTGTACGCGGTGGCCGGTGCGGCGGCCGTGGCCTGGGACGCCCTCGACGGTGCGGCGGCCGGCGTGCGCCTTCTGACCGTGATGGCCCGGGACCGGTACAAGCTGGCCACCCGGGGCGCCCAGTTCCTGGGCCGCTGGGCCGTCCGCAACCGGTGCGAGGTGGACGACGACGGGTTGCGGGCCCTGGTCCAGGGCCGGAGCTTGCCGTGGACCGGGCCGGAGCGCGGGTTCGTGGTCCTGGTGTGGGAAGGCCACCCGGTCGGGGTCGGGCTGGTGCGGGAGGGCCGGCTGGTGTCCCAGTTGCCCAGGGCGGTCACCGAGCACCTCCGGGGTGGGGAGGCCGGCGTGTTGTGGTGACCAAAAGGGGATCGGTGCGACCGTCGTTTTTCTCCTTGACACCCCCGGGGCCGTGGGCTAGCATCCCCCCTTCCTTTCGTCCGGGGGAGGGGTTGGTGTGCCCCCGGAACTCAATCACGACAGCGAGCTGGCGTAGCTCAACTGGTAGAGCGGCTGACTTGTAATCAGCAGGTTGCGGGTTCGAGTCCCTTCGCCAGCTCCACAGTTGAGGTCGGATCGAGGTTACCGGTGTGGTGGGGTTCCCGAGTGGTCAAAGGGAGCAGACTGTAAATCTGCCGGCGACGCCTTCGGAGGTTCGAATCCTCCCCCCACCACCATTTCAGACAACGCGCGGGAGTAGCTCAGTTGGCTAGAGCATC
>JAJRUI010000118.1 GCA_024277875.1 Deferrisomatales bacterium
CCCGTCCCGAAGGGGACGACCTGGGTGACATCCCCGCACTGGGCGAACTGGACCTGGGGGATTTCGAGGATCTCCTGGAAGACGAACCCGTGGGCGGACCAGACCCGGAGCCCGGGCTGGACAGGGGCCCGGGGGAAGGCCTCGGGGAGATCCGTTCGGCCGATCTCGGGCCGGAGTCGGTTCCGGAGCCCGACGAGGCGCTCGAGCCGGTCCGGGACGAGGACCTTCTGCCCCCGAAACCGGCAGTGCCGGTCCAGGGGATCGCCGAGGACATGCCGCCGCTGGACCTCCAGCGGGGCCCGCGCCGGGACGCGCCCGCCGGTCCCCGCTCCCGCCTGGTGGCCCGGGACCACAAACGGTCCCCCCTGTTCTGGATCGTCCTGGTGGCCGTGGTCGCCACGGCCGGGTTCACCGCGTACAACCTCTACATCCGGCCCGAGGCGTTCACCTTCCTCAGCCCCGACAACATCCGGGCTCTGTGGCAGCGCCGCAAGATGGAGGCCGAACTCTCGGTGCAGAACGTGCGGGGCTACTACCGGGATCTCGGCGCGAACCGCCGGGTGTTCGTGATCCGGGGCGAGGTGCTCAACCGTTCCAGGACGGCCCAGAGCCTGGTCCGGGTGCGGGGCAACCTGTTCGGGCCAGACGGCCGGACCGTGGCCAGCCGCACCGCGTACTGCGGCAACGTGATCGACGACGCCGAACTGTCGCGCCTGTCGGCCGAAGCGGTGGACGCCCGGCTCCAGAACCAGGTGGGCGACGCCCTGTCCAACGTGGATATCGCTCCCGACACCACCGTGCCGTTCGTGGTGGTGTTTCCCGAACCGCCCGAAGGGGTCGAGAAGTACAACGCCGAAGTGGCGGACGCCCAGGTCGGGTCGGGGTCCTGACCCGGGGAGACCGTCCATTCGGAGTCTCGCCCCGCTGTGGCCGTTCATCCGTCCCCACGCCCGGACCCTCGGGCTGGGGCTGGTGGCCCTGGTGCTGGCCAGCGGACTCCAGTTGGCCGCGCCCCAGGTGCTGCGCCGGGCCGTGGACGCCCTGTCCGGACCGGCCCCTGTCGCCTCCCTCTCCTGGTACGTCCTGGTGTTCGCAGCCCTCGCCGTTGGGCAGGCCGTGTTCCGGTTCGCATCGCGGTCGGCGTTCCTGGGCCGGGCCAGGCGGATCGAGCACGACCTGCGGGGCGCGTACTTCTCCCACCTGATCCGCCTGCCCGTGGACCGGCTCGAGCAGGCCCGCAAGGGCGACCTGGTGAGCCGGGCGGTCCACGACCTCCAGGACGTGCGGCTGTTCCTCGGCGCCGGGATCCTGAACTTCCTCCAGACGGTGATCCAGTTGGCCGTGACAGCGGTGTTCCTGTGGCGGATCCACCCCGGGCTCACCGTCGTGTCCCTGGCGCCGTTCCCGGTGATCTCGGTCCTGGTCCGAAGGTTCAGCCCGGTGCTCCACCGGCGGTTCCTGGACGCGGACCGCCGGGCCGGCGACCTGTCTGCCCTGGTACAGGAGGCCGTGACCGGCATGCGGGTCACCCGCACCTGCGGCCGGGACGGGTGGCAGCGCAGCCGGTTCCAGTCGGCCAACGCGGCGCTGCGAGACGCCCGGGCCCGGGTGGTGTGGGTGTGGGCGGCCCTGTTCCCGGCCGTGGGTGCCCTGGCCGGTCTGGGGCACGTGGCCGTGCTCGGCCTGGGCGGGTACTGGCTGTCCACCGGGGCGATCACCCTGGGCGACTTCGTCGCGTTCCACGCGTACCTGGCCATGTTGACCTGGCCGATGGTGGCCCTGGGCTGGACCCTGAGCCTGGTGCAGCGGGGCGCAGCAGCCCTGGGCCGTCTCGAGGAGGTGCGCTCGTGGCCCGGGGACGCCGACGGCGACGAGTCCGTGCCCGCGCCCGGCGCAGGCCCGTGGCTCGAGGCCGAGCGGGTGGTGTTCCGGCGGCCGGGGACCGGCGAGCCGGTGCTCGACCGGGTGTCGGTGGCCGTGCCAGCCCGCGGGACCACCGCCCTGGTGGGGGCCACCGGCTCGGGCAAGTCCACCCTGGTGTCGGTGCTGGCCCGGCTGCTCAGGCCCCAGGACGGCGCGGTGCGGGTGCTGGGCGTGCCCGTGGAGCGGGCAGCCGCAGTCGACCTGCGACGCCGGCTGGCCGTGGTGCCCCAGCACGGGTTCCTGTTCTCGGACACGGTGGCGGCCAACGTGTGCCTGGGCCGGCGCCGGGACGACGGCCGGGTCCGGTGGGCCCTGGAAGCCGCGGACCTCGCCGACGAGGTGGGGCGGATGACGGACGGGCCCGAGACCCGGGTCGGGGAAGGGGGCGTCACCCTGTCGGGCGGCCAGCGCCAGCGCCTGGCCCTGGCCAGGGCCCTGTACGGCCGGCCCGACGTGCTGGTGCTCGACTCGGCCCTGTCCAACCTGGACACCCGCACCGCGCGCCGGGTGCTCGACCGGGTGCGGGCCGCCTTGCCGGACGCAGCCGTGCTGGTGGTCAGCCACCGGGGCTCCGAGGTCCACGACGCGGACCCGGTGTGGTTCCTTCAGGACGGCCGGATCGCGGACCAGGGCACCCACGCCGACCTGCTGGCGCGCAACGGGGCGTATCGCCGGCTGTACCGGGAGGAAATCCTGCGCCGCGAACTCGAGGAGCTGGTCGGGTGAGGGGGTGGCAGCTCGACGCCGGCGGCCACAGGGCCGACTGGCGGGTGCTCCGGCGCCTGGGCCCGTTCGTCCGGCCCCACGCCCGGGCCGTGGTCGCGGGCCTGGTGCTGATGGCTGCGGCGTCCGCCGCCCGGATCCTCGGCCCGTACCTGGTGAAGGTGGCGATCGACGGGCCGGCGGCCAGGGGTGACGTGGCCGGCCTGGCCGCGCTCTCTGCCGCGTACCTGGCGATCAAGCTGCTCGAGGGCGGCCTGGACGCGGCCCACACGGTGCTCCTGCGGGTTCGGGGCGAGGACGTGCTGCGGGACCTCCGGTCGGCCCTGTTCGCCAAGGCCCACCGCCTGCCCGCCGCGTACTACGACGTCACCCCGTCGGGCGCGGTGCTCGCCCGGATCACCTCGGACGTGGCCGTGCTGTCGGACCTGTTCAGCTCGGGCATGGCCGCCCTGTTCGGGGACGTGCTCCTGATCGTCGGGATCCTGG
Source organism: Deferrisomatales bacterium (assembly GCA_024277875.1). Taxonomy (GTDB): domain Bacteria; phylum Desulfobacterota; class Deferrisomatia; order Deferrisomatales; family Deferrisomataceae; genus JAJRUI01. The sequence goes on from JAJRUI010000118.1 coordinate 3,133, forward strand.
TGGCCATGTTCCGCCTGGACCCGGGCCTGGCCCTCACGGCGTACGCCGTGTTGCCGGTGCTCGCCGCCCTGTCCGAGTGGTTCCGCCGCCGGATGCGGGTCGTGTACCGGGAGACCCGGGAGAAGACGTCCCGGCTCACCGGCATCCTGGGCGAGCACCTGCGCGGGGCGGCCGTGGTTCGCCTGTTCGGCGCCGAGGCGTGGAGCGACGACCAGTTCGCCCGGGCCAACGCGGACCACCTGCGGGCGTTTCTCAAGTCGGTCACGCTGTACGCCCTGTTCTTCCCGGCCGTGGAACTGGCCGCGTCGGTGGCCACGGCAGGCGTGCTGTGGCGGGGGGGGGTGGGGGTGGCCGGCGGCGCGGTCACCTTCGGGACCCTGGTGGCGTTCTTCGAGTACGTCCAGCGGTTTTTCCGGCCGGTCCGGGACCTGAGCGAGAAGTTCAACGTGCTCCAGGCGTCCCTGGCCGCAGTGGAGCGGATCTCCGAGTTCCTGGACCGGCCCGAGGAGCCCCCCGGCGGCCGGGAGCAGCCCCGGGCCGCGGGCCAGGTGGTGTTCGAACGCGTCACGTTCTCGTACGACGGGCAGCCGCCGGCCGTGCAGGACGTGTCCCTCATCGTGGAACCCGGCGAGGTTGTGGCCCTGGTGGGGCCCACCGGCGCGGGCAAGACCACCCTGGTGCACCTGCTCCTGGGGCTGTACCGGTGCCCCGCGGGCACGATCCGGCTCGACGGGGTCTCCCTGGACGCCCTGGACCCGGCCTGGCTGCGGCGGCACGTGGCCCTAGTCCCCCAGGACGTGTTCCTGTTCCGGGGCTCGGTCATGGACAACATCCGGCTGGGCCGGGAGTGGGTGGGCCGCGGCGACGCCGAGGCCGCGGCCCGGGCCGTGGGGCTGCACGACGCGGTCGCGGCCCTGCCCGACGGGTACGACACGCCGGTGCTCGAGGAGGGGGTTCGCCTGAGTTCGGGCCAGCGCCAGCTCGTGTCGTTCGCCCGTGCCCTGGCCGGGGACCCCCGGGTGCTCGTCCTGGACGAGGCCACCAGCGAGGTGGACCAGGCCACCGAAGCGGTGATCGAGCAGGCCCTGGACACCCTGTTCCGGGGCCGGACCAACCTGGTGGTGGCCCACCGGCTCGCCACGGTGCGACGGGCGGACCGGGTGGTGGTGCTGGCCCGGGGGCGGATCGCCGAACAGGGCACCCACCGGGAGTTGCTGGAGCGGGGGGGGCTGTACCGGACCCTGTACGAACTGCAGTTCCGTACGTCCTCCGGGTTGCCGGGGGCCGAGGAAGCGCCATGAACGAACCGTTGTTGCCGTACCTGGTTGCGCTGTTGCCCGTTTTGCTCGCCCTGTCCGCGTTCTTCTCCGGGTCGGAGACCGCCCTGCTCGGGGCCGACTGGCTGCGCATGCGGTATCTGGCCCGCAAGGGAGACAAGCGGGCGCGGCTGTACGAGGCCCTGTTCCAGCGCCGGGAGAACCTGCTGGGTACGATCCTGGTGGGGAACAACCTGGTGAACATCGCCGCGTCATCGGTGGCCACGGCCGTGGCCCTGGAGTGGTTCGGCGACGGGGGCATCGCAGTGGCCACCGGCGTGATGACCGCGTTACTGGTGGTGCTCAGCGAGATCGCGCCCAAGACCTACGCGAGCCGTCACGCCGAGCCCGTGGCCATGGCCGTCGCCCCAGTGTACGCCGTGCTGTGCCGGGTCCTGTACCCGGCGGTGTGGGCCGCCACCGGCCTGGCCCGGCTGGTGTTGGCGCCGTTCGGGTACCGGGCCGAGGTGGCCGGCCGGCGGGGGCTGTCGGTGGACGAACTGGGGTTGCTGATCGCCGAGGACGATGCTGCCGGGCCCGAGAGCAAGCGCCGCATGCTCCACGGGATCTTCCGGATGGGGCGCCAGACGGTCCGGGAGGTCATGGTGCCCAGGAACCGGGTTCGGGGCCTGGACGTGGCCACCCCCCTGGCCCAGGCGTTGGATGTGTTCGTTTCCACCGGCCACACCCGGCTGCCGGTGTACCGGGACAGTCTGGACGACCCGGTGGGGGTGGCCCATGTGCGAGACGCCGTGGCCCTGCTGCGCCGGGACGGGGCGGGCAGCCTGGCCGCGGTGGCCCGGGAGCCGTTCTTCGTGCCCGAGTCCAAAGACCTGGAGAGCCTGCTCCACGAGTTCCAGAACCGGCGGACCCACATGGCCCTGGTGGTGGACGAGTACGGCGGGGTCGAGGGGATCGTGACCCTGGAGGACGTGATCGAGGAGATCGTGGGAGAGATCCGGGACGAGCACGACGTGGAGGGGGAGGGGATCCGCTTCCTCCCGGGGGGAGAGGTCCTGGTGCGGGGGGACGTGGCCGTGCGGGAGGTGAACGACCGCCTGCGCCTCGCGCTGCCGATCCAGCCCGACGTGACCGTGGGGGGGTTCGTCACCACCGGTATCGGCCACATCCCGGAACCCGGGGAGCAGCTGGTGTACGGTTCCTCCCGGTTCACCGTGGAGCGCACCGGCCGCAACCGGGTGCTCGCGGTGCGGATCACGCCCCTGGACGAGGACGACCGGCCGTCCCCGAGAGGTCGTGGCTGAAAAACCCACGGACGGGGTTTTTCAGCATCCTGGTAGACCTGGCCCCCGTTACACCCGGAACCGGCCCACCAGTTCCTGGAGGTGGCCGATCCGTTCCCCCAGCCGTTCGGCCGTACCCTGGGTCTGGCCCACGCCGTCGGCCACATCCGTGGCCAGGGAGGCGATCGCCTCGATGGTGTGGCCGATCTCTTCCACCACCTCCCGCTGCTGCTCGGTGGCCTCGGCGATCTGGGCCACCATGCCCGCGTTGCGCTCGATCTGGTCCACGATCTCCTGGAGCGCCTCGCCGCCGCGGCGGGCCAGGTTGCCGCTGGCCTCGGCCCTTTCCAGCCCCTCCTGGACCGATGCGACGGCCTGCTCGGGGTCGGTCTGGATGCCGGCCACGGTGTCCCGAACCTGCCGGGTGGCCTCGGCGGTCTTCTCGGACAGCTTGCGCACCTCGTCCGCCACCACGGCGAACCCCCGGCCGTGTTCCCCGGCCCGGGCCGCCTCGATCGCCGCGTTCAGGGCGAGCAGGTTGGTCTGGTCGGCGATGTCGTCGATCACCTCCATCACCGCGCCGATCGCCTGGCTGCGGTCGCCCAGTTCCCGCACCTTCTCGGCGATCGCCCGCACCCGGTCCTCCACCTCGCCCATTCCGGACACTCCCTCGCCCACCACCTGGCCGCCCTGCTCCGCTGTCTCGGAAGCTGCCCGGGCCGTGTCGGACGCCTCCTGGGCGCTCCGGGCCATCTGGAGCACGGTGGCGCTCATCTGTTCGGCTGCCGACGCCGCGGTCTGGGCCTGTTCGCTCTGGCGGGTGGCCTGCTCCAGGGCCCGGCGGCTCGCCTCCAGGATCTCTTGGCTGCCCCGGTTCACCTCGTCGGCCGTGGTCAGGACGCTCCGGACGAGTTCCTGGAGGTTGGCCACGAACGCGTTGAACGCCCGGGCCACGTCCCCCATCTCGTCGGTGGCGTCGTCGGGCAGCCGGGCGGTCAGGTCGGCCTCACCGCTGGCCATCTCCCGGGTGCGCTCGATCAGGGCGGCCAGGGGCCGGCGCACCTGGGCGCCCAGGAGCAGGTACACGCCAAGGCTCGCGGCGGCCAGGGCCAGCAGGCCGGTCACCGCTCCGGTCGTCACGCCCTTGCGGCTCGCTTCGGTCAGGAACTGTGCGGCCTCCTGGCGGGCCCGGGCCAGCTCGGCCAGGCTGTAACGTACGTACAGCACCCCGGCCAGGTCGCCCCGGGCCGCGTCGTCGTGGCAGCGCAGGCAGTCGGCCTCCATCCGGTGGGGCCGGAGCAGGGTCACGGCGTCGGCCGCTTCCTCCTCGTGGACCTCGTTGCCCTGCTCGGTGGCCCTGCGGAACACGGCCTCGTCCATCTGCTGGCCCACCCGGTCTCCCTGGCTCGAGTACGCCACCCGGCCGGCCGGGTCTGCCAGCCCGATCTCCAGCACCCCGCGGATCCGGGCGAGGTCGGTCAGGAGGGTCTCGAACACCTCCATCTCTCCCCGTTCCAGGGAACCCTTCGTGCCGGTCTCCAGACTCTCGAACACGTTGCGGGCCTGGTCGTAGGCAGCGTCGTGCAGGGCCTGGCTGCTCAGGCGGTCGTAGTCGCCCAGGATGGCCGTGACCTGGCGGATCGATACCCACGTGCTCACGCCGAACGCGATCGCCAGTACGGCCACCACCACCGCCGTCACCTTGGTCTGGATGCCCCACCGCATCGTGTTCCTCCCGATAGGGTGTGCCGGCCGTCAGCCGGTCCTGGGATGGTCCTCGTTCAGCCGGTAGAACGGGAAGTCGGGGTTGCGGGCGAACTCGGGACGGGCGCAGCCCACGCACGGCGCCCGGGCTTGGACGCACCAGCTCCCGCCGCCGTTCCACCCCCGCCACGAGCAATCGCTCGAGGTGATCACCCCCTGGCACCCCACCTTGAACAGGCACCCGTCGTCCCCGGGCTTCTCGGCGAACTGTTCGCGTTCGTACTGGGCGAAGTGGGGGCACTGGTCGTGGAGAAGCTGGCCGTAGGTGCGCTTCGGCCGGCCCGCTTCGTCGAGTTCGGGCACCCCGGCCTTGAGCAGGTGCACCAGGTTGCCCACGACCCACGCCGGGTGGGCCGGGCACCCCGGCAGGTTGACGAGCGGCCGCGACACCCCGGCCTTGGCCAGCACCTCGGAAACCGGCGCCGCGCCCGTGAGGTTGGGCGGAGCAGCGGGGATGCCGCCGTAGCTGGCGCAGGTGCCCACCGAGATCACGGCCCGGGCTTTCCGGGCGGCCCGGACCAGCAGCTGGCCGAACGGCTCTTCGCCCAGGGTGCACGCGTCCGGTACCCCCAGGGGGACGGCCCCCTCCACCACCAGCACGTACCCCCCGGCATCCACGGCCCGTTCCAGCGCGGACAGGGCCGCCTCGCCCGTGGCCGCCGACAGGGTCTGGTGGAAGTACAGGGACAGGTACCGGGTCAGGAGGCCTGCGGGCCCCGGATCCTCTGCGTTCAGGAAGCTCACCGAGCACCCGGAGCACGACTGGCCCTGGAGCCACAGCACCGGTGCGCGCCCGGTGGACAGGTCTTCCAGGGCCTGGGCGAACCGGGGCACCCAGGTGGGGCCCAGGCCGACCACGGCGGCCAGCCGGGCTGCGTCTTTCAGGAACTGCCTGCGGGATCGGTTCACGGTCGTTCCTCCCCGGTCAATGGACTGCGCACGCGATGCACGGGTCGAACGAGCGGACCACCCGGGCGACCTCGAGCCCGCGGGTATCGGCTGCCACCGGCGTGCCGAGCACGGCGGCCTCCACCGGGCCCGGGTCTCCCCGGTCGCCCCGGGGCGAGAAGTTCCAGGTGCTCGGGACCAGGCACTGGTAACGTTCGATCCGCCCGTCTGCCACGGTCACCCAGTGGCCCAGGGCGCCCCGGGGTGCCTCCGTGAGGCCGTACCCCGCACCCGACGGATCGCCGTCGTAAGGGGCTACGGACGGCTGGCCCGGCTCCAGGGCGTCGAGCCACGTCTCCATGTGCCGGGCCAGGAGCAGGGTCTCCACCCCCCGGGCCAGGTGCCGGCCGGCCACGCTGTCCAGTTGCTGTTCGCCGAGACCGGTCCGGCCCAGCGCCTCGTCCACGGCCCGGGTCACATCCGGAACCCCGGCTGCCCGGGCCACCATCATCCGGGCCAGGGGACCGACCTCCACCGCCTCGCCGTCGTACCGGGGCGCCTTGATCCACGAGTACGCCCCTGCCCGCCCGGGTTCTGGCCGGGTCTCTCCCCGGGCCGGGTGGCGGGGGGTGCCCCGGGCGTACCGGGCCGCCCCGGTTTGCTCGGCGATCCGGGCCGGGTCGAACGGTTCGAACCGGCCTTCCCGGACGACCCCGGCCGGGAGCCACGCAGAGCCGTCGGCCTCCTCGAACGCGCCGTAACTCAGGAACCGCCCCACGCCCCGGCCCACGGTCGCGTATGCGCCGAACCGCGCGACCAGGGCGGCCAGGTCCGGGAGGTACGCGTTCTCCACGAACGACCGGACCCGGACGAGTCCGGCCCGGAACGCCTCGATGTCTTCGTGCTCGACCCGGGCGGTCACCCCGCCGGGCACCAGGGACGCGGTGTGGGGCATCTTGCCGCCGAACCGGGCCGCCATCCGGTGCGCCTCGGTCCGCATCTCGAGGGCGTCCAGGTAGTGGGCCAGCGCCGCGGCGTTCCACGCTGCGTCCTTCGGGTAGTCGCCCTGGAGGCGGGGCAGGAACGGGGCGGCCGGCAGGATCCGGTTGGAGGACACCTCCTGTTCCACCCACGCCCTGAGCGCTCGCAGGTCGGCCCGCGGGCCGTCGTAGGCGAGCACTGCGGTCACGTCCACGAAGTCCAGGGCGGCGAGGTGGTAGAAGTGGAGCAGGTGGCTCTGCAGGTAGTTGGCCCCCAGCACGAGGCTCCGGAGCAGCCGGCCGTTGGGGGGCGGGGTGAGACCCTGGGCGTCCTCCACCGCGCGGCACGACGCCACCGCGTGGCTCACCGGGCACACCCCGCAAATCCGCTGGGTGATCACCGGGGCGTCCAGCACGTCCCGGCCCTGGAGGACCGCCTCGAACCCCCGGAACATCTCCCCTGCCACCCGGGCGTCCACCACCCGGCCGCTGTCCACCTCGGTTTCCACCCGCAGGTGACCCTCTACCCGGGTGACCGGATCCACGACGATCTTGGTCATGACAGCTTCCCCTGAGCGAGTTCGGTTCCCGGTTCTGTCCTGTCGGCAAAGTGCGACAGGATCTTGAGAAAAAAGTCTCTTGATCCCCGGCGTCCTTGCTGCCGGCGGCAGGCCGCCCGTGTTGCGCGCGTGGGAGAGGGTTGACACGGGTGGGGGCGATTTGTATAGTCGGCCCATAAAGTGGGATAAGGTGGGATGAAGTGGGCCGAGCCGGGGAGCGCAGATGTTCCGGGGTTGCTTCGAGCACACGATCGACGAGAAAGGACGGCTCAGCATCCCGGCCAAGTTCCGCGAGGCGCTGGACACCACGTTTGCCCCCCCCCTGTTCGTGACCCGTGACAAGGACTGCCTGGTCGCGTACCCGGCGGACGAGTGGCGGGTGTTCGAGTCCCGCCTGAACGAGATGCCCCAGTACGACCCACGGGTGAAGGCGTTCCGGCGCCTGGTGTACGCCCCGGCACAGGAGTGCCCGGTGGACAGGGCCGGCCGGATCCTGGTGCCGCCCACGCTCCGGGCGTACGCCGGCCTGGAGCGCAGCGTGATCCTCTCGGGCATGGGACGCACGTTCGAGATCTGGTCCAAGGAGCGTTACGACGCCGAGATGGCCCAGGTGGCCGCCGACTTCGAGACCATCGCACAGGGGATGGGGGAGCTGGGACTGTGAGTGCATCGACCTACGCGATCCACGGCAACGCCGTGGTCCTCGGCCTGCCCGGCGAGGTCGGCGTGGAGCAACTGCCCGGCCTGGACCGTGTGGTGGGCTCGGCCCACCGCGTGGCCGGCCGACGCGTCCTGATCGATCTGACGGCCACCCGGCACCTGCACTACCGGGTGGCCGAAATGTTCGTGGGTCACGCGGCCGACGGCCGCAGGGTCGGGGTGGTGGGCGCCGACCCGTACGTGCGCCAGATCCTGCTCCTGGCCGGCGCCCGGGATGGGGAACCCCGGGAGTACCCGAGCCTGGGAGAGGCGTTGGAGGATGCAGCCGCCTGACCCGGCCTACCACCTCCCGGCGCTCGGGCCCGAAGCCGTGGCGCGGTGGTTCAGCGCCCCGGACGGGGTGTACGTGGACGGGACCCTGGGCGGGTGCGGGCACGCCCGAGCGCTGCTGGCCCGGCTCGGTCCCGGCAGCCGCCTGGTGGGGCTCGACCGGGACCCGGACGCACTGGCCGCCAACCGGGACCTGGCACGGGACCCCCGGGTCCGGCTGGTCCAGGGGGATTTCGGGGACCTCCCGGCCGTCCTGGCCCGGTGCGGGCTCGGGCCGGTGGACGGGGTCCTCCTCGACCTGGGGGTCTCGTCCCACCAGCTCGACGAGGGGGCCCGGGGGTTCAGCTTCCTGCGGGACGGACCCCTGGACATGCGCATGGACCCGGGGGCTGGACCGCCGGCTTCGGCGCTGGTCAATCGGGCGCCCGTGGCCGAACTGGCCCGGGTGATCCGGGCGTACGGGGAGGAGCCCCGGGCCGGCCGGGTCGCCCGGGCGATCGACCGGGCGCGCCGCCGGAAACCGTTGGAGACCACCGGGGAACTGGCGCGGGTGGTGGAGGAGGCCCTGGGACGCCGGGGGGCGAAGCACCCGGCCACCCGCACGTTCCAGGCCCTGCGGATCGCGGTCAACCGGGAGCTGGACGCCCTGGAGCGGTTCCTGGGCGCGCTGGACCGGGTGCTGGCCCCGGGGGGACGGGTGGTGGTGATCTCGTACCACTCCCTGGAAGACCGGCTGGTGAAACGCGCGCTGCGGGAAGCACAGCCCCGGTGCCGTTGCCCGGCCCGGGCGCCCCGGTGTACCTGCGGAACGCCCGGATGGCTCCGGCCGCTGGAGCGCCGGGTGGTCCGCCCAGGTCCGGACGAGATCGAGCGCAACCCGAGGGCGCGCAGCGCCCGGCTCCGAGCGGCCGAACGGCTGCCGGATCCACCGCCCGACGGAGAACCACACGGAGGAACGCCATGAGCCCGACCCGCGCAGCCCGAGCCATCACGGCCGCGGTCGTCCCCGTATCCGTCCCGGACCTGCAGCGGTGGGCTCCCCGCGTGATCGCGGGAGCCCTGTGCCTGGCAGCTGCCCTAGGGGTGACCGCGGTGCGGCTCCAGATCACCCGGACGGGGTACGTGCTCGAGGAGTTGTCCCAGACCCGGGACGGCCTGGCCGCCGAGGTGGACCGTTTGTCGGTGGAGGTGGCCACCCTGTCGTCGGCGGGGCGGATCGAGCGTGAGGCCCTGCGCCTGGGCATGGTCCGGCCCGGCAAGGGGTCGATCTTCGTCCTGGATGAGTGAGGCCGGGGGCGCTCCGGTCGGCCCCCGGCGCCGGCTCCTGGTCGTGGGAGCCGTCCTGCTGGGCCTGTTCGGGCTGGCCGCTGCCCGCGCCACCTATCTGCAAGTTGTCCGGGGACCGGAACTGCAGGCCCGGGCCGAGCGCCAGAGGCTGCGACTCGTCCGGCTCCACCCCGTCCGCGGTCCGATCTACGACCGGAACGGCCGGGAACTGGCCCAGACCCTGTCCGGGTCCAGCGTGTTCGTGGACCCCGACGCGGTGCTGGGCCGACCGGACGCCCTCCGGGACCTGTGCCGCGCCCTCGGCCTGGATCGGGCGTCCGTGGCGGCCCGTCTCGAGGGGCGGGGGCGCCGGTTCACCTGGCTGAAGCGGGGGGTCTCTCCCGGGGAGGCCGAGGCGGTCCGGGCCCTGGGACTGACCGGGGTGGGGGTGGTGCGGGAGCCCCAGCGGTACTACCCCAAACGGTCCCTGGCCGGGCAGGTGCTCGGGTTCGTGGGGGGGGACGGCCGGGGTCTCGGGGGGATCGAGTACCGGTTCGACGACGTCTTGCGCGGGCAGGAACTGGAGGTGGAGGCCGAGCGGGACGCCCGGGGGCGCCTCCTGCTGGCCCGCCCGCCCGACCTGTCCCGCAGCGCCGGCCGCGGCGTGGTGCTGACCCTGGACGAGGCGATCCAGCACATCGCGGAAGAGGAGTTGGGCGAGGTTGTCCGCAAGAGCAACGCCCGGGGAGGGATGGCCGTGGTGCTCGAGCCGTCCACCGGCGACGTTCTCGCCCTGGCCCAGGTGCCTGCGTTCAACCCGAACACGTACCGTTCCAGCACCCCCGAACAGTACAAGGTGCGGGCCGTGGTCGACGTGTTCGAACCGGGCAGCACCCTGAAGGCCCTGTTTCTGGGCGTCCTCCTGGACCGGGGCCTGGCCCGCCCAGAGGACCGGGTGTTCTGCGAGAACGGCACCTGGCAGGTGTACGACCGCACGATCCACGACCACAAGCCCCATGGCTGGCTCACCGTTGCGGACGTGCTCAAGGTGTCCAGCAACATCGGGGTGGCCAAGCTGTCGGACCGGATCCCGCCCCGGGACCTGTACGAAGGGCTCGTGGGGTTCGGCCTGGGCCGGTTCACCGGGATCGAGCTGGGCGGGGAGTCCCGGGGGCTGTTCCCCGAGCCGGAGGCGTGGTCCAAGCTCACCCCGATCACGGTTTCCTACGGCCAGGGGGTGTCGGCCACGGCGCTCCAGGTGGCGTCGGCGTTCGCCGCGATCGCCAACGACGGGATGCGGATGCGGCCCCGGCTGGTGCGCGCGGTGGTTGACGACCAGGGACGGGAGATCCGCCGCTTCGATCCCGAGCCCGCGGGCCGGGCCGTGGCCGCGGCCACGGCCCAGACCCTGACCCGGCTGTTGGAGCGGGTCGTGGACGCCGAGGGCACCGCCCCCCTGGCCGCGGTGCCCGGGTACCGGGTGGCGGGCAAGACCGGCACCGCGTGGAAGCCCGACCCGGTGCGGGGGGGGTACCGGCGCGACCGGGTGGTGGCGAGTTTCGTGGGATCGGTCCCGTCCCGCCGGCCCCGGCTCACGATACTGGTCGCAGTGGACGAGCCCCGGCGCGGTTCCCGGTACGGCGGGATGGTCGCCGGACCCGCGTTTCGGGAGATGGCCCGGCGGATCCTCGGGTACCTGGAGGTGTCCCCCGACCTGCCCGGGGCTGCCGAACCGCCGTCCGGGGGCGTGGCCCGGCGCCCCCGGCAGGCCCGGAAGACCCTGCCGGGGACGATGCCAGACCTGAGGGGGTTGACGATGCGGCAGGTGCTGCGCAGGGTGTCCGACACCGGCGTGGAAACCCGGGTGAGCCTCCTTGGCTCGGGGGTGGCCGAGAGCCAGGACCCGGCCCCGGGGGCCCCGTTGGCCCCTGGCCAGGTGTGTTCGGTGGTGTTTCGCCCCCTACTGTGATCCGGCAGTAGCCGGGGCTCCAACTCGCGCCCTGCAGCAGGTTGCGGAAAAAGCAACCTGCTCTACGCGCCCCACGGAAGGGGCGTCAAATCACGAGGTTTGAAAAACCGAGTGATTTGAAAGGCCTCGACGGGGCCGCCCCCGAGAGACCGTCGCGGAAAAACCCATGGACGGGGTTTTCCCGCATCCTGGTAGCCCCACGGAGGGACCGTGCGCCTTTCGGAGATCGTGTCGCAGATTCCCGGTGCCTGCCCCCGGTCCCCGGGAGATCCCGAGGTGACCGGGGTCACGTGCGACTCGCGCAGGGTGTCTGCCGGGGACCTGTTTGTGGCGGTGCGGGGCTCTTGCGCCGACGGCCACCGGTTCGCGGGCCGGGCTGCCCGGGCCGGCGCCGCGGCATGCCTGGTGGAGCGGGAGGTGGACGCGCCCGGAGCGGTACAGGTGAGGGTCCCCGACACCGGGGTCGCCCTGGGCCTGGCCGCGTGTGCGTTCTGGGGACACCCTTCCCGCCAGCTCCGGCTGGTGGGGATCACCGGCACCAACGGCAAGACCACGGTGGCATACCTGGTGTCCCACCTCCTGTCGGCGGCCGGTACGAAGGTGGGGCGTCTGGGGACGATCTCGTACGCGTTTCCAGGAGGCGAGGAGCCGGCACCCCTGACGACCCCGGACGCGCCGGCGTTGCAGGCGGCCCTCGGCCGGATGGTGCGGGAAGGTGCACACGCCGGGGTGATGGAAGTGAGCAGCCACGCGCTCGACCGCCGCCGGGTGGAGGGGTGCCGGTTCGCGTGTGTGGTGTTCACCAACCTCACCCAGGACCACCTGGACTATCACGACACCATGGAAACCTACTACGGGGCCAAGCGTCTCTTGTTCACCCGGCACGCGCCCGGCGCGCCGGCCGTGGTGAACGCAGAAGACCCGTTCGGCAGGCGCCTGGCCGGCGAGGTGCCCGGCCCCGTGGTGACCTGGGGGGTGGCGGCTGGAGACGTGCGGCTGTCGGTCGAGGCTTCGGACCTGGACGGCCTGCGGGGAGAGGTGTGGGCCGGAGCCGAGCGCCACCCGGTGCGGGTGCCCCTGGTGGGCGCGTTCAACGCCAGCAACGCTGCGTGCGCCCTGGCCACGGCCCGGGCCCTGGGGGTGGACCTGGGCCTGGCGGCCGAAGCCCTGGCCACGGCTCCGCCGGTGCCGGGCCGACTCGAACCAGTGCCCAACGACCGGGGCCTGGCGGTGTTCGTGGACTACGCCCACACCCCCGACGCGTTGGACCGGGTCCTCGCCGCCGTGCGGGCGCTGGATGCGGGGCGGCTCGTGTGCGTGTTCGGGTGCGGCGGCGACCGGGACCGGGGCAAGCGGCCCTGGATGGCCCGGGCCGCGGCCAGATGGTGCGACAAGCTGGTTCTCACCGCGGACAACTCCCGGTCCGAGCCCACCGCGGCGATCCTGGACGAGATCGAGGCCGGCCTCCCGGACGGGTGGGCCCGGGTGGCGTCCGCCCGGGCGCTGGCCGGTGCCGACCGGGTGTACGCCCGGCTCGAAGACCGGGCCGAGGCGATCGCGTGGGCCGTGTCCGCGGCCCGGCCCGGGGACGCGGTGGTGATCGCGGGCAAGGGGCACGAGACCACCCAGACCCTGGGAGGCCGGGTCCTGGCGTTCGACGACCGGGTCGTGGCCCGGAACGTCCTGGCAGGGGGCGGACCGTGAGGATCCCCCTGGCCGAGGCCGCGTCCGCCACGAACGCCCGGGTGTCCGGCCCGGCCCCGCCCGGCCTGGTGTTCGAGCGGGTGGGCACCGACACCCGGCACCTCGCGCCGGGCAGCCTGTTCGTGGCCCTGGCCGGACCGCGCCACGACGGCCACGACCACGTGGCCGAGGCGTGGTCGGCAGGGGCCGCCGGGGTGGTGGTCCACCGGCCGGTACCCCCGGGCCCCGGCCCGGTGCTCCGGGTGGCGGACACCCTGGACGCCCTGGGCGCCCTGGGCCGGTGGGTGCGGGAGGCCGTGGACCTGCGCGTGGTTGCGGTTACCGGTAGCGCGGGCAAGACCACCACGAAGGAGTTGATCGCGGTCGTGCTGCGAGCGGCGGGGCTGCGCACCCTCCAGACCCCGGGAAACTGGAACAACCGGGTGGGGCTGCCCCTGACCCTTCTCGGTGCGGCCGGGGACGAACAGGTCGCGGTACTGGAGTTGGGGGTGAGCGAGCGGGGGGAGATGGCGTGCCTTGCAGACGTTGCCCGGCCGGACGTGGCCGTGATCACGGGCGTGGGCGTGTGCCACACCGAGGGGCTCGGGGGGGTCGAAGGGGTGGCTGCGGAGAAGTTGCGGATCGCCGGCGGGTTGCGGCCCGGCGGCACCCTGGTGGTGCCGGCCGGCGAGCCGCTGCTCCGGCCCCCGGCAAACACCCGGTGTGTCACGTTCGGCTGGGACGAGACCGCCGACCTGCGGGGGGAGGCGTACGAAAACCGGGGTGCGGACGGCAGCGCGTTCCGGGTGGCCGGTCGCCGGGTGCGGCTCCCCCTGCCGGGACGCCACAACGCGTCCAACGCCCTGGCTGCCCTGGCCGCGGTCGAGGCCCTCGGGGTGGCGTGGGCGCCCGGCGCGGAAGCGCTCGACCAGGTGGCCGTGCCGTCCCTGCGGGGCGAGATCCGCCGGTCGGCCAAGGGGGTCCGGTTCGTGGTGGACTGCTACAACGCGAACCCCCAGGCGGTGGAGGCGGCCCTGGAGACCCTTTCGGACCTGGCGGGCCCGGCCCGCCGGGTGGCCGTCCTGGGGGAGATGCGGGAACTGGGAGCCCTGTGCGATGAAGGGCACGCGCAGGTGGGCCGCACGGCCGCGCGGCTGGGGGTGGACGAACTGCACCTGCTCGGCAGGGCCACGGCCGCAGCCCGGGACGCGGCCACGGCCGGGGGCCTGCCCCCGGACCGGGTGTGGCTCTACGAGGACCGGGACACCCTGGCCGCGGCCCTGGCCCTGCGGCTGCGGCCGGGCGACTGGGTGCTGGTCAAGGGGAGCCGGGCCCTGGGCCTGGAAACCGTGGTCGAACGGTTGGGGGCGTGATGCTGTACCGTTTCCTGTACGCGCTGCACGACACCTACGGCGTCTTCAACGTGTTCCGGTACATCACGTTCCGGGCCGTCCTGGGGATGCTGACGGCGCTGCTGATCGCCCTGGTGCTCGGGCCGGCCGTGATCCGGGGCCTGAAGCGCCTGCGGGTGGGCCAGTCCGTTCGCGGAGACGGGCCCGAGCGGCACCTCCAGAAGGAGGGCACGCCGACCATGGGCGGGGTCCTGATCCTGCTCGGGGTGGCCGTGGGCACGGTGGCGTGGGCCGACCCGGCCGAGCCCTCGGTGTGGCTGGTGCTGCTGGTCACCCTCGGGTTCGGCGCGGTGGGGTTCGCGGACGACTACCTCAAGGTGGTCCGCCGCAACAGCCATGGCCTGTCCGCCCGGGTCAAGTTCTGGTCGCTGGTGGCCGTGGCCGCCGTGGGGTGCGGCGCCCTGTGGGCCATGCCCGGGTTCGACACCCGGCTGGCCGTGCCGTTCTTCAAGAACCTCCGGCCCGACCTGGGCGCGCTCTACGTGCCGTTCGCGGTGTTCGTGGTGGTGGGCGCGGGCAACGCGGTGAACCTGACCGACGGCCTGGACGGCCTCGCGATCGGCCCGGTGATCACCGCCAGCCTCACGTACCTGGTGTTCACCTACGCGGCCGGCCACGCCCGGATCGCCGAGTACCTGCAGATCCCGTACGTGCCCGGGGCCGGGGAACTGGCCGTGTTCTGCGGCGCCATGGCCGGCGCGGCCCTGGGTTTCCTCTGGTACAACGCGTACCCGGCCCAGGTGTTCATGGGGGACGTGGGCAGCCTGTCCCTGGGCGGCGCCTTGGGCATGGCCGCGGTGGTGAGCAAGTTCGAGTTCGTGCTGGCCGTGGTGGGTGGCGTGTTCGTGCTCGAGACCCTGAGCGTGGTGCTCCAGGTGGCGTCCTACAAGACCCGGCGCAAGCGGATCTTCCGGATGGCGCCGATCCACCACCACTTCGAACTCAAGGGGTGGGCCGAGCCCAAGATCATCGTCCGGTTCTGGATCATCTCGATCATCCTGGCGCTCCTGGGGCTCGCCACCCTGAAGTTGAGGTGACCGGTGGACGTGGCCGGCCAGCGGTTTGCGGTGCTGGGTGCCGGCGCGAGCGGCCGCGCCGCCGCCCGGTTCCTGCGCGACCGCGGGGCCCGGGTGGACCTGTGGGACGACGCGCCCCGGGATCGGCTGGACCCGGGGGTGGACGACCTGGAGCGGTCGGGGGTGCGTGTGGCGCCGGCCGGGGCCCGGCTCGATCCGCAGCGGTACGACGGGGCCGTGGTGAGCCCGGGGATCCCCGGCGAGCACCCCGGCGCGGCCGCCCTGGGCGCGGCCGGGGTCCAGGTGATCGGCGAGGTGGAGCTGGCGTGGCGGTTCCTGGACGCGCCCGTGATCGCGGTGACCGGGACCAACGGCAAGACCACCGTGACCGAGCTGGTGGGCCGGGTCCTCCGGGCGGCCGGGCTGCGGGTGTTCGTGGGGGGCAACGTGGGCACGCCCCTGGTGGAGGCCGTCGGGGGGGCGTGGGACTGGGTGGTGGCCGAGGTGTCCAGCTTCCAACTCGACACCGCGCCCACCCTGCGGCCCCGGGTCGCGGTGCTCCTGAACGTGACCGAGGACCACCTGGACCGGCACGGCGGTCTCGCGGCGTACCGGGCGGCCAAGGCCCGCATCTTCGCGAACCAGGGGCCCGGGGACGCGGCCGTGGTGAACGCGGACGACCCGGGCGCGTGGTCGGTGGACCCGGGCCGGGGCACGGTGCTGGCGTACTCGGTCGAGGCGGCCCGGCCGGCCGGGGCGTGGGCCGAGGGGGACGACGTGGTGCTGTGCCTGCCCGGCCGGGACGGGGTGCGGGTGCCCCGGGGCGACCTGGCCCTGGCGGGCGGCCACAACCTGGGCAACGCCCTGGCCGCGTGGCTCGCCGCTGCCTGGGCCGGGGTCGCGCCGGCCCGCGCGTGGGACACGATCCGGCGGTTTCCCGGGCTACCCCACCGGTATCAGGAGTTCCTGGCGTGGTGCGGGGTCCGTTTCGTGGACGACTCCAAGGCCACCAACGTGGACGCGGCCGTCCGGGCGCTGGAGACGGCGGACGGGCCCGTGGTCTGGGTGGCCGGCGGGTCGGACAAGGCTGCGGAGTTCTCGCCCCTGGCCCGGGCGGCCCGGGGCCGGGTCCGGGCCGCGGTGCTGGTGGGGGAAACGGCGCGGGCGCTGGAGCGGGCGCTGGCCGGGGCGGTCCCGACCACGGTGGTGGCGGGGTGGCCCGAGGCCGTGGCCCGGGCGGTGGACGTGGCCCGGCCCGGGGACACGGTGCTCCTGTCCCCGGCGTCGGCCAGTTTCGACCGGTTTTCCGGCTACGCCGAACGAGGCCGGGCGTTCCAGGAATGGTGCCGGCAGGAGACCCGAAAACGTGACCGAGCAGGCCGATAACTTCCCGGGGCGCCCGGACTGGGTGCTGGTCTCTGCGGCCCTCCTGCTGGCCGGGATCGGCCTGGTGCTGGTGTACTCCACGGCCTCTCCCCTGGGTTTCGGGCGGGAAGGAACGGACGCGGCAGCGTACCTGAAGCGGTCGGCAGCGTACGCCGTGCTCGGGGTCGGCGCGATGGCGGCCGCCCTGCGGGTGAGGCCCGAGTCGCTGGCCCGGTGGGCCTACCCCCTGCTGGGCGCGGCCCTGGTGCTCCTGGCCCTGCCGTGGGTGCCCGGTGTGGGGGTCGAGGTCAAGGGCGCCCACCGGTGGGTGCGCCTGGGGCCGCTGGGGTTCCAGCCGTCCGAGGTGGCCAAGCTGGTCCTGGTGGTGTTCCTGGCCAGCAACCTGGCCAAGCGCGGAGACCGGATCCGCAGTTTCGGGTACGGGTACCTGCCCGCCGTGCTGATCCCGGGGGTGCTGGTGCTGCTCGTCCTGGCCGAGCCCGACCTGGGCACGGCCGCGCTGTTGGCGGGGGTCGTGCTGGTCGTGGCGTACGTGGCCGGGGTCCGGGTGCGCCACCTGGTCGCGGGACTCGTGCCCGTGGTGCCGGTGGCGGTGTACCTGCTGTGGTTCGTGCCGTTCCGGCGGGAACGGATCCTGGCGTTCCTGGATCCGTGGGCCCACGCCACCGGCGCCGGGTTCCAGCTGGTCCAGAGCCTGCTGGCGTTCGGCGCGGGCGGGTGGTGGGGGGTCGGGCTGGGCGCTGGCCGGCAGAAGCTGTACTACCTGCCCGAGGCCCACACCGACTTCATCCTGAGCGTGTGGGCGGAGGAGCGCGGACTGGTGGGGATCGCGCTGGTGCTCGGCCTGTTCGCCCTGCTCGTGTGGCGCGGGCTGCGGATCGCGTGGCGCCAGCAGGACCCGTACCGGCGGCTCCTGGCTACCGGGATCACGGCGTGGCTCGGGCTCCAGGCCGGCCTGAACGCGCTGGTGGTCACCGGGTGCCTGCCCACCAAGGGGATCCCGCTGCCGTTCCTGTCCTACGGCGGGACCGGGCTGGTGGTGAGCCTGGCCGCGACGGGGCTGCTGGCCGGCCTGGGGCGGGAGGGCCCCGGGTGCGCCTCCTGATCGCCGGGGGCGGCACCGGCGGGCACCTGTACCCCGGCGTGGCCGTGGCCCGGGAGTGGCTCGAAAGGGGGGCGGACCAGGAGGTGTTGTTCGCGGGAACCGACCGGGGGCTGGAGGCCCGGGTGCTCCCGTCCCTGGGACTGCCGCTGGAAACGGTGCGGTCGGCCGGGGTGGTCGGCCGCGGAACCGTGGCCCGGATCCGGGCGGCCGGGCAGCTGGCCCTGGGGCTGAAAGACGCGCTCGGGGTGGTCCGCCGGTTCCGGCCGGCGGTGTGCCTGGGCGTGGGCGGCTACGCGTCGTTCCCCGTGGTGGTGGCCGCGCTGCTGGCCCGGGTTCCCGCCGCGGTCCAGGAGCAGAACGCGTGGCCCGGCCTGGCCAACCGGGTGCTGGCCCGCTGGGTCCGGCGGGTGTACGCGGGGATGGACGCGGCCCTGGGACACCTGCCTGCGGACCGGACCCGGGTGACGGGCAACCCCCTGCGGCCGGAGTTCCGGGACGCGGCGGCCTACGTCCCACCCGGGCCCGGGGAGCCCGCCCGGGTCCTGGTGGTGGGCGGCAGCCAGGGCGCCCGGTTCCTGAACGAGGTCGTGCCGGCGGCCGTGGCCCGGCTGGCCCGGCCGGTGACGGTGGTCCACCAGGCCGGCCGGGCCGGTGCGGAAGCCGTGCGGGCCCGGTACGGCGATCGGCCCGGGGTGCGGGTGACGGCGTACCTCGAAGACATCCGGGCGGCCTACGCGGGCGCCCACCTGGTGGTGGCCCGGGCCGGTGCCCTCACCGTGGCCGAACTGGCAGCTGTGGGGCGGCCCGCCGTGCTGGTGCCGTACCCCCACGCGGCCGGGGACCACCAGAGCGCCAACGCCCGGGCAGCCCAGGAGGCGGGAGCGGCCCGGTGGGTAGCCCAGGCCGGGTGCGAGCCGGCCAGCCTGGCCGCCGTGCTCGACGAGTTGTTGGCCGCGCCGGAACGCCTGTCCGGGATGGCCCGGGCCGCGGCCGCGTCGGCCCCGAGGGACGCGGCGGGGGTGATCGTGGACGACCTGCTGTCCCTCGCCGCGGGTTGACGGCCGGGACCCCGTTTCGAGCCGAGGAGCCATGTACCGGAAGAACCAGCACATCCACTTTGTGGGGATCGGCGGGATCGGCATGAGCGGGATCGCCGAGGTCCTGCTCAACCTCGGGTACCGGGTCAGCGGTTCGGACCTGCGGGCGTCCCCGGCCACCCAGCGCCTCGCCAGGCTCGGGGCCCGGGTGGAGATCGGCCACCGGCCCGGCAACCTGGGGGACGCTTCGGTGGTCGTGACGTCGTCGGCGGTCGGGCCCGACAACCCCGAGGTGGTCGAGGCGCTGCGAAGGCTGGTCCCGGTGATCCCCCGGGCCGAGATGCTGGCCGAACTGATGCGCATGAAGTACGCCGTGGCCGTGGCCGGCGCCCACGGCAAGACCACCACCACCTCGATGGTGGCCGCGGTGCTGTCCGAGGCAGGGCTGGACCCCACGGTGGTGGTGGGCGGCCGGCTGCGCAGCCTGGGCACCAACGCCCGTCTCGGACAGGGCGAGTTTCTGGTGGCCGAGGCCGACGAGAGCGACGGCAGCTTCCTGGTCCTCGCGCCCACGGTGGCGGTGATCACCAACATCGACCGGGAGCACATGGACCACTACCGGGATGAGGCGGCCCTGGACGACGCATTCGTGAACTTCGCCAACAAGGTGCCGTTCTACGGCGCGGTGGTGGCGTGCCTGGACGACGCCCGGGTCCAGGCGGTGCTGCCCCGGATCCGCAAGCGCACCGTGACCTACGGCCTGTCCGCCCAGGCCGACCTGTCGGCCCGGCACGTGGTTGCCGCACGGGGCCGTACCCGGTTCCAGGTCCTGGTGGCCGGAGAGCCCGTGGGAGACGTGGACCTGGGGGTTCCGGGCCAGCACAACGTGCTCAACGGCCTGGCCGCGGTGGCCGTGGCGATCGAACTGGACGTGGCGCCGGCCGTGGCGTGCCGCGCCCTGAGCGGGTTCCAGGGGGTGGAACGGCGCAGCCAGGTGGTGGGCGAGGCGGGAGGGGTGCTCGTGATGGACGACTACGCCCACCACCCCACCGAGATCCAGGCGGTGCTGGGAGCGCTGCGCCAGGCCTACGACCGGCGGGTGGTGGCCGTGTTCCAGCCCCACCGGTTCAGCCGCACCCGGGATCTGTTCGACCGGTTTCTCACGGCGTTCTACGGTGCGGACGCCGTGGTGGTCACCGACATCTACCCGGCCGGCGAACCCCCCCTGGAGGGGGTCGACGCCAGCGCCCTGGTGGACGGGATCCGCACCCACGGCCACCGGGACGTGGCGCTGGTCCCTGCCGGCGATGACCTGGCCGCGGCCGTGGCTGACCGGCTCCGGCCCGGCGACCTGGTGGTCACCCTGGGCGCGGGCAACATCTGGCAGACCGGCCGGGAACTCCTGCGCCGCCTGCAAGGAGGGTGAGCATGGCGAGAACGGTTCTCGACGAGATCCGGGAGAGCGTCCCGGCCCGGATGGAGCTGAACGTTCCCATGGCCGACCACACCACCCTCCGGGTGGGCGGGGCAGCGGACGTGGTGGTGTACCCCGAGGACCGGGACGCCCTGGCCCGGCTCCTGGGCCTGCTGGCCGCCCGGGATGTCCCGTGGATCGTCCTGGGCAACGGGTCGAACCTGGTGGTGCGGGACGGGGGCATCCGGGGCGCGGTGGTGTCCCTGGGCGACGGGTTCGACGCCGTTGAAGATCGGGGCGAGGACGGGGACGGCCGCCGGCTCGTCCGGGTGGAGGCCGGCGTGGGCCTGCGGCGGCTCGTCCGGTGGAGCGTGGACCAGGGGGTGGGCGGGTTCGAGTTCCTGGTGGGCATCCCCGGCTCGGTGGGGGGCGCCCTGGCCATGAACGCCGGAGCCTGGGAGGCCGAGATCGGCGATCGGGTCGAGGAGTTGGAGGTGCTCGTGCCCGGGGAGGGGCTCCGGCTCCTGTCTCGGGACGAACTGGCGTTCCGGTACCGGGGCGTGGACCTGCCCGAAGGCGCAGTGGTGGTGGGCGCGATCCTGGCCGGCCAGCCGTCCGACCCCGAGCACGTGAAGGCCCGGGCCAAGGAGCTGTACCAGCGGCGGCGGGAGACCCAGCCCGTGGGCCGGCCCAGCGCGGGCAGCGTGTTTCGCAACCCGGCGTCCGGCCCCCCGGCCGGGTGGCTGATCGAGGACTGCGGGCTCAAGGGTGTGCGGGTCGGGGACGCGGAAGTGTCCCAGATCCACGCCAACTTCATCGTGAACGCGGGCCGGGCCAAGGCCAGCCACGTGGTGTCCCTGATCGGGATGATCCAGGAGCGGGTGTACGTCAACCACAAGGTGAAGCTCGAGACCGAGGTGCAGATCGTGGGGGACTGGGAAAAGGGCAAACTCCGGATCCAGGAGTAGACCATGGCGACCGTGGTGGTGCTCAGGGGCGGACGGAGCGCAGAACGGGAGGTCAGCCTGAAGACCGGCCGGGCCGTGGAAGACGCCCTGGTCCGCCTGGGCCACCGGGTGGTGCCGATCGATCCCGGGCCGGACCTCGCCCGGCTCCTCGGGGACGCCGCCCGGACGCGGTGTTCGTGGCGCTCCACGGTCCCGGGGGTGAGGACGGCACGGTCCAGGGCCTGCTCGAGATCCTGGGGCTGCCGTACACCGGTTCCGGCGTGCTGGGCAGCGCCCTGGCCGCGGACAAGGTCCGGTCGAAGTGGGTGTTCGAGGCCGCCGGGATTCCCACCCCGGCGTTCCAGGTGCTGGAGCCCGGGGACGGCCCCGGCACGGTGGTCCTGCCCGCGCCGCTGGTCGCCAAACCGCCGGCCGAGGGCTCCACCATCGGGATCGCCGTGGCCCGGTGTGCCGGCGAGGTGGCCGAAGCGGTGGCCGTTGCCCGCAGGCACGATCCGCGGGTGCTGGTCGAGGCGTTCGTGGACGGCCGGGAGGTGACCCTGGGCGTGCTGGACGGCGAGCCCCTGCCGCTCGTCGAGATCGTGCCCGAGGGCGGGTTTTACGACTACGAGGCCAAGTACACGCCGGGCCGCACCCGGTACCTGTGCCCCGCCCCGGTGGAGCCGGCCGTGGCCCGGGCGTGCGAACGCGCCGGGTTGGCCGCGTACCGGGCGCTGGCCTGCTCTGGCGGCGCCCGGGTGGACCTGATGGTGGACCGGGTTGGCCGGCCGTGGGTGCTCGAGGTGAACACGATCCCGGGCATGACCCCCACGAGCCTGCTGCCCAAGGCGGCCGCGGCCGCGGGCCTGGGGTTCGACGGCTTGGTCCAGAAGCTCCTGGACGGGGCGCGGACCAAGACGGAGCTCGGCCGGTGAACCGCCTGCACCCCCTGGGCGGGTTTCTCTGGGCCGCGGTGGCCGTGGCCCTGACCGCCGCCCTGTACGCCGGGTACCGGTCGACCCCGGACGTGACCTGGTTCGCGCTGCGGGAGATCCGCGTCGAGGGCAACGACCGTACGCCGGCCGCCGAGGTGGTGAGGGCCGCGGGACTGGCCGCGGGAACCCCGTTGTTCTCGGTGGACGTGGGCACTGTGCGCCGGTCGGTGGAGCGGTTGCCGTGGGTGCGCCGGGCCCGGGTGGTGCGCACCCTGCCGTCCACCGTCACCGTGGCGGTGGACGAGTGGGTGCCGGTGGCCTTGGTGCGCCTGGACCGGCTGTACTACCTGACCGGCGAGGGGCACGTGGTGCGGGCGCCCCTGGACCAGGGGCTGGACTTCCCGGTGGTGACCGGCCCGACCCGCGCCCAGCTGGCAGCCGGCCCGTGGCGGGAGGCGCTTCTGGGCGCCCTGGACCTGTTGGGGCGCAGGGGGATGGACGTGAGCGAGCTCCACGTGGACCCGGACACGGGCCTCACCGTGTACACGCCCGACAACGGGGGTACGGGTATCCGGCTCGGGTTCGAGGGGTTCGAGGAGAAGCTCGCCCGCCTGGACCGCCTGCGCCGGCACCTGGACCGCCGGGGACGGGCCGCGTACGCGGTGAACCTGGACTACGCCGACAAGATCGTCGCCCGGCTCGTGCCGGTCCCGGTCGAGGAGCGGAAACGATGAAGGCGGCTCCCGAAACGGTGGTGGGCCTCGACATCGGCACCACCAAGATCAGCGTGGTGGTGGCCGAGCCCGATCCGGAGGTCGGGTTGCGGATCGTGGGGTTCGGCACCCACCCGTCCCACGGGCTGCGCAAGGGGGTGGTGGTCAACATCGAGGCCACGATCCGCTCCATCAAAAAGGCGGTGGAAGGGGCCGAGATCACGGCCGACCGGCAGCTCAACCGGGTGGTGGCCGGGATCGCCGGGGGGCACATCCAGAGCTTCAACAGCCACGGGGTGATCCCGTTGCGTAACCGGGAGGTGGGCCCGGCCGACATCCGCCGGGTCCTCGACGCGGCCCGGGCGGTGGCGATCCCCATGGACCGCGAGGTCGTCTACATCATCCCCCAGGAGTACATCATCGACGACCAGGACGGGATCCGCGAACCCCTGGGCATGAGCGGGGTGCGGTTCGAGGCGCGGGTGCACATCGTCACCGGCGCGGTCACGAGCGCCCAGAACATCGTCAAGTGCTGCAACCGGGCCGGCCTGGACGTGGCGGACATCGTGCTCGAACCCCTGGCCAGCGCCGAGGCCGTGCTGATCGACGACGAGCGCGAACTCGGGGTGGCCCTGGTGGACATGGGGGGCGGCACCACCGACATCGTGGTGATCTCGGAAGGCGCGGTGCGCCACACGTCGGTGCTGGCCCTGGGGGGCAACCACGTGACCAACGACATCGCGGTGGGCCTGCGCACCCCGGCCGGCGAGGCGGAGAAGATCAAGCGGCGATACGGGTGCGCCCTGACCAGCCTGGTGGGCAAGGACGAGACCCTGGAGGTCCCCACCGTGGGGGGGCGGCGGCCGCGGGTGCTCGGCCGCCGTATCCTGGCCGAGATCGTGGAGCCCCGGGTGGAGGAGCTGTTCTCCCTGGTACGCCAGGACATCGAGGCCGCGGGCATGGAGGAACTGGTCGCGTCCGGGGTGGTCTTGACCGGGGGAGGGGCCCTGCTCACGGGCGCCGCCGACATGGCCGAGCGGGTGTTCGGCGGCCTGCCGGTGCGGGTGGGCCGGCCCGGCGGCATCGAGGCCCTGCCGGACGCCCTGCTGGACCCGTCGTTCGCCACCGGGGTGGGCCTCGTGCTCCACGCCGTCCGCCACCGGGGCGACCTGCCCGGCGACCTGGACGACCGGGACGGCGGCTTGTTCACCCGGGTGGCCCAGAGGATGAAGGCGTGGTTCAAGGATTTTTTCTGACCGCCGCGTGCAGCGGAGCGCCCGGCGGAGCCGGATCGGTAACACCCCTCTAGCGCAGGAGGTGAGGCATGGCGAAGTTTCAACTGGAAGACCCCGACACCTTCCAGGCCCGCATCAAGGTTGTGGGCGTGGGCGGCGGGGGCGGCAACGCGGTGAACACCATGATCGCGGCTGGCATCGACGGGGTGGACTTCATCGTGGGCAACACCGACGCCCAGGCCCTGAAGGCCAGCCTGGCCCCGGTCAAGGTGCAGCTCGGGAGCGGACTGACCCGGGGACTGGGCGCGGGAGCCGACCCGGAGGTGGGCCGGCAGGCCGCCCTGGAAGACACCTCGGGCATTGCCGACGCCCTGGACGGCGCGGACATGGTGTTCGTGACCGCGGGCATGGGCGGCGGCACCGGAACGGGCGCCAGCCCGATCATCGCCCGGATCGCCCGGGAGTGCGGGGCGTTGACCGTGGGGGTGGTGACCAAGCCGTTCGGGTTCGAGGGCAAGCGCCGGATGAAGCAGGCCGTGGACGGGATCGAGGACCTGCGCCAGGAGGTGGACACCCTGATCACGATCCCCAACGACCGGCTGCTCACCATCGCCGGGAACAACGCGTCCCTGGTGGACGCGTTCCGGATGGTGGACGACGTGCTGCGCCAGGCCGTCAAGGGGATCAGCGACCTGATCACCACCGCCGGGATCATCAACGTGGACTTCGCGGACGTGCGCACCGTGATGAGCGAAAAGGGCATGGCCCTGATGGGCTCCGGGGTGCGCAGCGGCGAGAACCGGGCCGTTCTGGCGGCCCAGGACGCGATCTCGAGTCCCCTGCTGGACAACGTGAGCATCGAGGGCGCCCGGGGCGTGCTGATCAACGTGACCGGCCCGTCCGACCTGACCCTGGCCGAGGTCACCGAGGCGGCCAGCCTGATCCAGGAGGCGGCCCACGAGGACGCGAACATCATCTTCGGCCAGGTGATCTCGGAGGCCCTGGACGACCAGGTGGCCGTGACCGTGATCGCCACCGGGTTCGGGGACGCCCAGTCCGACGCGTCGCCCCTCGAGGTGATCCGGATGCCCAAGGCCGAGAAGAACGACCCCGAGCCGGTGGACCGGGACGTGCCCACGTTCATCCGGCGGCGCAAAGAACCCCACGCTGCCGTGCGGGTCGCCCGGGTGGCGGGATCGGACGTGGAGTACGAAAACGAGTACGACATCCCCACGTTCCTGCGGAAGCAAGCTGACTGAGCGCGTCCTCGAGCTGCCGCCGTCCCCGGGGGGCGGGCTCTCCTGGGCCCTGCTCTACCCGAACCGCCGGACGGTGGGGATGGCGAACCTGGGGTTCCAGGCCGTCCTGGGCCTCGTGCACGGCGCCCACGGCGCGGTGTGCCACCGGGCGTTCGCCGACCGCGCCCGGACCGTGGAGGCGGGACGGACCCTGGCCGAGTACGACGTCGTCGCCCTGAGCCTGTCGTTCGAGGGCGACTACCCGGCTGCCCTGGCCGCCCTGGCCGGGGCGGGTATCCCCCTGCGGGCGGCCCTTCGGGACGGGCGCCACCCCCTGGTCCTGGCCGGGGGGGTCGGGCCCACCCTCAACCCCGAGCCCCTCGCCCCGTTCGTGGACGCCGTACTGCTGGGCGAGGCCGAGGCCGGCCTCGACCGGCTCCACCGGTTCCTTCTCGAACACCGGGCGCTGCCCCGCCCCGGCCTGCTGGCCGCCCTGGCCGACGCCCGGCAGCCCGGGGTGTACGTGCCGGGCCGGTACGCGGTCGATCCGTCCGGGGGCCGCACCGCCCTGGGCGGCGCGCCGGACCGGGTCGACCGGGTGTGGGTCCCCGGGCCGTGGGAACCGGCCCGTACCCGGATCCTGGCGCCGGACGACGCGCTGGGCGGCGCGTACCTGCTGGAGGTGAGCCGGGGGTGCCCCCACGGGTGCCGGTTCTGTGCTGCCGGGTACCTGACCCGGCCGTCCCGGTTCCTGCCCGTGGACGTGCTCGTGCCCCTGGCCCGCCGGGCCGCCCGGGACGTGGGGCGGGTGGGGTTCGTGGGGGCTGCCG
The DNA here is from genome assembly GCA_024277875.1 of Deferrisomatales bacterium. Classification (GTDB taxonomy): domain Bacteria; phylum Desulfobacterota; class Deferrisomatia; order Deferrisomatales; family Deferrisomataceae; genus JAJRUI01. The sequence continues at coordinate 29,061 of JAJRUI010000118.1, forward strand.
TGTCCGACCATCCTGGGTTCGCGTCCCTGGCCCGGGCCGTGCTGGACGCGGGGGGCGGGTTCAGCGTGTCTTCGTTCCGGGCGGAAAACCTCACCCCGGAAAACGTCGAACTACTGGTGCGGGGGGGGCTGCGCACCCTGACCGTGGCGATCGAGGCGGGCACCGAACGCCTCCGGCGGATGCTGGGCAAGGGCCTCGACGCGGAGGACCTCCTGGCTGCGGCCCGGTTGGCCGGCCGGGCCGGGCTCCGGGCCGTCCGGGTGTACGCGATGGTGGGGCTGCCCGGGGAGACCGATCAGGACGTGGAGGCACTGGTCGACCTGGCTGTCCGGGCCCGGGCCGCCCTGGGCGGCGGCACGGTCACCCTGAGCGTCGCGCCGTTCGTGCCCAAACCCCACACCCCCCTGCAGTGGGAGGCCATGGCGCCCGAACCGGTGCTTCGGCGCCGGCTGCGGCTGGTCCGGGCGCGGTGCGGCCGGCACAAGGGGGTGGGCGCGACGGTGGAGCCCCCCAGGGCTGCCCGGCTCCAGGGACTTCTCGGCCGTGGGGGGCGGGAGGTGGCCGACCTGCTGGAGCGGGCCGTGGTGTCCGGAGACTGGCGTTCGCCCCTGCGCGGCCCCGAAGCCGCCCGGATCCTGGACCGGCCCCTGGACCCGGCCGAGCCGGTGCCGTGGGGGTTTGTGGGCGGGACCCCGGGGACAGGCCACCTCCTCCGAGAGCGCGCGGCTGCCCTGGCCGGCCGGCCTGCGGCCCCGTGCACTCCCGGCCCGTGCCGCGCGTGCGAGGTGTGCCCGCCGGGCGCTGGGTGACCCTCAACTTCCTGCCGGAAGGGGCCGAAAGGAGGAGAACCTCTTCCTCCGGATTCGCCACGATGCCTCTGGTCCGTTTGTTCGCCCTTCTCCTGTTGGGGTCCGTCGCAGCGTGCGGCTCGCGGCCGGCCGAACCGCCCGACCGGCCGCTTCATATCGGCGGGTCGGGTTCGGCCCGGGACGTGGTGGAGCAACTGATCGCGTCCTACCGGATGATTTGCCCGAAGCGGGAGCGCGTGGAACACGTGCCGTCCACCCACTCGGGCGCCGCCCTCACCGCCCTGAGAGCCGGGGAACTGGACGTGGCCTACGTGACCCGGGAGCCCCGGGCCCAGGAGCGCCGCGGCCTGTACGTGTACCCGTACGCGCTGGACCCGGTGGTGTTCGCCGTCCACGCAGGGGCAGGGATCACCGGCCTGTCCGTGGCCGATCTCCGGCGGGTGTACCGGGGAGAGGTGGTCCGGTGGTCCCAGGTGGGCGGGCGAGACGTGCCGATCGTCGTGCTGGACCGGCCGGAGTATACGAGCTCCAAGGTGTTGCTCCGGTCCAGCCTGTTCGCCGAGTTGGCGGTCCGGGGGGATGCCCTGGTGTTTGAGACCCAGCCACCGGTGAAAGGCGCCGTGGCCACCATGCCGGGCGCGATCGGGTACACGTCCCTCCGGGAGGCGCTCTCCCGGGTCCCGGACGTGGTCGTGCTGCGGATCGACGGCGTTTACCCCGGTCCGGGCACGGTGCGGTCCGGGGAGTACCCGTGGGCGCGGACCCTGTCGTTCGTGGTGCGGGACGGGTTCCCCCTGGCGGCCAAGCGGTTCCTGGACTACGCGATGTCTCCTGAGGGCCGGCACCCGGCCCAAGACGCCGCCATGGTCCCGGTCCGGCGGGAGCTGCGGCTGGCCGTGCCGCCGGCCCGGAACATCGTGGCCCAGGAGATCAAGTACGGCGGGCTGGCCCGGTACCTCCAGGTCCGGCTGGGGCGGCCCGTGGAGCTGGTTCACCAGCCGTCCTACACCGCCCTGACCGAGGCATTCCGCCAAAGCCGTGTGGACGCCGGGTTCCTGGGAAGCCTCGAGTACGTGGTGGCCCGGGAGGAGGCCGGGGTCGAGGTGCTGGCCCGGCCCGACTACGGCGGGGTAAGCCAGTACCGGGGTGTCCTTTTCGTGCGGACCGACAGCCCGTACCGGTCGGTGGAGGACCTCCGGGGCCGGGCCGTGGCCCACGCCGGGGCCGGAACCACGGCGGGCCAGGTGTTCCCACTGTACCTGCTCCGTACGTCGGGCCTGCCCCCGCCGGAACGGTTCTTCGACCCGTTCCTCGCGGCCGAGTCCCACGAGGGGGCCCTCCGGGCGCTCCTGGAAGGCCGGGTGGAGGCCGCGGCGGCCAAGGACCTGGTGTGGCGGGCGATGATCCGCGAAGACCCCGGGCTGGAAGGCCGGCTCCGGATGCTCGCCGTTTCCCTTCCGGTGCCGTCCAACGCCCTGGCCACCAGCGTCCGGGTCGACCCGTCCCTGCGGGACCAGATCCGGGGCCTGCTGCTGGCCATGGACCAGTCGCCCTACGGCCGCAGGGCCCTCGTGGAGATGGGAGCCGAGCGGTTCGTGCCCACGACCGACGGCGATTACGCAAACCTGTACAGGATGCTGGAGACGGTGTCCGCAGACCTCGCCGGGTTCTTCCAGTACCGATGATCCGGTCTCCCACAACGCTTCGCAGCCGGTTCCTCGTGGGGGTCGCCGGGATCCTGGCCGGCATGGCCGTCCTGGGGCTCGCGTCCACCCTGGCCGGCCTGTTCCTGGCGTACCGGTCCGAGGTGTCGACCGGGTTGCTCCGGGCCCAGCACCGGTTCGAGGACGCGGTGGACGAGATGGGGGACACCCTGATGAACCGTACCCGGATCCTGGCCGGGATCTCCCGGATCGGGGGGTTGGGGGGCGAATCCCAGGTGGTGCGCCAGGTCCAGGTGTACACCCTCCAGTGGCTCCAGCAGGACCACTTGCGCGTGCTCGGCGTGGGCAACGAAGAATACTGGCGCCGCCGGGGGCCGGTGCCCGATCCCGTGAGGCTGGCGTTCTCGGGCGTGCCGTCCGTGGGGCTCGTGATCAGCGAGACCGATCCGCCCCGGATGGTGGCGGCGACCCCGTGGGAGACCGAGACCGGGATCTCCCAGGTGGTCGCGGCCGCCGTGGATCTTCGGCAGGAGGTGCTCGCCGAGCTGGGGCAACGGGTGGGGGGTGAGGTGGCGTTGTACGGGCCGTCCGGCGACCTGGTGGGGTCGAGCCTGGACCGGCCGGCCGCCCTGACGAGCCTGGCCCGGTCCTACGGGGCGGCACGCGGAGCCCAGACCCTCTCCAGGCGGGGGGACGTCTACGCGTTCCAGCTGTTTCCCTTGCGGGTCGGCCACCGGGTGTACGGCTCCTACGCCGTGTTCCTGTCGGTGGGAGAGATGCGCGACCTCACCGTGCGGCTCGCCCTCGGCCAGCTCGGAGTCGTGGCCGTCGGGTTCGGGGTGTTCCTGCTGCTGCACCGGCGGCTGGTGGTGGCGGCCACCGAGGATCTGGGCGCCCTCACCGCGTGGGCCCGGTCGTTCGACCCCGCCGCGCCCACCCCGCCTCCGGCCCTCTCCCGGAAAGACGAGATCGGGCTGCTGGCCGGCGCGTACGCCCGGCTGGTGGACGACCTGGAGGGGGCCCTGGAGGAGGTGGAGGCGAAGAACCGGGAGCTGGGACGGGCCAACGCGTCCCTCGAGACCCGGGTGCGGGCCAAGACCCGGGAGCTGGACGAGCAACGCCGCCTGCTCGAGACCGTGCTGTCGGCCATGCCCCAGGCGGTGTTCCTGCTGGACCGGGACCGGGCCGTGGTGTACGCGAACCGGGCGGCCCGGGACCGGTTCGGGTCCTCCGGTCGCCAGCCGATCGAGGAGCTGTGGGGAGAGGACGTCGTGTGCGCCGGCCCCGGCCGGTCGCTCCGGGAGGTGAGGCGAGGCGGGCGGTACTACCTGGTGAGCTGCGCTCCCGTGAGCACCACGGGAGGGGCCGTGGTGGTGGCCCAGGACGTCACCGAGCGGCGGGACCTGGAGGAGCAGCTCCAGCGGTCCCAGCGCCTGGAGAGCGTGGGCCGCCTGGCGGCCGGGGTGGCCCACGACTTCAACAACATCCTGGGTGCGATCGGGCCGTGCGTCGAGGTGCTGCGGTCCAAGGTGGGCGAGCCCCGGCTTCGGACGTACCTGGACACGATCGCGTCGGCTGCGGGCCGGGCCGGGGAGATCGTGCGCCAGCTGCTCGCGTTCAGCCGTTCGGACGACGGCGAGTCGCGGCCCCTCGATCTGAACGACACGGTCGAGGAGGCCCTCGCGCTGCTCCGTCCCGGCCTGGGAGGGGTGGAACTGGACTGGCGGCCGGCGGCCGGGGTGGGCCCGGTTCGGGCCGATCCCACCGGGATCCACCAGATCGTGCTCAACCTGGGGATCAACGCGGTGGACGCGATGGGCGGGAAGGGCGTGCTCACGGTGGAGACCTTTGCCGAACCTGGCCGGGCCGGGCTGGCCGTGCAGGACACCGGCCCCGGCATCCCGCCCGAACTGACGAGCCGGATCTTCGATCCCTTCTTCACCACCAAGGAGCCGGGCAAGGGCACCGGGCTCGGCCTGTCCGTGGTACACGGCGTGGTGGAGCGTTGTTCCGGCGAGATCCGGGTGACCCGGCCGCCGGAGGGGGGCGCCCGATTCGAGGTCCGGTTCCCCCTGGACGGGACGGTCGGAGAAGAAACCGTGATCGGGCGCGCCTGAAAACATCAGTTTGAGCCGGGAAACCTCCCGGTCCGGCCCGGCCCCACCCCCACCCCCACTCCTCTTTCCCGGCAAGTCCTTCCCCGTAAAAAACACACACCTTGCGGGTTGTGTTCCGCTCGCTATAATGCAAGCACAACACTTTCCTTCCATCGTTTGTTCAGGGGAGCCGTGGCCCGAAGGCTTTTCAGCCCGCCTTTCGGGGGGGGGCCGTGTTTTCGCCGAGCCCTGCGGCGGAAGGGCGGTGGCGAGGGTCGCGGCCGCAGGAACACGGTGTCACGGCACGGCTGGGCCAGCTGCCCCGGGCCGGTGGCCGCCGCCCCTCGGATGTGTGGCCCCCTGCCCCCTCGATTCTTCCTGCAACACGAGGCCGGCCCGGCGAGTTTTCGACCCGAGATCCTCGACACGAAGGAGGTGCCCCCATGACGCAACGGCAACCCGATCCCCGTCGCAGGCGGTTCCTGGCCGGCGTCCTTGCCGGCCTGGGCGCCGTGGGCCTGGCCCGCCGCGTCCGCGGGCAGGAGACCCGCCCGAACGAGCGCGGCGAAACCCTGTACCGCCGAACCCGCGACGTGGAGACCTACTACCGGACCCTGGAGGACTGACGGAGGTGACACCATGAGGATCCGAGCGCGCTGGAGCGGGCCGGCCCGTAAGATCCGGGGTCCGGCCCGGGTGGACCGCAGGGAGTTCTTGAAAAAGGCCGGGATCGGCGTCGGAGGCGGGCTCGTGGCCGGCGGTACGGCCGGTTTCGTCCGCAAGGCCCGGGCCGGCGAAAAGAGCCCCTACCCGGACGCCCGCCAAGTGAAGACCGTGTGCACCCACTGCTCGGTGGGGTGCGGGGTGGTCGCCGAAGTGGAAAACGGGGTGTGGGTCCGCCAGGAACTGGACCTGCTGCACCCGATCAGCCGGGGAGCCCTGTGCTGCAAGGGGGCGAGCCTCCGGGACGTTGCGGCGAGCGACAAACGTCTGCGTCACCCGCTCAAACGGGTGGACGGAAAGTGGCAGAAGATCTCGTGGGAGAACGCCCTGGACGAGATCGCCAACAAACTCCTCGAGATCCGCGAGGAGAGCGGCCCGGACAGCGTGTTCTGGATGGGCTCGGCCAAGATGTCCAACGAGCAGTGCTACCTGTTCCGGAAGATGGCCGCCCTGTGGGGGACGAACAACGTGGATCACCAGGCCCGGGTCTGACACAGCACCACCGTCGCCGGTCTGGCGAACACGTGGGGCTACGGGGCCATGACGAACCACCTGAACGACATCCGCAACGCCCGGTCCATCATCATGCTGGGCTCCAACGCGGCCGAGGCCCACCCCGTGGCCATGCAGCACATCCTCGCGGCCAAGGAGAAGAACGCCGCACCCCTGATCGTGGTGGACCCCCGGTTCACCAAGACCGCTGCCAAGGCGGACGTGTACGTGCGGCTGCGGTCGGGCACCGACGTGGCGTTCGTGATGGGCCTAGTGCGCGAGGTCGTGAAGAACGGCTGGCACGACCAGGACTTCATCGCCAAGCGCACCTTCGGGTTCGAAGAGGTGATGAAGGTGGCGGACCACTACACCCCGGAGGAGGTCCAGCGGATCTCCGGGGTGGAGCCGGCGCTCCTGAAGCGAGTGGCCCGGCTCCTGGCCGACAACCGGCCGGGCACCCTGATCTGGTGCATGGGCGGCACCCAGCACTCCCACGGCAACAACGTCACCCGCAGCTACTGCATCCTCCAACTCGTGCTCGGGAACATGGGCAGGCCCGGCGGCGGGGCCAACGTGATCCGGGGCCACGACAACGTGCAGGGGGCCACGGACATGTGCATCCTGTCCAACAGCCTGCCCGGATACTACGGGCTGTCGGACGGCGCGTTCAAGCACTGGGCCCAGGTGTGGAAGGTGGAGTTCGAGTGGCTCAAAGGCCGCTTCGACCTGGCCTACGACGAGAAACAGCACAACAAGAAGGGCTTCACCATGGCCCGCTGGTACGAGGGCGTGCTCCAGCCCAAGGAGAAGATCGACCAGCGCGACAACATCCGGGCCCTGTTCTACTGGGGCATCGCCATGGAGAGCCAGAGCCAGATGCACCGGGTCAAGCAGGCCCTGGAGAAGCTCGACCTCCTGGTGCTGGTGGACCCGTTCGTGCCCAGCGCCGCGGTGGTGCCCGACCGGAAAAACGGCACGTACCTGCTGCCGGCCTCCACCCAGCTCGAGAACGAGGGGTCGGTCACGGCCACGGCGCGCCAGCTCCAGTGGCGTTACCAGGTGCTGGAGCCCCTGTACGACTCCAGGCCCGATCACTGGATCATGTTCGAACTCACCAAGCGCCTGGGGGTCGGCGACGCGTTTGCCAAGAACATCGAGAAGTGGCCGGACGACTGCCTGGAGGAGTGGCGGAGCGGGCTACAGACGATCGGGTACACCGGCCAGACCGTGGCGCGCCTGAAACGCCAGCGGGACAACGCCCACACCTTCGACCTGGTGACCCTGCGGGCCGACGGCGGACCGTGCGACGGCGAGTACTACGGGCTCCCGTGGCCGTGCTGGACCACCGACCACCCGGGTACGCCGATCCTGTACGACATGTCCGTCCCGGCGAAGGAGGGGGGGTTGCCGTTCCGGGCCCGGTTCGGCACCGAGTACAAGGGCCGGCCCCTACTCGCGGCCAAGGGCGTCACCATGCCCGGCAGCCGGGCCGACGGCGGATACCCCGAGTTCAAGGGCGTGGTCAAGGGCACCAACTGGAAGACGGACCTGTCGGACAAGACCTTCCGGGCCGCCCTGTCCAAGGGCATGGCCCCGTTCGGGAACGCCCGGGCCCGCATGTACGTGTGGACGTTCCCGGACCCGGTGCCGATCCACCGGGAACCGATCCAGACGCCCAGGCCCGACCTGCTCGCGGACTACCCCACGTACCCCGACAAGAAGCTCCAGTACCGCGTGGACACGGCGTTCGCGAGCGCCCAGAAATCCGATACGAACAAGACCTACCCGCTCATCCTCACCACGGGCCGGATCGTGCAGCACATGGGCGGCGGCGCCGAGACCCGGGGCAACCGGTGGCTGTCGGAGCTGGCTCCCGAGATGTACGCCGAAGTGAACCCCCGGACCGCCAACGACTACGGGGTGATGGATGGAGACTGGATCTGGGTCGAGAGCCCCCAGAACGGTCGCATCAAGGTGAGAGCCAAGGTGAGCCGGCGGGTCGACTCCGCAACCATCTTCCTGCCCTACCATTTCGGCGGGGTGTTCGAAGGGGTGAGCCGAGCCGACCGGTTCCCGGAGGGCACGGCGCCGTACGTGGTGGGTGAGTCGGCCAACGTCGTCACCAACTACGGGTACGACGCGGTGACCCAGATGCAGGAGACCAAGACGGGTCTCTGCCAGATCTCCAAAGCCTAGGAGGTGCCCATGGCCCGGCTCAAGTTCCTGTGCGACGCCAACCGGTGCATCGCGTGCGACGGCTGTACGGTGATGTGCAAGAACGCCAACGACGTGCCCCGGGGCACCTTCCGCCGTCGGGTGGTCACGATCAACGAAGGCCAGGACGGCGAAGCCAGCATCTCGGTGGCGTGCATGCACTGCTCCGACCCGCCGTGCGCCGCGGTGTGCCCGGTGGAGGCGTTCTACCAGCGGGACGACGGACTCGTGCTCCACTCCAAGGACAAGTGCATCGGGTGCGGCTACTGCCTGTTCGCGTGTCCGTTCGGCGCCCCGAGCTTCCCCACCGGAGCCCCGTTCGGGGCCAGGGGGGTGATGGACAAGTGTACCTACTGCGCCGGCGGTCCGGAGATAGACTTCTCCGACGCCGAGCGGCGCAAGTACGGCGGCAACCGGATCGCAGAGGGAAAACTCCCTGCCTGTGCCGCGGCGTGCGCGACCCGGGCCCTCCTCGCCGGGGAGGCCGACGAGATCGCCCGGATCTACAGAAAGCGGGCGACCGAAAGGGGTTCCGAGGCCGCCGCCTGGGGCTGGCGCCGGGCCTACGGGAAGACCCTGTAGCTGGCCGGGGGCCCGGTTGCCCCCGGGGACCAGCCGAGCGACGGCGCGCCTGCGCCGTTGGGAGGGCGTCCATGGTTCACCATCCACGTTTGCCCCGCCTCGCGACGGCGCTGGCCGTGGGGGTCGGCCTCGCGATCGGGCCGGTCCCGGCCGCCGGGGCTCCGCCCGAGGCCGGGGAACGGGCCGAGGGGCGGTACCCGTACCTGGCGCCCACCGGCGTGGAAAACCCGCTGGTGGCACGCTGGGCCGAACTCGCCCGGGCCATGCCCGACTGGAAGGACAAGAACAAGGCCGCCCACTACCGTTTTGCGGGCGGCAAAGACGGCCGCCAGTGCGACCAGAAAGAGTGCCACCCGGGGTTCCGGGACGCGTACGTGGACCGACTCCTCAGCATGCCCGAGGGGCCGGAGCGGCAGGCGGCCCGGGAGCGCCGTCACGGTCTCGACGGCTGTGGCGACTGTCACACCCGGGACGCCATCTGGGCCCGCGCCCCGGCGTGCCGGCTCCACTACGACCGGCCCGGCCGGGTGACCTGTACCAGTTGCCACCTGCAGGAACGGGACAAGGCCCTGGTGGTGAAGGGCGAGAGCAAGACGATCGCGCTCCGAAAGCCCGAGCCCGTTCGGGCGTGGCCGGGCCACGAACTCACCCGGGACGAGAAGGCCATGGCCTGTGACAAGATGTGTCACGGGGCGGAGAACCCGTTCGAGGTCGTGCAGGTGTGCTCGGACTGCCACGCTCCGGACAAGCTCGAGGTGGCCCGGTACACGGCGCCCGGCGTGCTCGTCCACGCGACGGACCAGGCCAGCCTGCTGCCCGGGTTCACGAGCTCCTTTTTCGCGTGGCTCACCGGGATCGTCGCCGCCAGCCTGTTGATCCACATCCTCCTGGACGTGCTCCGATCCCGGAAGGAGACGGCCCCATGAACCGCGAAGAGGTCCAGCGTTTTCCCCCGGGGTTCGTGTGGCAGCACGGCGTGCTGATGGTGGCGTTCACGGTGCTGGCGGTGACCGGCATGCCGCTCAAGTGGGGGTGGTGGGGAGTGGTCCGGGTGCTGGGCGGGTACGAGGTGGTGCGCTGGATCCACCGGGTCTCCGGCGTCGTTCTCATCGGTCTGGGGGTGGTTCACGTGGGCCACGCCGTCTGGCTCCAAGTGAAGGACGGCCGGCGGGGGGGGCTGTGGCCCACCCTGCGGGACGTACGGGACGTGGTTCACGACAGCCGGTTCCTGGTGGGGCTGGAGCCCCGGCGGGCCCGGTATCCCCGGTACAGCTATATCAATAAGTTCGACTACTGGGGCGCGTTCTGGGGGGTGGCGATCATGGCCGCCTCGGGACTCGTCCTGTGGTTCCCCCAGACGTTTTCGAACCTGACCATTCACGTGAGCCACATCGCCCACTCCGACGAGGCCCTGCTCGCGGTGATCGCGATCTTCATCTGGCACCTGTACCACGTGCACACCCTCCACGGACGGCCCCGCCTGAACCGCGTGTGGCTCACCGGCCGGATCCCGCTGGACGAACTGCGCCGGGAGCACCCGGAGGAACACGACGAACTCGTCCGTTCCGGCCGGATCCGGGACGGAAAGGCCCCCTGACCGGTGGAAGCGGTCCTGTGTACCTGCAACGGCCGGTTCCCGCTGGACCGGTCCCAACTCGCCCGGGAGGGGGGCGACGGCCTGCCGGTGCGGGTCTGGGACGTGTTCTGCCGATCCGTGTCCGAGGTCCGCGGCCCCGCGCCGGACGCGGTGTTCCTGGGGTGTGCCCGGGGGACCCGGGAGTACCGGGCCGCGCTGGAACGGGCCGGGGTGCCGGCACACAGGATCGTGGCGTGGGACCTGGCCGACGCGTTCTACGGCCGGTCCGGACGGGAGAACGCCCGCGTAGCGGCCGGCGCGATCCGGGCTGCAACGGCCCTGGTGGCGCGGGCGGTTCCCGCAAAAAGGTGGGCCGTAGACGTGGGTCCCCGGGTCCTGGTGGCCGGCGAGGGCGGAGAGCCCGTCGCCCGGGCGCTGGCCGGGCACCGGGACGTCCTGTGGGTGGCCCCTGGTGTGCAGCCCGTGCCCGGTGTGCGGGTCCACCCCGGCCGGATCGTGGGTGTGGAGGGGGGGCTCGGGGGGTTCCGGGTGGAGGTCCGCGACGGTGGTCCGGCAGACCCGTGGGCGTGCGTCGGGTGCGGGGCGTGCAGGGAAGCGTGTCCGCGCGACGCCCTGGACCGTGTTCTCCGTCTGGACCCGGACCGGTGTGACGGGTGCGGCCGGTGCGAGGCAGCGTGTGCCCGGGTCGGGGCGCTGGACCTGGGACGCTCCCCCGGTGGAATCGAAGCGGACCAAGTGGTCTGGTTCGGCGGCGACGCGGTGGAGCGGCCGGGGTTGTTCGTGCCCCGTACGCTGCACGACGTCGCAGCCGTGGTCTGCCGGGTGGTGGCGTTGGAGCCCGGGGTCGAGGCGTGGGCGTCGGTGGTCGAGCGGCCCGGGTCTTGTGGCCACGCCCGGGCCGGCCTGGCCGGGTGCTCCCTGTGCCGGGACCGTTGCCCCGCAGCCGCGGTGAACCTGGACGCAGGGGGGGCTGCGGTGGCCCACGACCGGTGCACCGGGTGCGGTGGGTGTGCGGGGGCTTGCCCCACCGGGGCCCTGGACGCGGTTCCGTGGGGGGGCGGGGCTGTCGGTGCGGCCCTCGAGCGGCTGGGTCGGTCGGGTGTGGCCGTCTCGCTCCGGTGCGAACACGGGGGGGACGCGCCGCTGCCGGGCGAACTGCCCGTGGGCCTGCCCCACCTGGGCGGGGCAGGGTGGCTTCCGGCCGTGGTCGCCCTGGGCGCCGGGGCCCGGCGCGTGCGCTACCTGCCGTGTCCGGTGTGCGCGGAAGCGGTGCGTCCCGGTTTCCGGCTCGCCCGGGCGGTGATGGAGCGCGTCGGGCGCGGCGGTTCGGTGCTGTGGGGCTCGGCCCCGGCAACAGGCGCGGTTGCCAGGCCCTGGCTGGACGGGGGCGACCTCTCGTGGGGCGATCCGGTGGCCGTGCGCGCCGAACTCCTGGCCCCGTTGCTTCCCGAGACCCCCTCGGAGCGGCCGTTGGGCGGCCCGTTCGGGTCGGTAGACGCTCGGGCCCGCGGGTGCACGGCGTGCGGGGCCTGCGTCGGGGTGTGTCCCACCGGCGCCCTCCGGGCCGATTCCAGTTCTCCAGAGGTGTCGTTCGTGGGGCTCCGGTGTACGGGGTGCGGCCTGTGCGCGGCCGCGTGCCCCGAGTCGGTGCTCGTCGTGGAACCGGGGCTGGCGTGGCAGGCAGGGGAGGCACGGTCCCGGGTGCTCGCCCGGGCCGATGCCCTCGCCTGCCCAGCGTGCAACCGGGTGTTCGGGACTCGCCAGGCACTGGATGCGGTGCTCGCCCGGCTGGGCTCCGGGTTCCCCGGAGTGGACCCGGAGCTCCTGGGGCTGTGCCCGGACTGCCGGGCCGTGGAGGCGCTGCGGGATGCCTGAACGGGCGGCCGTGGACCCGGCCGGGTGTCCGGCGGTGTACGCTGAGGCCGCTCGGTGGCTGTACGATCCCCCGGAGGCCGAGGACCTCCTGCCTCTGGCAGGGCGGGCAGCGGCCGGCAGACCGGCCTGGGGGGCTCTCCAGGCGTTCGTGGCGTCCCGCGGCCCCCGGGACGCGGCCCGGGACGCGGCCGACGCCCACTGGATCCTGCTCCAGGACCCGACGGGCGCTCGCCTCGAACCGTACGCCAGCGCGTACCGGGACGGGGCCCGGCTCGGCCCGGCGCTGGTCGCGTTCCGGGGGTTCCTGCGGCGGTGGGAGCTGGTGCCCGAGCGGGACCGGTACAGGGATCTGGAGGACCACCCCGCGTTCCAGCTCGACTGCCTCGCGTTCTTGAGGAAAGGAGCGGCTGACGGCTCCGTTCCCGGCGAAGCCTTTAGGGAGTGCCTCGTCGCGCACGTGCTTCCGTGGATGCCCCGCTTCCTGGAGGACCTGGAGCGGGAGGACCGGGGGCTTCCCCGCGGCGGTTTCTACGCCGGACTGGCCGGGCTGACGCGCGCGTGCCTCGACCGGGACGCCGCGGCCCTGGGGGTCGGCCCCGGGACGTGACCCCGGATGTCAACGGTATCTTCGGGGCTCGATGCCGTACTTTCGCACCTTGTACCCGATGATCCGGGGCGTGCTCTGGAGCCGTTGCGCAGCTTGGCGGATGTTGCCGCGGCACGCCTTGAGCGCGTCCACGATCAGGTCGGTCTCGAAGTGCTGCACCGCCTCGCCGAACGACAGGTCCACCCCGCTCCGGCTCTCATCGGCCGTCTGGAGGGTGGGGGGCAGGTGGTACGAGTGGATCGCGGCTCCCTCGCACAGCAGCACGGCCCGCTCGATGCAGTTTTCCAGTTCGCGCACGTTGCCCGGCCAGTGGTAGGCCACCAGCATGTCGATGGCCGGTGTCGTGATCCTGCGGATGTCCTTGCCGTTCTCCGCCGCGTACTTGTGCAGGAAGTGCTCGGCCAGGAGCAGGATGTCGGTCTTGCGCTCCCGCAGGGACGGCAGGAAGATCGGGAACACGTTCAGGCGGTAGTACAGGTCCTCCCGGAACGCGCCGGTCTCGATCTGCTCCTCCAGGTTCCGGTTGGTGGCGGCGATCACCCGCACATTGGCCTTGCGGGTCTCCCAGCCGCCCACCCGCTCGTACTCCTTCTCCTGGAGCACCCGCAGGAGCTTCACCTGGAGGGCCGGGTCCAGGTCCCCGATCTCGTCCAGGAAAATCGTGCCGCCCTCGGCCAGTTCGAACTTGCCCGGCTTCTGGCTGACCGCGCCGGTGAACGAGCCCTTCTCGTGGCCGAACAGCTCGCTCTCGATCAGGTTCTCGGGGATCGCCGAGCAGTTTACCTTGATGAACGGCCGCTTGGCGCGCAAGCTGCCGTAGTGGATCGCGTGGGCCACCAGTTCCTTGCCCGTGCCGCTCTCCCCCCGAATCAGCACGGTCGCGTTGGACCGGGCCACCTGGGCGACCATCGCGTACACCTGGTGCATGGCCTTGCTGTTGCCGATGATGTTGGTGATGTTGTACTTCTCGGCCAGGTCGGCCTGGAGGCGCTCCTTTTCCTCCACCAGCTTGGCCCGTTCGTCCTCGGCCAGGCGGTGCAGCTTGACCGCCTGGCCCACCATGGCGGCCACGATCGTGAGGAACCGGACGTCTTCCTCGAAGCTGGTCTCCTCGCTGAACAGCCGGTCCACGCTAAGGGCCCCCAGTACCTCGTCCCCGGCCCGGATCGGCACGCACAGGAACGCGATGTCCGCCCGGGTCAGGTCCCGGCTCATCGTCCGGTTCAGGAACAGGGGCTCCCGGCCCACGTTGGGGACCACCATCGGCTCCCCGGTGGCCACCACCCGGCCGGTGACCCCCTCCCCGAACTTGTACCGGCCCCGCCGGGCCTCCTCGGGGGTGAGCCCGTAGGACACCTCCACGTGGACCTCCTCGGCGTAGGGGGACACCAGGGCCACCGTGCCCCGGCTCATCCCGAGCTTGCGGGCCAGGACGGACATGATCCGGTGCAGGCGGCTGTCCAGGGGGGTGGCGGACGCCAGGGCGGCGCTCACCTCGTACAGGGTGGACAGTTCCTGGACCTTGCGCTCGAGGGCTCTCGTCGTGGTCATGGGCGGTCTCCCGGGGGGGGGACGGCGGGCGGAGTGGGACGATATTGTAGTTCACTTTTTCACGACCAACAATGCTGTACTCGATTTTCCGGAAAACGCCCGCGGGCCCGGCCCGGTCGTGGCACGCGAGTTGCTAGCTGGTTGCCGACCCACGGCGCGGGCGGTCCGGCCGGCGCCGGTTCCCCGCACAACGACACACAGAAGGAGGATCGCCGATGGATGCCAAGGCAGTGCTGCAGTTCGCCAAGGAAAACGAGTGCGTTTTCGTGGACGTCAAGTTCCTGGACTTCGTCGGGTTGTGGCAGCACTTCACCCTGCCGATCCAGGAGTTCGACGCGTCCGCGTTCGAGGACGGCATGGGGTTCGACGGCTCGTCGATCCGGGGGTGGCAGCCGATCCACGCCTCGGACATGCTGGTGATCCCCGACCCGGCCACGGCCCGGATCGACCCGTTTCCCCGGGACCGCACCCTGTCGATCATCGGGAACATCTTCGACCCGATCACCCGGGAACCCTACTCCCGGGATCCCCGGTACATCGCCCAGAAGGCCGAGGCGTACCTGAAGAGTTCGGGCCTCGGTGACACGGCCTACTTCGGGCCCGAGGCGGAGTTCTTCATCTTCGACGACGTGCGGTTCGACCAGACCCGCAACAGCGCGTTCTACTTCGTGGACTCGGACGAGGGCCAGTGGAACACCGGCCGCGACGAGCAGCCCAACCTGGCCTACAAGCCCCGGTACAAGGAGGGGTACTTCCCGGCGCCGCCCACCGACAGCCTCAACGACCTGCGCAACCAGATGGTGCTCGAGCTGATGAAGCTCGGCATCCAGGTGGAGCTCCAGCACCACGAGGTGGCCACCGGCGGCCAGGGCGAGATCGACGTGAAGTACGCGCCCCTGGTCCAGCAGGGGGACAACCTCCAGTGGTTCAAGTACGTTCTGAAGAACGTGGCCCGCCGCAACGGAAAGACCCTCACGTTCATGCCCAAGCCCCTGTTCGAGGACAACGGCACCGGTATGCACACCCACCAGTCGATCTGGAAGGACGGCGAGAACCTGTTCGCCGGCGACAAGTACGCGGGCATGAGCCAGATGGCCCTGTGGTACATCGGCGGGATCCTGAAGCACGCCCCGGCCCTGTGCGCGATCTGCAACCCGTCCACCAACTCGTACCGCAGGCTGGTGCCCGGTTTCGAGGCGCCGGTCAACCTGGCCTATTCCAGCCGGAACCGGTCGGCTGCCGTGCGGATCCCGATGTACTCGATGAGCCCCAAGGCCAAGCGGATCGAGTACCGCACCCCGGACCCGTCCTGCAACGGGTACCTGGCGTTCGCGGCCATGCTGATGGCCGGCATCGACGGCATCGAGAACCAGATCGATCCGGGCGAGCCCCTGGACAAGGACATCTACGGCCTGAGCCCCGAGGAACTGGCCGGCGTGCCGTCCACGCCCGGCTCCCTGGAAGAGGCCCTGGACGCGCTGGAGGCCGACCACGAATTCCTGCTGCGGGGCGACGTGTTCACCGAGGACGCTGTGCAGATGTGGCTCGACTACAAGCGCGAGGCCGAGATCGACACCATGCGCATGCGGCCCACCCCGTGGGAGTTCGCGCTGTACTTCGACTGCTGATGCTCTCCGCCGGCGGGGCCCCTGGCCCCGCCGGCGCGGGTTCAAGGTTCAAGGTTCGAGGCATCCCCTGGACCTTGCGCCTTGAACCTTGAATCTTTTCCCTGATAGATTTCCCCGGCCGGATCGCGTATCGTCTCGCGCCGGAATCCACGGCCGCCCCTTCCCCGGGACAGGACGATCCCCCGTGAAAACCACCCTTCGACGGTTCCTGGTGCCGGTCGGCGTCCTCGCCCTGCTGTACCTGTTCCTCGTCAGCATCGGCATGGTCGGAGCGTCGTTCAAGCTGCTCGGCAAGGAGGCCGCCCGGGAGATCTTCGGGTTCGCCTCGAACCCCCTGGCCGGCCTGTTCATCGGCATCCTGGCCACCTCCCTGGTGCAGAGTTCGTCCACCACCACGTCGATCGTGGTGGGGCTGGTGGCCGGCGGCATGCCGGTGGCCACGGCCATCCCGATCATCATGGGCGCCAACATCGGCACCAGCGTCACCAACACCCTGGTGTCCCTGGGCCACATCGGCCGGTCCACCGAGTTCCGCCGGGCGTTCGCCGCGTCCACCGTGCACGACTTCTTCAACCTGATCGCGGTGACCGTCCTGTTCCCGCTCCAGTACTTCACCAACTTCCTCGGCCGGCTGGCCGGCGGGCTGGCCGGGCTGCTCACCGGCGGTGCGGACGTGAAGTTCCACAGCCCGGTGAAGGTCGTGGTCAAGCCGGCGGTCAAGGGGCTGGTCAAGCTCCTGGGCGCGCCGGTGGACTCCACGGCGCTCCACGCGGCGCTGGTGCTGGTGGTGGCCGCGGTGCTGCTGTTTTTCGCCCTCAAGTACATCACCGTGCTCTTGAAGGGCATGGTCATGTCCCGGGCCAGCACGTTCTTCGAGCGTACCGTGTTCCGCACGCCCCAGCTCGCGTTCGTGGTGGGGATCGGCCTGACGGTGATGGTCCAGAGCAGCTCGATCACCACGTCCCTGGTGGTGCCCCTGGCCGGGGCCGGCCTGCTCAACCTCGCCCAGATCTACCCGTACACCCTGGGTGCGAACATCGGCACCACGGTGACCGCGATCCTGGCCGCCCTGGCCGTGCCAGACCACTTCCTGGCTGCGATTACCGTGGCCCTGTCCCACTTCCTGTTCAACGTTTGCGGGATCGTCGTGATCACGCCGGTGCCGCCCCTCCGGCGGCTGCCGATGCAGCTGGCCGAGGCCCTGGCGGCCAAGGCGGTCCAGGCGCGCTGGATCCCGATCCTGTACGTGATCGTGGTATTCTTCCTCGTACCCCTGATCCTCCTTTACGCGAGCCGGTAGCCATGTGGAAACAGATCATCAAGGCGTGGAAGTCCAACAGTCTGCTCGACCAGGCGTGGAGCGAGTCGTTCGAGATGCTCGAGATCGAC
This sequence comes from Deferrisomatales bacterium, assembly GCA_024277875.1. Taxonomy (GTDB): domain Bacteria; phylum Desulfobacterota; class Deferrisomatia; order Deferrisomatales; family Deferrisomataceae; genus JAJRUI01. The sequence goes on from JAJRUI010000118.1 coordinate 46,288, forward strand.
CGGCGCATGTTCCTGGAGGCGATCCGGGTGCTCCGGGAGAGCGATGACGCGGCGCTCAACGAGGACATCCGCAAGCTCGACAAGAAGGTCAACAAGTACGAGCGCGAGGTCCGACGCAAGGTCATGACCCACTGCGTCGTGGAAGGGGCCAGCGAGCTGCCCAGCGGCATGGTGCTGGTGTCGGTGGTGATCGACATCGAGCGGGTGGGAGACTACTGCAAGAACATCCTGAAGCTGGCCGAGCACCACCCCCGCCGCCTGGCCCAGTCCCCGTTCGACGACCTGCTGGGCGAGGTGGAGCGGGAGATCAAGCACCGGTTCGACCAGACGATCGAGGTGCTCCGGACCCACGACATAGAGGGCGCCCGTGCCCTGATGCGCACCTACCGGGCCGAGGTGGGCCGCAACTGCGACCGGGTGGTGACCGAGATCCTGGGCAACCAGCACCCCGACCTGAACCCGGGGGAGGCGGTGGCCCTGGCCCTGTACGCCCGGTACCTGAAGAGAATCAGCGCCCACCTGACCAACACGGTGACCAGCGTGGTCAACCCGTTCCACCGGATCGGGTTCAAGGAGAAGCGGTCGCCGTCCGGGGACGACTGATCCGTCACCGGGCGGTTGCGGTCGCCGGAAGCCCGGCGCTATGATGCCGCCCTTTGCGGCCGTCCGTCTTCACAAGACCGACCGAGCAGCCCCTGCCAGCCGGGAGGATCCCATGGAGCGCGCTGACCTGGATTTTGCCAACCTGCCGTTCGCCTACGTCAAGACCGACGCCAACATCCGGTACCGGTTCCGGGACGGCCGGTGGGACGACGGGGAACTGACCCCGGACGAGACCGTGTCCCTCCACATGGCGAGCACCTGTCTGCACTACGGCCAGGAGATCTTCGAGGGGCTCAAGGTGTTCGAGCGCCCCGACGGCCGGATCCAGACGTTCCGGCTGGACGAGAACGCCAAGCGGTTTCAGCACTCGGCCGGCAAGCTCCTGATGGAACCCGTGCCCGTGGACCTGTTTCGGGAGGCGGTGCACCGGGTGGTCCGGGCGAACCGGCGGTTCGTGCCCCCCTACGGCAGCGGGGCCAGCCTGTACGTGCGGCCGTTCCTGCTCGGGGCGGGCGCCGAGGTCGGGGTCAAGCCGAGCGGCGAGTACCTGTTTCTCACGTTCGTGACCCCGGTGGGGCCGTACTACAAGGCCGGGTTCCAGGCGGTGAAGTTGGTGGTGGAGGAGGAGATCGACCGGGCTGCTCCCGGGGGCGTGGGCGACGTGAAGTGCGGCGGCAACTACGCCGCCGGCCTGCGGGCCACCATCGGCGCCAAGGAGCGGGGGTACGCCGAGGTCCTGTACCTGGACGCCCGGGAGAAGCGGTACATCGACGAGTCGGGCTCGTCCAACTTCTACGCGATCAAGGGCGACACCTACGTGACCCCCACCAGCCCGTCGATCCTGCACAGCATCACCAACAAGAGCGTGCGCCGGCTGGCCCGGGACATGGGGCTCGCCGTGGAGGAGCGGCCCGTGGCCGTGGACGAGCTCGGTACGTTCGACGAGGCCGGGTGCCTGGGCACGGCCGCGGTGATCACGCCGGTGGAGTCGATCACCTACCGCGGCCGGGAGTACGTGTACGCCGAGGACGGCCAGGCCGGCCCGGTGACCGCCAGGCTGTACGAGCGCCTCACCGCGATCCAGTGGGGGGAGGCCGAGGACCCGTACGGATGGACCGAGATCGTTCCCGAACCGTAAGCGGGCGCGAACTCCTCGACCGGTTCGAGGCGCCCAACGGGGTGGTCGCCGAGGTGTGGGGCGAGGCCGCGCCGTACGGGTTCGAAAACCTGCTCCACGCCCGGGTGCGGCTTCGCGCCCGGGTGCCGGGCTCGGACCGGCCGTACGAACACCAGCTGGAGCGGATCGGGGTGGCCCCCGACGCGGTGGACGCGGTGCTGCGGGAGGCTGCGGCCCGGCTGCGCCGGAACCTGGAACCGTACCTGTCCCACCCCGCGTTTCCCGAACGGTTCCGCGCCCGGTCGTCCGGCCGGAGCCGTGTCCTGGACCGGTTCCCGGGAGCGGTGGCATGACCTGCGCCCGGTGCGGCCGCGTGGTGGACGCGGCCCCGGTCTCCCGCCGGGACACATGCCCGGGGTGCGGCGCGGACCTGCGTGCCTGCGTCCAGTGCGCGTTCTACGCGCCGGGCCAGTACAACGACTGCCGGGAGCCCCAGGCCGAGCGGGTGCTGGACAAGGAGCGGGCCAACTTCTGCGACCTGTTCCGGCCCCGGGGGGGCGGGCCGGCCGCAGGCGGGGACGATCCCCGGGCCCGGGCCAAGGCCCAGCTGGACGCGTTGTTCAACAGGAAGTCGTGACCCCGGCCGGGGGTCAGCCGTCGTCGGGGCGGGAGCCGAACGCCGACGACGTGAGCTCGCCCTCGATGCTCTCGGGATCGGGCGCGTTGTACTGGACGAGCCGGAACAGGTCGGGGAAGTTCTCGGCCGGAACCTCGGTGAAGTCCACGGCCACGTGGGGTCCGTCGTAGCGCACCACCCGGCCCCGGACCTCCACGTCCAGGGACGGCTCGCCCGGCTCGAGGTGGATCCGGACGGTCACGGGTTGGCCGGCGCAGGGAAAGGGGGCGGCCGCCCCGGAGACGAGGCACCCTTTCAGGCTCAGGTTCTCGATCCGGCACGGACGGCTTTCCTCCGACCAGCACAGGGTGGCGTCCTTCTGTGCGACCACGCGGGTGCGACGTCTCTTCTGGGGCATGGTTCCTCCTCGTGGATCCCCGATCGACCCGGCGGGGGGTGGACTTTAGCTTTTTCCCCTGCGTGCGCAGGGTTGACAGCCTCCGGCCGGTTCGGGTATCGTCCGCGTCTGCTCAGCCGAGCGTGTGGGCCGTTAGCTCAACTGGTAGAGCAGCTGACTCTTAATCAGCGGGTTCGGGGTTCGAGTCCCTGACGGCTCACCACCACAAACAGGCCGGGCGCCCCCCGGAACGGGCGGCGCCCGTTTTCGTATGCCTCCCGGGGAGGGACAGGGTAGACTGCAGGGGCCTGCCTGCTCGAGCGTCGTCTGCCGGGGGGCGTTCCGGACCGATCCCGTGCGAGAGTGGCGGAACTGGCAGACGCACTGGACTTAGGATCCAGCGGGTGACACCGTGGGGGTTCGAGTCCCCCCTCTCGCACCACTCGACTGCCGTGCCGACCTGCCCGCCCCCCTTTCCCGTCCCGAACGGATCGACGCGCCCCGGGTACGGGCCGGCCGTCGTTCGAACACCGAGGAGACCCAAACCATGAAAGCCCAGGTGGAATCGATCAGTCCCGTCAAGACCCGTCTGTCGATCGAGGTGCCCGCCGAAGAGATCGCAAAAGAGGAAGACGCCGCGTACCGGGACCTGCGCCGCACCGCCACGATCGCCGGGTTCCGCAAGGGCAAGGCGCCCCTGTCCATGGTCAAAAAGCTCTACGGGGACCGGGTGCGGTCGGATGTGTGGAGCCGGGTGATCCAGAAGACCTATCAGCAGGTCCTTCGGGACGAGGACATCGTGCCCGTGGCCGACGCCGAGATCCAACTCCAGTCCGCCTCGGAAGAGGACGGCCTGTCCTACACCGCCGTGGTGGAGGTCCGGCCCACGGTGGAGCCCCGGGAGTACGACGGGCTCTCGTTGAAGAAGGAGCGGGTCGAGGTGTCGGACGACGAGGTGGAGCAGCATCTCGAACGGCTGCTGGGCGAGCACGCCACCTTCGAGCCGGCCCCGGACGACCACGAGGTGGCGTCGGGGGACATGGTGGTGGTGGATTACGAGGGCTCGATCGGCGGCGAGGGGTTCGAGGGCGGCTCGGGCCAGGACCGGCCGGTCGTGATCGGCGCGGGAATGTTCGTGCCCGGGTTCGAGGAGGGGCTGCTCGGCGCGAAGGCCGGCGAGGAGAGGACCGTCGAGGTCACGTTTCCCGAGAGGTACCGGAGCGAGGACCTGGCCGGCAAGGCGGCCGCGTTCGCTGTCACGGTCAAGGAGGTGAAGCTCCGCAAGCTGCCGGAACTCGACGACGAGTTCGCCAAGGAGGTGGTCGGGGCCGACAGCGTGGACGAACTCCGGGAACGGACCCGGGAGGCGCTGCTGGGGGAAAAACAGCGGCGGGCCGACAGCGCGTTCCGGGAACGGGTGATCGACGCCCTGCTGGACGCGAACCCGTTCGAGGTGCCCCCCAGCCTGGTCCAGCGCCAGCAGGCCCACAGCCTGGAGCGGATCCGGCAGGACCTGGCCCGGCGGGGCATGGACCTGGAGGATATCGGGCTCGACCCCAACGCGTTCATGGAGCGCCAGGCTGAGGCGGCCGAACGGGCCGTGCGGTGGGCGTTCCTGGTCCAGGCCCTGGCCGCGACCCTGGAGGTCGAGGTGACCGACGCCGACGTGGACGAGCGGATCCGGGAGATCGCCGAGGCCGACGGCCGCCCCGAGAGCCTGGTGCGGGCGTTCTTCGAGCAAAACGACCAGCTGGACCGGCTGCGGGACTCCCTGCTGGAGCGGCGGGTGATCGACCGGGTGGTCGAGACGGCCTCGGTGGAGGAGGTCGCGCCCGGCGCCCTGGACGACGAGGAGGGGGCACGATGAGCACCCTGATCCCGTTCGTGGTCGAGCGCACCAGCCGGGGCGAGCGCTCCTACGACATCTATTCGCGGCTCCTGAAGGACCGGATCGTGTTCCTGGGGTCGGCCGTGGACGACGCCGTGGCCAACGTGGTGATCGCCCAGCTTCTTTTCCTGGAGTCCGAGGACCCGGAGGCCGATATCTACCTGTACGTGAACTCGCCCGGGGGGGTGGTCACGGCCGGTCTTGCGATCTACGATACCATGCAGTACGTTCGGCCGGACGTGTGCACCCTGTGCCTGGGCCAGGCGGCCAGCATGGGGGCGCTCCTCCTCGCGGCGGGCGCGCCGGGCAAGCGGTGGACCCTGCCCCACTCCCGGATCATGATCCACCAGCCGATCGGGGGGTTCCAGGGTCAGGCCACGGACATCGACATCCACGCCAAGGAGATCCTGCGGTTGCGCGAGCGGCTCAACCAGATCCTGGCCCGCCACACCGGCAAGGACCTGGATGTGGTGGCCTCGGACACCGAGCGGGACTTCTTCATGGACGGCCAGCAGGCCGTGGCGTATGGTATCGTGGACAAAGTGATCGAGAAACGCCCCGGCCAATAAGGGCTTTCCATTCCCAGGAGTCGAACGGACGTGAACACCAGGAAGGGCAAGGGAAGCGGCCTGTACTGCTCGTTCTGCGGCAAGGGCCAGGAAGATGTGCGCAAGCTGATCGCAGGGCCCACGGCCTACATCTGCGACGAGTGCATCACCCTGTGCAACGACATCATCGCCGAGGAGGCCGTCCCGGCCGAGGAGCAGGGCGAACGGCTGCCGCCGCCGTCCGAGATCAAGGCGTACCTGGACGACTACGTGATCGGCCAGGAGCGGGCGAAAAAGCTTTTGTCCGTGGCGGTGTACAACCACTACAAGCGGATCTACGCGCCCCCGCGCGCCCAGGACGACGTGCAACTGGAGAAGTCCAACATCCTCCTGGTGGGGCCCACCGGGTGCGGCAAGACCCTGCTGGCCCAGAGCCTGGCCCGGGTGCTGCGGGTGCCGTTCGCCATGGCCGACGCCACCAGCCTGACCGAGGCCGGGTACGTGGGCGAGGACGTGGAGAACATCATCCTCAGTCTGCTCCAGAACGCCGACTACGACGTGGAGAAGGCGGCCAAGGGGATCGTGTACATCGACGAGATCGACAAGATCGCCAAGAAGTCCGAAGGCCCCAGCATCACCCGGGACGTGAGCGGCGAGGGCGTGCAACAGGCCCTGCTCAAGATCCTGGAGGGCACGGTGGCCAGCGTGCCGCCCAAGGGCGGCCGCAAACACCCCCAGCAGGACTACATCAAGATCGACACCAAGGACATCCTGTTCATCTGCGGCGGCGCGTTTGTGGGCCTCGAAGACACGGTGGAGCGCCGGATCGGCAAGAAGAACATCGGGTTCGGCTCGGAGGTGCGCAGCCGGGAGGAGAAGCGGCGGGAGGGGCTCCTCGATCTGGTGGAACCCCAGGATCTGATCAAGTTCGGGTTGATCCCCGAGTTCGTGGGCCGGCTCCCGATCCACGCGGCCCTGGGCGAGTTGGACAAGGGCGCCCTGGTGCGAATCCTGACCGAACCGCGCAACTCCCTGGTCAAGCAGTACCGCAAGCTGTTCGAGATGGAGGGCGTCGAGTTGACGTTCACCGACGACTCCCTGGAGGCCGTGGCCGAGGAAGCCCTCAGCCGCAAGACCGGCGCCCGGGGCCTTCGGGCGATCCTCGAGTCGGTGATGCTCGACATCATGTACGACATCCCCACCCAGAAGAGCATCCGCGAGGTCATCATCAACGAGGACGTCATCCACCGGGGTGAGTCCCCCATCGTCTGCTACGAGGAACCTGACACGGGTCGCGTCGGCACCACCGGCTGACGGCCCGTCCTTTCACCATGAGCGACTCCAGAGAAACGTCCACCCGCATCCTGCCCCTGATCCCCCTGCGGGACGTCGTGGTCTTTCCCCACATGGTCATCCCCCTGTTCGTCGGCCGCGACAAGTCGATCGCAGCCCTCGAAGAGGCCATGGCCGGGGACCGGGACATCCTGCTCGCCGCCCAGAAGGAGGCCCGGGTCAACGAACCCGGCCCCGAGGACATCCACACCACGGGCACGGTGGGGGCGATCATCCAGCTGCTCAAACTGCCCGACGGTACGGTCAAGGTGCTGGTGGAGGGCAAGCAGCGGGCCCGCATCCAGTCGTACCTGGCCACGGACCGGTACTTCCTGGCCCAGGCCGAGGACCTGCCCGAGCCCGAGGTGGCCGACTCCGAGGCCCGGGCGCTCATGCGCACCGTGGTCGAGGCGTTCGCCAAGTACGTCAAGCTCAACCGCAAGCTGCCCAGCGAGCTGGCCGGGTCGGCCGAGGCGATCGACGAGCCGGGCCGGCTGGCCGACACGATTGCTTCCCACCTGTCCGTCAAGACCGCCGAGAAGCAGGCGCTCCTCGAACTCCTGGAGCCCGTGGCCCGCCTCGAGAAGCTCTACGCCCTGATGAAGGGCGAGACCGAGGTGCTCGAGCTCGAGCAGAAGATCAAGCGGCGGGTCAAGAAGCAGATGGAGAAGACCCAGAAGGAGTACTACCTCAACGAGCAGATGAAAGCGATCCAGAAGGAGCTGGGCGACAGCGACGACAACCAGAGCGAGATCCGGGAGCTGGCCGCCAAGGTCGAGGCGAAGGACATGCCGGACGAGGCGCGCGAGAAGGCCCGCAAGGAACTCCAGCGCCTCAAGATGATGTCGCCCCTGTCGGCCGAGGCCACGGTGGTCCGCAGCTACATCGACTGGATCCTCGACCTGCCGTGGAACGAGGTCACCGAGGACAAGGTGGACATCCCCGAGGCCCAGCGGATCCTCGACGAGGACCACTACGCCCTCAAGGAGGTCAAGGAGCGGATCCTCGAGTACCTGGCCGTGCTGAAGCTGGTGGGCACCACCAAGTCGCCGATCCTGTGCTTCGTGGGACCGCCAGGGGTGGGCAAGACCAGCCTGGCCAAGTCCGTGGCCCGGGCGGTGGGCCGCAACTTCGTGCGACTGAGCCTGGGGGGCGTGCGCGACGAGGCCCAGATCCGGGGCCACCGCCGGACCTACATCGGGTCCATGCCCGGCCGGATCCTCCAGAGCCTCAAGAAGGCGAAGAGTTCCAACCCGGTGTTCCTGCTCGACGAGGTGGACAAGATGAGCATGGACTTCCGGGGCGACCCGTCCTCGGCCCTGCTGGAGGTCCTCGATCCCGAGCAGAACGACACGTTCAGCGACCACTACCTGGACCTGGACTACGACCTGAGCCGGGTGCTGTTCATCACCACGGCCAACTACCTGCCCAACATCCCCGAGCCCCTGCGCGACCGGATGGAGGTGATCCAGATCGCGGGCTACTCCGAACTCGAGAAGCTCGAGATCGCCAAGCGCCACCTGGTGCCCAAGCAGGTCGAGGCCAACGGCCTCAAGCCCGAGCACATCCGGTTCACCGACCCGGGCCTGCTGGAGATCATCCAGCGGTACACCCGGGAAGCCGGGGTGCGCACCCTGGAGCGGATGATCGCCAAGGTGTGCCGCCGGGTGGCCAAGACCGTGGTCACCGAGGGCGAGGACAGCGCCCGGGCCCACCGGATCACGCCGTCCGTGGTGCGCAAGCACCTGGGCGCGCCCAAGTACAAGTACGGCGTCCGGGAGGAGAAGAGCGAGGTGGGGTACGCCACCGGCCTCGCCTGGACCGAGACCGGGGGCGAACTGCTCGGGATCGAGGTGGTGCTGCTGCCGGGCAAGGGCAACCTGACGATCACCGGCAAGCTCGGCGACGTGATGATGGAGTCGGCCCGGGCCGCGGTGAGCTACGTGCGCAGCCGGGCCCACCGGCTGGGCCTGGAGCGGGACTTCTACCAGAAGATCGACATCCACATCCACGTGCCCGAGGGCGCGATCCCCAAGGACGGCCCGTCCGCGGGCATCACCATGGCCACCGCGCTCACCAGCGCGCTCACGGGCATCCCGGTGCGCCGGGACGTGGCCATGACCGGCGAGATCACCCTGAGGGGCAAGGTGCTGCCCATCGGCGGCGTCAAGGAGAAGCTCCTGGCCGCCCACCGGGGCCAGATGCTCACCGTGCTCCTGCCCGGCGAGAACGAGAAGGACGTGGTCGACCTGGACCTGCCCCGCAACGTGCTCCGGGACCTGGGTCTCGTGTACGTAAGCCACATGGACCAGGTGCTGGAGCGGGCGCTGGAGATCGACGACCCCCAGGCGATCTGGTCCACGCCCCATCGCCACGAGCGCACGGTGGAGGACATCCTGGGGCTGCCCCAGCGGCCGCCCAGCTCCGGCTCGGAAGCCCCGCAGATCCAGTAAAGATGGGCCTCCGGACCGGATTGGACTTGACACCGTTTCTTTCGAATTGTTATAAGGCTGGCTCGTTCGACGACCTGTGCAAGGAGGATCCCCGTGACGAAGGCTGAGCTCATCGAGGCCATGGCCGAGAAGGCGAACACCTCCAAGGCCGCTGCCAAGCGGTTCGTAGAAGCGTTCACCGACACCGTCGCGGACTGCCTCCGGCAGGGCGACAAGGTGACCTTGGTGGGGTTCGGCACGTTCAGCGTGACCGAGCGCAAGGCCCGCACGGGCCGCAACCCCCGCACGGGTGAAGAGATCAAGATCCCGGGCGGCAAGGCGCCCAAGTTCAAGGCCGGCAAGGCCCTCAAGGACAAGCTGTCCTAGAGAACCGTACCACCGGCTCGGAGGCGGATAGCTCAGCTGGGAGAGCGCCGGCCTTACAAGCCGGAGGTCGCAGGTTCGAGCCCTGTTCCGCCTACCATTGCATTACCCGCGTGTGTTTGCGGGGGCGTAGTTCAGTTGGTTAGAACGCCGGCCTGTCACGTCGGAGGTCGCGAGTTCGAGTCTCGTCGCTCCCGCCATTCTTGAAAGGGCTGCACTTCGTGTGCAGCCCTTTTTTCAGCCTGGCGCCCTCGCCGCACGGTTTGCGACCCGTCCGGGCCCGGGGACCTGGGAACCGGTGCGGGATCCGGGCCGGCAGCGGCCCCTAC